>CAZSBF010000071.1:0-10290 GCA_964605185.1 uncultured Planctomycetaceae bacterium
ATGTACCTGCTGGTGTCCGATGCCCGTGCGGATTCCCTGCGCGAAGCGATGGACCCGCTCGTGGAAAGTGGGGCGCGGGTTGAACTGGTGGCGGACGTGTATTCGGCGATGGCCAGAATCTCGATTGGCGAGCGATTCAGTCGCGTTCTGCTGGACGTGCGAAGCCTCGACACCGTCGAGCTATCGCTTCATCAACTGGTTCCTCGCTACTTCCCCGAGGTCACGATCGACATACCCTGGCTTAATGGCACCTCTCAGGCGCTGGTGCAGCTTGGCCGGCCCGATCTGCCGACCATCGAGATTGCCTCCATTATTGAGGCGGCGTCGGCATCGAGTGGAGTCATCGTCGAATCCGCCCCCGCGCCGATGAACGCCATCGTTCAGGACCCCGTCGCGCCCGTGGTTGAGCAACCGCGGCGACCGCTCTCCACCGATTCGCTCGAAACAATCAAGGGAGAAGTTTCGCTGCACGACGCGGTGCGAAATCGAATGGCGGAGAATTCCGAGGGAATGCCGGCCCGTCGACCACCCAGCCGTTTGCCGCCCGGTTCCCGAGCCGAACCGGCACCGCGGGCCGCAGACGTGACGCCCGAAGAACTTGAGACGCTTTTGGATGAAGGCGACGAAAACGGGGGGACGAAGCCGTGACACCCGCCGCCTCGCCAACTGAAAGCCGCCTGCTGGTCGTCGCTGATTTGCAGCGACTCGGTCCAGTTGTGGCCGATTGCTTCGCCCCGCAACGGATTGACGGTGTGCATTCTTACCTTGAGGCCGTGGCGGAAATTCCACGCAGCCCCACCCGCGCCGTGCTGGTGGGCCATGATCCCACGTGTCGCAAACTCGAGGCCGCGCTGACGGCGATGAAATCCGTCGCGGGCGAGATCCCCATCGTGTTTTGCTGTGAACCGGCCTACGAACAGGTCGGACGACGATTGCTCGGGCATGGTGCCGATGATTACATCATTTTCCCGCCGGACTCCGTCGATCTGGAGCGCTCGCTTCGCATTCCATCGCGACGAACGCAGCGGCGGTGGACCGAAGCGCCGGTAGTGGCGCCAATTCCGTCGGTTGAAGAAATTGCCCGACTTGCGGATGTTCTGCCGATGCTCGCGGAAGGCTCGCCCGCTGTGTTGGAGGCGATGGCTTCGTTGATCTGCACGGCGCTGAATGCAGAGAGTGCGACCGTGGCGCTGTCGGGTCGAACCGGGCACGCGGCCATCAAACCAAACGACGCAGGTGCCTTTGACGGGATTCTGGTCGAGCCGATCGTTCTCGGCGATGAGCGCATCGGGCAGATTCGCGTCGGACCGCGACGCACCGGTGGCTACACCCATGAAGATACCGCCAAGCTTCGGCACTATGCCGTGTTGTTCGCGCGGATGCACGACACCGGCCGCCGCTCGGAAACGTGGCGACGCCTGTCCAACACCGACGACCTGACCGGGTTGCCCAATCGACGGCAGTTGCTCGACTTTCTCAATCGGTCACTAGATGATGCCCGCGGCAGCCGGTCGACCGTCACCGCACTGGTCTTCGACATCGACGATTTCAAACGCTACAACGACACCTACGGCCATGACGCCGGCGATGAAATCCTCCGCGACGTGGGCCAGCTCTTCGTAAATTGTTGCCGCAAGGGTGACATGGTGGCGCGGTACGGCGGTGATGAGTTTGTCGTCGTCTTCTGGAGCCCGGAAGGGCCGCGCGTGGCGGGGTCGCAACACCCCGAAGGAATCGTCACGGTTTTGCAACGATTTCGAGAGGCGCTCCGCAAGCACGCATTTCCCCGGCTCGGCCCTGAAGCCGTCGGCCATCTGACCATCAGCGGTGGACTTGCCCACTTCCCTTGGCAGGCCCAATCGGCCGACCAACTCATTGAGGCCGCCGACGCGGCATTGCTCTCTGCGAAGCAGGCGGGGAAAAACCGCTTCTGGGTTGTCGGCTCCGGAAGCGTCTAAACGCGGTTCGCGTCGAATTTTCCCCAAAATCTCCAGTCGGCCATCCCCAATATAATCCTGACGAATTATTCCACCGTGAACCGCCTGTCGGCCGTGCGTTTAGCCGACCGTGGAATTGGGAAGGGCCGACGCCCCTTTACAGATCGCTTTGGAGGAATCCGACATGTTTCGTCTCACAAAACCCGCAGCCGCCGTACTCGTCCTGCTTGCCGCATGGTCACCATCCATCCGCGCGGAAGAGACGGACATTGTCCCCGTATTCAAACTGAAGGGCCCCCTACCCGAAGCGCCGGATATGTTCGGCATGGGCGAACTTCTCGGCGAAAAGACGCCGCTGAATATGTTCGACCTGCTTGAACGAATGCGCACAGCACGCTCCGACGAGAACGTTCGTGGCGTTGTGCTGGAGATCGAAGAGGCCCAACTCGGCTTCGCACAGATTCAGGAGATTCGCGCACAGATTGAGGCGCTGAAGGCCGCGGAAAAAGATGTATGGATTTACAGCGAAACGCTCGGCCCCGGCACGCTTGCACTCGGGTCATCCGCGAGCAAGCTCGTCCTCATGCCGACCGGTGAGGTGATGTTTCACGGCCTCCACGGCGAGGCCATGTATTTCAAAGGCATGCTCGACAAGATCGGCTGCGAGGCCGACATCATCCACTGCGGCGCCTACAAATCGGCCGGTGAACCCTTCTACCTGACCGGCCCCAGCAAGGAATCCCAGGAGCAGACGAACCGACTGCTCGACGGCATCTTCGAAACGCTTGTCTCCGAGGTCGCGAAGAATCGCCGCCTCGACCCGGGCGAGGTTCGCCGGTTGATCGACCGATGCGAATTCAGCGCGAAGGACGCCCTCGATGCGAAGCTCGTGGACAAGCTGCAGTATCGCGAGGATTTCCTCAAGAGCCTTCGCAAGAACTTCTCCGACGCGAAGATCACGTCGAAATACGGCAAGAAACAGGGGCCGGAAATCGATTTCGACAACCCATTCGGCGTGTTCAAACTCTTCGGCGACATGATGAAGCCGAAGAAAACAAGTGATAAGCCCGCCATTGCGGTGGTCTATGTCGAAGGTGCCATCAGCGGCGGCGAGGCCGAACCGAGCCTTTTCGGCGGCTCCACCGGAGCGCACTCCAGCACGATCCGCAAGGCCATCGCTCAGGCCGCAGCCGACAAGAACGTGAAGGCGCTCATCCTTCGCGTGGATTCACCCGGCGGGTCGGCGATTGCCAGCGACGTCATCTGTGAAGCGACCAAGCGATTCAAGAAGTCCGGCCGACCGTTCATCGTCTCGATGGGCAATGTAGCCGGCAGCGGCGGCTACTACGTTTCAACACTGGCCGACACCATCTTTGCCGAGCCTTCGACCATTACCGGCTCGATCGGCGTGGTCGGCGGCAAGATCGTCACCAGAGGCATCTGGGATTGGGCCGGCATCAGCATGTTTGAGTACAAACGCGGCAAGCACGCCGACATCATGAACACGAACCGCCGCTTCTCCGACGAGGAGCGATCCCTCATCACCACCATGATGAACCGCGTCTATGGCGAGTTTAAGGACCGCGTCATGGAAGGCCGGGGCAAGAAGATCAAGGGCGATCTCGAACCGTTGGCCGGCGGCCGCGTCTATACCGGCAAGCAGGCCCTGGAGATCGGCCTTGTCGACAAACTCGGCGGATTTGCCGACGCCATCAAACACACTGCGAGCGAGGCTGAACTGGGCAGCGACTATGAACTCCGCGTCTTTCCGCCGCCGCGAACCTTTATGGACATCTTCGCCGAGGCCTTCGGCGGGAATAAGGAGAAGGACGAAATGGTTGATACCAGCGTCGGCGGCATCGGTCGCGGCTTGTTCGCTCTGCCGGCCGTCTCTGAAACCCTAGAGACCCTGCGGAAAATCGACCCTGCCAAGGCCCGCTGCACGGAAAATTTTCTAAAACAAGTGGAACTTTTGAGCCGTGAGCGCGTATTAATGATTGGAGACACCGCTAACCTCGTGCGGTGAAGAGTGTCTAACCGCTGACAAGAATAAGGAATTCCCCTTCGTGAGAAACCACGAAGGCCGCCGTTAATGAAGGCTATGAACAACCCGGCCGAAATAAAACGAACGGCCGACACAATAGATGATTAAACCGGGCACGATTAGCCCGTGACATCAAAACTCCCACTCCACCCTCTGGCCCGGTCGCTCGGACCCACAAATCCAGCGACCGGGCCAACTTCTTTTCACGATACAATCCGTGACGATGAGCCCCGACGATCCGACTTTTCGCGTGCCCGACTACGGCCTGAAATGCCCGTCATGCAGCTATCTTCTCGCCGGGCTGCCGCGTTTGGTCTGCCCCGAGTGCGGCCGCGCGTTCACGATGGAAGAGTTCATCCCGCGCGGCGAATTTCCGCAGGTCTTCATGGACGGCCGAGCGATCATCGCCGACGAGGATGTGCGCGCGTTGATGAACCGCTATCACATCCCATTCATGGAAAAAAGCGGGCTCACCGAATCGGTCATGATTTCAGTCGGCGCAAAATCGAAGGCTCCCGGTCAGCTTTGTGTGCCGCGTGAGAGCTACTTCGAGGTGTTCGACCTGCTCCGCCGCGTGCGCTTGAATCTCGAACTCCCCCCGCCGCCGGAAAACGCCGACGCGGACGTCGAATGGACCTGTCCGGGCTGTTCGGAATCCAACCCCGGCAACTTTGATATGTGCTGGAATTGCGAGCGGGAGCGAGAAAGCGGCCCCGCCCATTCGGTATAATTGAGTATGTTGCATCTGGGAGGGGTTCATCATGATTCGCACCATTTCCGCGCTTGCTGCCGTCGTGTTCGCGGTGCTTTCCGCAGCGACGTTTGCCGGGCCGACCACTGATTCCGCGTTGCCTGCCCATCGCGCCCTGGATTTGAAAATCAATCTTGCACTGACGCGCGCCCCTCTCGGCGCCGCGCTGAACGACATCGCCACACGCAGCGGCCTGAACATGCTCATCGATTGGCCCGCGCTTCGCGAAGGGCAATTCGCAGGCGACATGAAGGTCACGCTCTCGCTTCAGGCCGTTCCCGCGAGGACCGCGCTTGATGCCGTCCTGCGGTCGGTCCGACGCCCCGATGCCGCACTTGCGTATGTGGTGCAGGGCGATGTCGTGCGAATCACGACGGAACTCGCCCTCTCGCGCGAGATCGAAACACGCGTCTATCGCTGCGCCGACCTGTTGCCGACCACGCTCACTGAAACCGAACGCGGGGAACTCGAATCCGCCGTCACGCGACTCTGGCGAGCCAACTTTGCGGTCTTCGCTCCTTCCTGGCGATATCCGCGCACCAGGGTCGGCCCGCGCGAGGAGGCCGGTACGATTGCGGATGACCTTAAGAATCGCCTGACAGCGCAACGAATGGAGCAAATCGCCGGCGCGGTTCACAACGTCGCCCCGCGCCCCACCTGGCGCGAGTTCGGCGGGCTTGGCAGTGTGACCATCGTCGGCGACACACTCGTCGTCACTCAATCATTGGATCAGCACCTCCGGATCGAATCGCTGCTGGAGCAGCTTCGATATCGCCCACCAACTGCGAAGCCCACGCGATAATCGGTCCTTTTCCCTGCATCCGCCCCGGAATGTCGGCGTACAAGGGATTGATTGCCATTCTGAAGGGTCCGAATCGCCGGACCATGCAATCGCATTTCACGCAACCGAAAGGAGTCTGCCCATGCGCGCCCTGCTTCCACTGATTGCACTCGCCGGGATCATCGCCCTGCCGGCAACACTGGCCCAAACACCGGAGGAGAAACCCTCTGCGGTCGATGCATCAACCAAGCAGCGTTCGATCGAGCCGCGCGAGACCGCAATCGTCCGATTGAGGACCGTCGATGTACGTGGCATGGCCAAGTCGCTGAGCGAAGTATTCTCAATGGAGCCGACGCCGGCGTGCGGTCCATTCAAGGTGATTGCCGACGGAGAGACGAATACGCTGGTCATGACCGGAAGCGCAGACGCGCTCGCAAGAGCGCGAACGATCGTCAAGGAACTCGACCGTGCCGAGGCCAAACCGCGCCAGACCGAGACCATTCGACTCAAGAATGCCCGCGCCAAGGACATCGAGCACTTGCTCAGGCAAGTTGCCTCGCAACAGCTTCCGTCCGAATCACAACCCGGCATCACCGTGGATGACCGGACGGCGACCCTTGTCATTACCGCTGAGCCCGCAGCCCTCGTGACGCTGAAGGCGATGGTCGCCACGTTCGACGTCGCCGATGCGCGGAGTTCGGGAACCGACACGGGACACACTCAGGCGCGTGTGACGGTCTATGAGGTTGACGTCCCCACACAACGATCAATTGAGGTCTCGTCGGTCGCGCTTGCAAGCAAGGCGACGGATGACAAGGCCTTCTTGGAGCACCTGGCACAACTCGGATCGGCCAAGCACCTATTTTCGCTCGATCAGGGAATAGACCTCGACGCGGGACAGGAAACGCGCATGGGCTCGAGCATTCCGATTCCATCGGGCATGGTTTCTCAAGGTGGCGCCAAAACGACCACGGTGCAATACCAGGATGTTGGCTGCGGCGTGGAGTTCGCCCGACACAAGTCGCGCGATGGTTCCGGTCAGAGTGATATTCGGATAAATGTTGAAATCTCCACGCATGACGATTCGAGTATCAACCTCACACCGGACAACAAAGCTGCCATGTTACATCGAATCAAGCAGTCCTTCGGCGGCAGCATTCAGGATGGCCGGCCGATTATCCTCGTTTCACTCGAGTCTTCCCCCGTGAAGCAAACCGCCACTGCTTATATCACACGCATTGAATTCTCAAACATGGCCGCGGGTGGTTGACCAGTTCCACCGTGCGACCGTCTCTCCCCACGCCCTGCGCCGTCCCCTCGGCGCGGGGCGTTCTCGTTTCATGGCCCATCACCGCGCCCACCTCTATACTTCCCCGGTGTTTCGGCGCGCCGGATTGATCACAGGTTTCATAACGATGCTGTCGCTGGCATGTGCCTCATGCGCGGAGGACGGCCGCTCGGCTCCCGGGAAGAAAACTGCCATGACCACCACCTCCGCCCCGCGCCATACCAATCGCCTCATCAACGCCACGAGCCCCTATCTTCTGCAACACGCACACAACCCCGTTGATTGGTACGAATGGGGTGCTGATGCGCTCGCCAAGGCGAAGAAGGAGGACAAGCCGATTTTTCTATCCATCGGCTACTCGGCCTGCCACTGGTGCCATGTCATGGAACGGGAGAGCTTCGAGAACGACGAAATCGCCGCGGTACTGAACAAGCACTTCGTCGCCATCAAGGTGGACCGCGAAGAGCGACCCGACCTTGATGATATTTACATGGCCGCCACGCAGGCGATGACGCGCTCGGGCGGCTGGCCGATGTCCGTCTGGCTCACACCGGATCAGAAGCCCTTCTACGCAGGGACCTATTTCCCGCCGGATGATCGTTACGGCCGACCGGGCTTCAAACGCGTCCTCGAGTTTCTTGCAGAGACATGGACGAACGATCGACAGAAAGCGCTCACGCAAGCCGCGAACCTCACAGAGGCCGTCACGGCGCTGACCAGCGTCGATTCAGGCGATTCCATCCCGCCGCCCGACACCGTCGGAAAGGCGGCGCAGATGTTGGCTGGCGCCTTCGACGCCGAAAAAGGCGGGATCAGCGGCGGCGGCACGAACAAGTTTCCGCCGTCGATGGCGATGGATCTGCTGCTCCGCGCTTATCATAAATCGGTGCAGGATGGCAAGCCTGCGGAGAATGCCAAGATGCTCGAACTCGTCGAGGTGACGCTCACGCGCATGGCCCACGGCGGCATCTACGATCAACTCGGCGGCGGCATCGCGCGTTACTCCACTGACGTCGAATGGCTTGCCCCCCACTTTGAAAAGATGCTGTACGACCAGGCGCTAGTCAGCGACATCTATCTCAAGGCGTATCAACTCTCCAAGAAGCCGCTCTACGCCCGTATCGCCCGCGAGATTCTTGATTACGTCATCACGGACCTGCAAAGCCCCGAGGGTGGCTATTACTCCACCCGCGATGCCGACAGTGAGGGCCATGAAGGCAAGTTCTACGTGTGGACCCGCGCAGAGGTGATGCAACGCCTTGGCGAAAAGGCCGGTGCCGTCTTTTGCGATTACTACGACGTAACAGACGCAGGCAACTGGGAAGGCGTCAATATTCTCCGCATTCAGCGGCCGCTCGACGTTGTGGCCAAGCAACACAACATGGCCGCGAGCGACTTCGAACAATCGCTCGCCACGTCGCGTAAGATTCTCTTCGACGCCCGCGAGAAGCGCGTGAAGCCCCACCTCGACGACAAGGTTCTCGCCTCGTGGAACGGCCTCATGATCGCAGCCATGGCCAAGGGGGCTCGAATCCTCGGGGATGACCGCTATCGCGTATCTGCAACGCGCGCGGCCGACTTTGTTCTCACCACCCTGACGCGCGACGGGCGACTCCTGCGAACCTGTCGACAGGGAAAGGCACACACGCCCGCGTTTCTCGACGACCATGCATTCATGATCGAGGCCCTGCTAAATCTCTACGAAACAACATTTGATGCAAAGTGGCTGGATCGCGCTGAAGCGTTAAACGCAAGTGTGCTAAGCCATTTCCGCGACGAGAAGGACGGCGGGTTTTTCTTTTCCGCCGACGACGCGGAGAAGACGCTGGTCCGCGCCAAGGACGCCGGCGACGGTGCAACACCGTCGGGGAACTCGATTCAACTGATGAATCTGCTCCGCCTGAGCGTGCTGTTGGATCGCAAGGACCTCGCCGACGAGGCCCAACGCCTGATGCACGCCTTCAGCAAACAGATCAACGAATCTCCCTTCCGCGCCGAGCGGATGCTCAGCGCGCTCGACTTCCATCATCGCGGCCCGCGCGAGGTTGCCTTCGTAGCGAACTCGGCCGATGCCGCCGCGCTCGACGGCTTGATCGATGCTGCATGGCGAAACTACACTCCCAATATCGTGTTTGCACGGCTTCTGCTGGATGACCGGGGCGCGGCCGAGCTTCAGAAGCGGATCCCGCTTCTCGCGGGCAAGTCACCGCAAAGCGGAAAACCGGCCGCGTATGTTTGTCGCAACTTTGCCTGTCGTGCACCGGTCACCGATAGTGCGAAGCTGTTGGATGAATTGAACAAGAACTAACCGAGGGCCTGTCCCATGTTTAATAAGTACGCATCGCGTTCACGCGCCATCACACTTCTGACGCTTGCAATGTTCGCCGCGGCCGGGGTCGTGACGTCGCTCCGCGCTGAGCCGACGGGCGAACCGACCACACAACCCGCGGTGGACTCCCAGAAAAAATCCGATTCGTCATCCGAAATGGATCCGCCGCATGAGCCGTCACCCGCCGAGATCCTCAAAGAACTTTCAAAGGACGCCAACGCGCCGGCCCGCATGGTGGCCCCCAGCCGCCCGGGCGTCACGCAGCGATCGACGGTAGAGGCCGGCGCGCTTCCGCCGAATGCCATTGCCCCGGTACAGCCGCGCCTCTTCCCCGATGGATATCGCCTCGTCGATCGCCCGGGGCGACTGACCCGCGAGGGCGACTATTACACGTTTGCCTTCGAAAGCCGCGGACAGGGCGCGCCCGAATTGCCGATTCGCCTGCTTCCGAATCGTCTGCTTGAAGACATGGAAGTCGCATCGGCCGGCGGCAGCAAACCGGTTGTCTTCATTGTCAGTGGTGAGTTAACAGAGTATCACGGCGCGAACTATCTGCTCGTGCAGAAGCTGCTCACGAAACCAAATCTGGGCAATCTGAAATAACACACTGGTTTCGAATCCGCGCGCCTACTTGAACCACGGCTCTATGAAAACGTGGACACATTTGTAGGCCGCGGCGCCGATCAGCGCGGAAAGCGGAATGGTCAGTATCCAGGCCATAATGATCCGCTCGCCCCAAATCCACCGTACCGACCGAAAGCTCCGTGCACTTCCCACGCCGAGGATCGCGCCGGTGATCGCATGCGTCGTTGAGACCGGGATTCCCCATGTCGCGGCGCCGATGATGGTCATCGCGCCGGCTGTTTCGGCACAGAACCCGCCCACCGGCTGCAACCGCGTGATGTTCTGCCCCATGGTCTTGACGATTCGCCAACCGCCGAAAAAGGTCCCGAGGGCAATGGCAACGTGACACGAGAGAATGATCCAAAGCGAAATCTCATGCTTGTTGCCGAGCATGTGGAACCCGCCTTCGGTCCAATCGGACTTCCCCGCACTCACCAGCAGCGCCACAATGATGCCCATGGTCTTTTGTGCGTCGTTTGCTCCATGCCCGAGGCTGTAAAGCCCCGCGGAAATGAGCTGAAGTCGACGAAACAGCC
>CAZSBF010000071.1:10300-22506 GCA_964605185.1 uncultured Planctomycetaceae bacterium
GGAAGATCCAGGACACCGCCACCATGTTGAAGAAGCCGACGATAAGGCCGATGGTGGGTGACAGGACAAGGAACGCCATCACCGGAATCCACCCCTTCCAGAGCATCACACTGAGACCGCCCTTTGCGATGGCGGCACCCGCGTACCCACTGATCAGGGCGTGAGAGGAACTGGTCGGCAGTCCAAAATACCACGTGATGATGTTCCAGATGATCGCCCCGGTCAGCCCTCCGAGAATGACGTACTGATCGACGAACGCCACATCAATCAAACCCTTGCCGACGGTCTTCGCAACGGGAGTGCCAAAGGCAAACGCCGCAACAAAATTAAAAAACGCCGCCCACGCCACGGCCTGCGTCGGTGTCAAAACGCGCGTACTGACGATCGTTGCAATGGAGTTCGCCGCGTCGTGAAATCCGTTCAGGAAATCAAATACCAAAGCGACGAAAACGATGAAGAGAATCAGATAAAGCGTTGGTTCCATCTCAGGCGGTCTTGCCTCGCATTATGTTCGGCGTTCGTCGGTGATGGATCAGGTGTTCTTAAGGACGATGGCCTCGATCACGTTTGCGATGTCCTCGCAACAATCGATGGCCCTTTCGGTGAGGTCGTAGATCTCTTTCCACTTCATGGCATAAATGGCGTCCGTCGTATTCGCATAAAGATCCGCGACGGCTGAGTGGTTGTTGTCGTCGCCCAGGTTTTCCAGCCGGTGAATCTCGATCAGATCATCATGAAGCCCGTTGGGCTTTCGCAGATTACGCAGCCGTGAAATCGCCTTGGCCACAAGCTTGGTCGAGCGGCAGAGTATTTCCGTCTGCTTCATCAGCCAGGCGCTCGGCTCCCGAATCTGGTAAAGCGTCAATCGCTTCGACGCCGCATCGATTTCGTCGATCACGTCGTCCATTGCCTTCATCAACGACTGGATGTCTTCCCGGTCGAACGGCGTGATAAACGTTGTGTCGAGTTTCTTGAGTGTCCGATGCACGATGAAGTCGCACTCGTGTTCGTACTCACGAATCTTGTTGATGTATTCGTCCCGGCTGGAATAGTCCTTCAGCGCGTCGGAATAGGCTTCCGCGCACTTGACTAACGTAGCGGCCGCTTCTTCAAAGAGATTAAAGAACCCGGTCTCGCGAGGCATGATTGAGAACACGAATTCGCCCTTTTTTCCTTGATGCCCCGTTCCACTCTCACTCAAACCGGCCTGATTCTAACCGCGCCCAATGACTTGGGAAGTCGCCGATTTGGCCGATCGTCAATGTCTCCCACGTCCGCGATAATAACCGGCCATCAGCCGCGGACGATGCGGTTTGCACGCGTTCACGCGAATTAAGATTGCGCTAAACGCCGCGTATTCTCGGCACCACCGCTCTAGGTCTCGCTCTCGCCGTTAGTTATGCGCGACGTGCACAATTCGTGTGCAATGCGTGCGAATCCACAAATCGCTTCCGTGCCGCCAATCGCACGGGTACCATACACGCATCGAGGCACATGGAAGTGCCTCCGTCAATCTCGAACGTTACAAGGGCATTTGCATGACCGGTTCGACCATCCTTGTTGTGGATGATCAGGCGGACTTGACCGATCTCATCAAGTTCAACCTAGAACGAAAGGGCCATCGCGTCCTCACCGCGGCCGACGGAGATTCGGCATTGCAAATGGCGCGCACGCGCCTGCCCGACCTCATTATTCTCGACCTCATGCTGCCGAAAAAGAACGGCCGCGAGGTCGCGATGGCGCTTCGAAGCGAACCATCAACGCGCGGCATCCCCATCATCATGCTCACGGCGCTCTCCGCCGAAAACGACGTCGTACTCGGTCTGCAAATCGGCGCGGACGACTACGTAACCAAACCGTTTAGCGTCGAAGTGCTCATGGCCCGCGTCGCCGCAGTCTTAAGACGCCGCTCCGATGCCCCCGACGAGAAACTCACGCTGCGGGCCGGACCCGTTTCGATCGACCGAGGCCGCCATACTGTCGAGGTCGACGGCCGACCGGTGACGGTCACCCTCACTGAATTCCGGCTCCTCGAAGCCCTCATCAACGCACGATCCCGCGTCCTCAGCCGCGACCAGCTCATGTCGAAGGCCATGGGCCCCGACGTCGCCGTGACCGATCGGACTATCGACGTGCACATCACATCCCTCCGACGAAAGCTCGGCGACCAGCGGGACCTCGTGGAGACGGTCCGCGGCGTCGGTTATCGCTTTGCCGACGTCTGGCAGGGCGCCGCCCTGGCCTGCTGACGCATCGCTCCACGCGTGAATCTCGTATCATTCCCCCGTGCCATCGCTCTCCGAAATTGCCGGTCGAGGCCGATTCTTTCGGCGCATTTTCACACGGGTCAGCCTGCTCATTGCCGTCGCACTGGCACTGATCGGCGTGGCCACGTGGGAAATCGCCGACCAGTGGCTCAGCAATTACACCGACGCCCAGATGGGCCATCTCGCCCATCTCGCTGAAATCTCCTGCCGCGATAAATGGCCCTTTGCGGACTCTTCTGCGCTCTCCGCGCATTGCCGGCTACTCGAACGAGACAGCGGCCTTCGAGTGACCATTATCGATCCGACCGGCCGTGTCCTCGGTGAATCCGACGCCGACCCCATCACCATGGAGAATCACTCCAACCGCCCTGAGGTGATCGAAGCCCTTAAAGGAAACACCGGCGCAAACCGACGCCAGAGTGCGTCCGTCGGAAAGCAGTTCGTCTATGTGGCTGTCCCCATGCGAGTGGACGAAAAAATTGTTGCCGTCGTCCGCGTCGCCGCGCCGGCCGCCGATATTCATGAACGACAACTCCAATTAGCCAAGTGGTTCGCCATCGTCCTTGGCGTCGCGTTATCGCTCGCACTCTCCATCGCATGGGTCATTTCACGAACGCTGGCCGAGCCGGTCCAACGCGTCGGCCGCTGGGCCAAGCAATTGGCAACCGGCGACCTGGAAACGCGCGTCGACGTGGAGCCCGATGCCGATGATGAAGTCGGGCAGGTCGCGGAGTCCCTTGAGCGCATGCGCGGAGTCCTGGCCGAGCGCCTTCGCCTTGTGCAACAACAGCGTCAGGATCTGGAAGTCACTCTTGGCAACCTCGAAGAAGGCGTGATCGCTGTCAATGAACAAGGCGTCGTACTGATGGTCAACGCCGCGGCCCGCCGAATGCTTGCCATCGACAGTACCCTCATCGGCTGGCCGCTGACGGTTGGACTCAAACAGGCCACTCTCTCCGGCCTCTGGAGCGAGGCAGTCCGCACGAATCGCACCGAGCTGCAACGTGTCATCGTGATTGATGATCCGCTCCCCCCGCGCACGCTCAACGTTGTGATAACGCGCGTGGAGGAGAAGGACACTCCCATCGCCTGGCTGATCTGCGTGCGCGACATCTCCGACATCGCCCGCTCCACCGCCATGAAGGCCGACTTCGTGGCCAATGCCTCGCATGAACTCCGCACACCCGTCGCCGCCATTCGGGCCGCCGCTGAAACGCTTCGTTCCGAGGGCCTGGACGATGCGATTCGCAATCGTTTCATGGACATGATCGACCGTAATATCGAACGGCTGTCCAGCCTGACCGAAGACCTCATGCACCTCAACCGCGTCGAATCGATTTCTCCGGAGTTAAAGATATCCACGTTTCCCCTTGACGCGGTGTTCACCTCCCTGCGCCAGTCTTTTTCCGAACAAGCGCGCACCAAGAACGCAAACCTCAGTTTTGTCGGCGGCGATATCGAGATAACGACCGATTCCCGCTGGCTCGAACTGGTACTGAAAAACCTCATCGACAACGCCATGAAGTTCATCGAGCCACGCGGGCATGTCCGCATCGAAGCGCGTGCCAAAGCGGACCGAACCACCCTGACCGTCACGGACGACGGCTGCGGAATCCCGCCCGAAGACCTCCACCGCGTCTTCGAACGCTTCTACCAAGTCGACAAGTCTCGCAGCATGAACGCGACGGGAACCGGCCTCGGCCTTGCCATCGTCAAGCATGCCGTCCTCGGGCTCGGCGGCGAAATCACCATCGACAGCACGGTCGGCCGCGGCACCACGGTGACATTCTGGCTCCCAACGATTGATCAACACAACTAGGGCCTCTGCAACAATCTCCCTTTGCCACTCCCCCACCGCCCTACTACCATTCGCCCATGTCGACCGCCGCGATCATCACCATCTCCGACTCGCGATCATCGGGCGGAAACACCGATGTCAGTGGCGACGTCGCAGCCGAATGCGTTTCGGGCCTCGGGTTTCAGATCACACACAGTCAGATCATCCCCGATGACGCTGCCATCATTGCCGAGACCGTCAGCAAGCTGCTCGGCGCGGCGCGTCTCATCCTCACCACCGGCGGCACCGGCATCGGCCCGCGCGACGTCACGCCCGAGGCGCTCCGCTCGCTCATCGAACGCGAGCTGCCGGGCTTCGGTGAGATCATGCGAACAGGCACATTCGCCAAGACACCCCTCTCCATCCTTTCGCGCGGCGGCGCGGGCGTGGCAGGCGGCTCGCTGATCGTCATGCTCCCGGGCAGCCCCAAGGGTGTGCGCGAATGCCTCGATCTGATCGGGCCCGCCATCAAGCACGCGGTAAAGGTGCTGACCGTCGGCAAACTTGACTGCCAGGCCGAGGCATCGCAAGGTCAAGACACCAGCGCATGATCCCCATCCGCGACGACAACCCCACCTGGCATCCATCGTTTGTCACGATCGCGCTAATCGCGATCAATGCCCTCGTCTTCTTCGTCGAGATCGGACAAGGCCGAAACTTCGAGCCCTTCCTTTGGAAGTATGGCTTCGTGCCCGCCGAGTACTTTGATTCGAAAGACGAACTTCGCACGGCGATGATCGAAAAGGCGCCGAGTCGCCCCATCACTGATGGACGCGGCCACATCCTCGTGGACGGATTTCGCCAGCCGATCCTCCGCAAAGTCGAACTGCCCTACAAAGACACCATTGCCATCCCGTCATGGATCAACCTTATCACGTGCATGTTCCTCCACGGCGGCTGGATGCACCTGATCGGCAACATGGTTTTTCTCTGGGTGTTTGGCAACAACATCGAGGACAAGCTCGGCCCGGCGCTGTTCCTCTTCTTCTATCTCGCCAGCGGAATCGCCGGAAGCCTGGCGCATGCCTACGTCGACCCGGGCGTCGTGCCCCTCGTCGGTGCCAGCGGCGCGATCAGCGGCGTGCTCGGCGGCTACATCCTGCTATTCCCCCATGCGCGCGTTCTCGCGGTCGTGCCGCTGGGCTGGTACTGGTTTACTGTCAAGCTCCCCGCGTGGGCCTTCCTTGGCGTCTATTATCTTTCGCAGAACATCTTTGGCGCATTACGTGGCGCATTCATGGCAGACGACAGCAACGTCGCCTACCTCGCTCACCTTGGCGGGTTCGCCATTGGCGCAGGCCTGATCTTCCTCCTCCCCCACCGCAAACTCCCCGCGGTCCAACGCGCCATGCGCCCCATCGACGACGACGACGCCGACCTCATCATCTAATCTCCGGCCCGATCGCATCGACCGTCGCCCGGCAATCACGGGCACGGCGTTCCATTGAGCAAATTGGTCACCATTGTTGATGTGTCGGCGATCGTGACGCCACTCAAGCCATCGACATCTGCACAATTGCATGTTTGATTCGCGACGAGGCAACTGACGAATTTCTGAATATCAAGTGCGTTCCGAAGCCCGTCATTGTTGAGATCGCCCGGGCAATCGCAGCCCGGCACGGTGATGCTGAACCAGTCCATTGCACGCGTGACGGTCGTATCGGAATGCACGATCGCTCCGTCAAAGCGCAGGTCGTAGGGCCCGATGCCGTCGATTCCCGATGCCATCACGGCGTTGGCCCAGATGCTGTTGTACGGAGAAACCGCAAGGTAATACGTTCCGGCGGTGAAGATGATATTCGTCAATCCACTTCCCGACGTCGATCCAAAGTCATCGTTGAACGAGACCAGCGTTCCATCACTCTTGTAGAGCCCGATCTCGGTGTCGGTACCGAACGGTCCCGGGCCGCCCGTGGTGGTAATGTCCAGCCCGGTGTGCGATTCACCGAGTGGTGTGATTACCGCATCACTAAAAACAAATTCGGTGTCGCTCCAAACTGCGTCCACACCCGCGCTGTCGTCGAACGACTCGAATGTCTCAAAACGAAGCACGTCACCGGTCTTGACGATGAGGCCCGCTCCGCTGTCCGCCGCGATCAAGATGGGCCCGTTGAAATTGCCGACAAAGGTCACCTGATAGTTGGCGCCGTTCGACGCGGGATATCGCGTGTTTCGAATGTTCCATTGAGCCTCGGCGGCCAGCGTCCCCGCGTCGATTTCCAACAACGCCCCGGTAAACGACCCCGCACCAATCACCACATCCGGGCCGCTATAGGTGTACAGAAAAACACTGTTGTTGCCGCTCCCAATGGGACCGCCGGACGACATGGCCCCGGGAGAAACGGTAAACCCACCGAGGGCGTTCACAGGCAACATCGCCGCGATCACCGTTACAAGACCGTTCATGATGCAATCCCCTTGGCGGACACAACCGCTTACTCACTGTTTCTTGTGTTCATCTCAATTCCGAGATCCTCCGTTTCCGGAGCGATCTCGATTCCCGATCACTTGCATGCTTCATAGAACAAGGCAAGAATGGGGTGCAACGACTGCAAAGATTTCTAAGAATTTCCCAGTCGGCGGTGTCTGATGACCCCCAATCCGCTCAACGACGATGTGACCACGCTGCTTTCCGACGTTCGCAAGGGCGACGCCGACGCAGCGGAGCGGTTATTCCCGGTCGTGTACGATGAACTACACCGGATCGCCTCGGGCTACATGCAGCAGGAACGCCCAGACCATACCCTGCAACCCACGGCACTGGTTCACGAGGCTTATCTCCGCCTGATCGGGAAGAACGTCGCCGCCCCCTATGAAAACCGCGGCCACTTCCTCGCAACCGCCGCTGTGGCGATGCGGCACATTCTCATAAACCATGCCAAGGCAAGGGCCACACAGAAGCGCGGCGCCGGGCAGCCCGTTGCGGTGTTTGATAGCGCGCTGGCGGCCTTCGAGGAAAGCGCGATCGACCTACTCGCCCTGAATGAAGCGCTGGATCGCCTTGCGAAACTTGATGCGACGCAAGGAAAGCTGGTGGAGCTTCGATTCTTTGGCGGAATGTCGGTCGACGAATGTGCCGAATTGATGGGCGTTTCGGCTCGGACGCTGCATTATGAATGGGCACACGCCCGGGCGTGGCTTCGCGGTCAACTCCAGGGCGCCTAAACCATGGCTGATAAAGAGTGGCTTCAGTCGAAAGAGCTGTTCCGCGCGGCGATCGAGCTGCCCCCCGCGGATCGTGCCGCATTCGTCAGGAAACAATGTTCCGACGCCGCGGTCGTTACGGAAGTCCTGAAGCTGCTGAGTATGCACGACGCCGGGGAGTCCTTTCTTTGCTCGCCACTCGAAAGCTCGCGACAAAATGCGGCAACCGCGGCCGACCCACTGATCGGGCGTCGGGTTTCAGATTATCTCATCGTTCGCAGGATTGGTGCCGGCGGAATGGGCGTCGTTTATGAGGCCCGTCAGGAACACCCCCAACGGCAGGCGGCCGTCAAAGTGCTGCGGCCCGGGTTCGCTTCCCATGAAATGCTGAGGCGCTTCGAATTTGAGTCGCAGGTCCTGGGTCGATTGCAACATCCGGGCATCGCCCACATTTACGCTTCAGGAACCACCGACTTGGGTGGCGGGCCTCAGCCGTGGTTTGCGATGGAGTACATCGACGGCGCGCCGCTCCATGCCTACGCGCAGGAACGCAGCCTGACGAACCGTGCCAAACTCGAGATGCTCATTCAAATCTGCGATGCGGTCCAACACGCCCACCAGCGCGGCGTGGTCCATCGCGATTTAAAGCCCGCCAACATCCTCGTCATCAAGAAACTGGATGGAAATCTGGCGGCGCAGATAAAGATTCTGGACTTCGGCGTGGCCCGCTCGATCGACTCCGACATTCAGGCCACCATGCACACCGCCGTCGGCGAGTTGGTCGGCACCCTGAGTTACATGAGCCCGGAACAACTTCGCGGCCGCCCCGATGAAATCGATGCCCGAAGCGACGTCTATGCATTGGGTGTCATCGGCTATGAGCTGTTAAGCGGTTCCCTGCCGCACGTCCAACGCGGGAGCAGCCTCGCCGAGATTGTGCAGGCCATCGAACAAACCGAACCGAAGCGCCTCGGATTGGTGTACCCCGCACTGCGCGGGGATGTGGAGACCATATTCTCCAAGTCGCTCGAAAAGGACGCTGATCGGCGATACCAATCCGCCGCGGAATTGGGTGCCGATATCCGGCGCTTTCTGAGTGACGAACCCATCGTGGCCCGGCCGGCAACCGCGATCTACCAATTCAGAAAATTTGCACGGCGCAATCGGATTCTGCTCGGAGGTGTCGTCGCCACAATGCTAGCACTGGTTGCGGGAATCATCTCGTCAGTCTATCAAGCACGAACGGCAAGGTTGGAAGCGGCTCGATCGAAATATGAGGCCGACAAGGCTGGGGCCATCAACAACTTCATTACCAACGACTTCTTGATGAAGTTACTGGCGACAGCGAACGCCGGCGATGCAGCCAATCGGCTGCCGGTCGCGGAGTTGGTGGATAAGGCCACTGAGAAAATTGACGCGATGTACGCCGATCAACCGCTCGCCGAGGCGGCTGTGCGTAACGAGGTGGCCACGATCTACTACAACCTCGGCGCCTTCGAAAAGGCCGCCGACCAATTCAGAATCGCCTTGAAAAAATGGGAGGCCGCGCTGGGCAGCGATCACGTGGACACCCTGAAGGCGGTGAACAACCTTGGCCAAACCCTCATGCATCTGCGACGACCAGAAGAAGCCGAAGTCCAGATTCGCCGGGCCTTGGAAGGGCGATTGCGGATTCTGGGCGAAGGTGATCCCTATACGCTGATTACGATGAACAGCCTCGCGGAGTTACTCCGGCAAAGCGGAAAAACGGACGAGGCCGAGGCCATGATGCGACGCACCATCGCGATACAGCAGCGCGTCCACGGAAAAACTCATAAGAATACGCTCACGACCCTTGGCAATCTGGGATCGCTGTTGGCGAAAAAGGGGAACAAGACGGAAGCCCTCGCGATACACCGCGAAGTCCATGAATCACTTCGACAGACACTCGGCGCCGATCACGTCACAACGCTGATCGCCGGGTCACGCCTGGGCCAGACGTTGTGCATGGCAGACATGGCAAAAGAAGCGGAGCCCCTGATGATCGCGGTCGTCGAATCGCTCAAGAAAACGCTGGGGCCCGGCCATGGGAGCACGATCTCTTCACGACGCACCCTGGCAAAGGCCCTCAAGTTGCTAAACCGCCCGAAAGAATCGGAGCAGCAGCTTCGCATCGCCTTGGACGACGCACGTACGACGACAGGCACACCAGAAAAAACGATCCGCGAAATAGAAGAAGACCTGAAGGAATTGCCCCGCGGCGAGAAGTAAAGTGACGTTTCGGTCAACTTCGAAACTGAAGAAACCGAATCGCATTCCCATCCGGATCGCGCACATACATCTCCCGATTCCCCCACGTCTGGTCCGTTGGTGGTAGTGACGGTACGACTCCCTTCGCTGCAAACTCAGCATAAAGCGCATCCACGTCCCGCACCGCAAACGCGACCACGCTTCCGAACACGCCGTCGCCGGAATGCGATGAGAGGTGAATCCACACACCATCGCGAACCAGTGCCACAAACGCCGGATCGGCCGCGGGCGGATCGGGCCGATTCGCACTGTTCAGCACGAACCCCAGCTTTCCGCAGTAAAACGCCTCCGCAGCCGCCATCGACGACACTCGGATCGTCGGCAATGCACAAATCAGGGCCTTGTCCATGGCACTACTCCCTGCAAAAAGCCGCGCGCATCTCCAACCGACACCGGACCAAAAAAAATCCCGGGAACCGCCCACTTCTGTGTTGCGTCCAATCCCCAGACGCGACATATAAAGAAGTGGGACCGGTCCACCCGGCACCCACGATACCATTACCCTTGGTTTCACACATTTTTCCGAGGCCCAGCTATGACCCGCACCCTTTTACTCACCCTTCTCCTCGCCCTTGCCCTCCCCGTTCGCGCCGGCGACCTCAAGCCCACCCGCATCGCCCTCTTCAACTCCGGCGTCGGCTACTTCGAGGCCGCCACCAGCGTCGAGGGCGTCGCCACCGCCGACCTCACCTTCCGCATCGAACAGATCAACGACATCCTCAAGAGCCTCGTCCTCCGCGACCTCGACGGCGGCACCATCGCGGCCGTGCAATACCCCAGCCGCGACCCCATCGAGAAAACCCTCCGCTCCTTCGGAGTCGACATCACCGGCAAGCCCACGCTCGGCAACCTCCTCGACCAACTCCGCGGCGTGAAAGTCGAAATTCAATCCGTGCAGCCGATCACTGGCTCCATCTTCGGCGTCGAAAAACGCAAATCCACCACCGAGCACGGCGGCACGACCGAGACGGAGTACCTCACGCTCTTGACCCCCGAAGGCCTGCGCAGCTTCGCGCTCGAATCCATCGGCGGGGTGAAGATCCTCGATGCCAAGGTCGATGGCGAATTGCAAAAAGCCCTCGCCGCCCTGGCTCTCGCCCACGACGCCGACAAGAAATCCGTCACGCTCAATTTCAACGGCCAAGGCAAGCGCCGCGTCCTCGTCAGCTACATCCTCGAAACACCGATCTGGAAGACCAGCTATCGCCTCGGCCTGCGCAAAGACGCAAAGCCCTTTCTCCAAGGCTGGGCCATCGTTGACAACGCGACGGAGCAGGACTGGGAAAACGTCAACCTCAGCCTCGTCTCCGGCCGGCCCATCAGTTTCACGATGGATCTGTATCAGCCCCTCTACATCCCGCGACCGGAGGAGCAGTTAGCGCTGTACGGTTCGCTCCGCGCGCCGTCATATGATGCCGACGTAGAAAAGCCCTCGCCCGAAGCCAAGCCGGCAATTCGACGTCCGGCAGCAAAGGACGCTCCTGGTGGTTCATATGGGAATGCCCGCCTACGAAGCATGACCGAAGCCTCGGTGTCTGACGAAGAGGCCAAGTCATTCGACATGCGATCCAACACGATGCGATTCGAAGCCACCGGCGTTCAATCACTCGCTACCGCCCAATCCGCAGGCGAACTCTTTGAATACAAAATAGCGGCCCCGGTCACACTCAAGCGCCAGCAATCCGCCATGCTCCCCATCGTCACCGAAGAAATCGACGGCGAAAAACTCTCCGTTTGGAACATCAGCACGCACCCCAAGCACCCACTGAACGCGATCAAACTCAAGAACACCAGCAAACTCTTCCTCATGCAAGGCCCCGTCACCGTCTTTGACGACGGCGTCTACGCCGGCGACGCCAAGCTGCCCGACCTTCGCTCCGGCGACGACCGCCTCATTGGTTACGCCCTCGACCTCGCCACGGAGGTGAACGTCAAGAAGTCGAGTCTGCCCGATGAGGTCACGCAGCTCACGATCGTCAAAGGAGTCCTGCACCTCACGCGCAAGTACGTCGATGAGCGCACCTACACCGTGCAAAACAAAGGCGAATCCGCCAAGTCCGTAATCCTTGAACACGATACCAGCGGGTGGGACCTCGTCGAACCGAAGGAACCGTATGAAAAAACCACCAGCCTCGCCCGGTTCAAGGTCGACGTGCCCGCGAGCGAAACCAAGGTGCTCCCGGTCCGCATGGAGACCGGCCGTGGTGAGACCGTGATTCTCACGGGATTGAACTCGGATCAGATCGAGTTCTACATCCGCATGAAGGTCATCAGCGAGCCGGTGAAAAAAGCCCTGGCCCGCCTCATCGAGCTGCGCGCGGCCCTCGACGACACGCGCCGCGAAACCAGCCGACTGAACAACGAGATCGAATCCATCTCCACCGAGCAATCCCGCATCCGCGAGAACATGAAGGTCCTCTCGCAAAACAGCGACGTCTACCGCCGCTACGAAAAGAAACTCGGCGAACAGGAATCCCGCATCGAAAAACTCCGCACCGACATCGCCGCATCAATTGACAAGGAGCGAACCCAGCAAAAAACGATGGAAGACTTCCTGATGTCGCTGGAATTGCAGTAGGATTTGATACGCCAGCCCGCCCATCCCCTCCCCTTAATAACAACGTTTCGCATCAAGCGACGTTAGTCCGTGTCTGTGCAAGGGATAGGTT
>CAZSBF010000072.1:0-22430 GCA_964605185.1 uncultured Planctomycetaceae bacterium
AACATCCAGCCCGGCGACCGAACCAGCCGCTACCCCTATCTCGGTTTCATCGACGGTCCCCAGATGGAGTGGCTCAAGGCCGAACTCGCCGCCACCGACCCCAAGACGCCCATCGTGATCTGCGAACACATCCCAATGGTCACCGTCACCAATTACGACGACGCCAGCATGGTCAAGGACCACGAGTGGCGGATCGGCAACGCCTTCGTCTGCGGCGATTCGGCCCAACGTCTCAAGCTCTACGAAGGAAAAAACGTGCGCCTTTGCCTCTCCGGCCACATCCACCAGCGCGACCGCATCGAATTCGCCGGCCCGACCTTTATCAACGACGGTGCCGTCTGCGGCGGCTGGTGGCGCGGCCCGCACCACGGCACCCAGGAGGGCTTCGGCATCATCGACTGCCACGCCGACGGCACCTTCACGCACCAGTACCACGACTACGGCTGGGAACCGACGCCCGAGGCGAAGGGGGAGAAAAAGGCGTAGCGCGTCACAACGACAAATCCCCCCTACAAAGCCTACGGAAAGTATTCCATGGGGCACCCCGCCGAACATCGCCCCCAACCGCGCCTCATGCAAATCACAACATCGGCTTGCCTCTTCGCGTTCTCCGTGTCTTCAACCCCGAATGGGGTGTCGGACCGTAGCCACGGGTGGAGCGCAGTCCGCCCAACCGCGGACGAGACGCAACCCGTGGAACCAATTCCCCCACACCCGTCCTGCCCCGGAGGGGCAGCGGAGTAATTGCGCTCACTGTGCGAACCACGAAAACGGAAACCGTTACTGTGATCATGCGATCTCCGCTGCGCGATGCTGTCAAGGCCGAGGCGATACGTCGGTTGCTGGCGCAAGCAATTGGCGTAATTGGTGATTTGCCGTGACAAAGCTTTGAGATTGGGCGCGACAGCAACTAGTTTACAAAAACTTGGAAAGGGGTTCTACTATGCTAAGGGCGACGTAATTGTAGATAACCGACAATATGTCAGTGGCGGACTCACCGCAGGCTGGTCCGCTGGCGAATCCTATATCTATCATCGGCGAAAAATCCACGTTCACTTCCAAGTCGTGTCTAATAGGTACGGGGGTGTACCGAGCTACTATTGTCTCTGTTTCCAGTGCCCCGATGTGAGTCTTAACCTCCCAATCGCCACTGAAATTGACGCATTTAGAGGGATCCACAACAGATCCAACATATGCTCCGGCGATGACGTGAATGGCCCTATGTTTATCCATGTTGCAGAGTGAATTGAGAAACCAGAGCGGATCGGAAGTGTATTTGTGCCCTCGATGGTATGGTTGCAGCCTCTCGATGGCTGCCTTCGCCGCATTGCTCATTCCACTTACTTTTTTATCAAACTGCGAACGATGGGCTTTTGCGCCGTCAACGGGGTGGCCCTTCCTGTTCTCATTCCCAAATATCGGGAATTCAGATTCATTACCGATACCATTGGCTCCGCCATTCAAATCGAAGGCAAGATTGTCGAGACAGGACCTGAGGTTGTACAAGGCGTCGCCAATGATAAGAGAAAGAGGATCAGACGGAAATGGCTCTTTGAACACGATACGAATGCGTCTCTTAAACGGTCCATCCGGATCGTCTTCATGAATGATGGTATGTCTCTCTCCGTTGAGCCACTCATCGGATTTCACCTTGAGCTCATTCAGATGATGATTTGCCCGCTGGAGTTTGAGCGCATATCCCGCTGTCATGAGGACACCAAAACGATTCAGCAGGCCAAAAGGGGTGCGACGATCCCGCCGACCAACGCCGATGCGAAACAAGACACGATCAAACTACTTCGCTGATTCATGGAAAGCCCTTTCCCGTCTGCCTTGGCAGTAGGCAAACGATACAAGTTCCGTGCCATTTAACTCACCTAGAGCGAACTGGTGCTGCCGTGGGCAGTTCGTCAGGCGGGATGATCTTGCAAGTCTAATAGCTCAGCAATTCATCAACCAGGCATTGAATATCCAAAGCGTCATAGTTGCAGTCGTTGTTGCAGTCGCGCAACGGCCGTCCGTTGGTACAGACCGGCATCCCGGGCGGAGTATTTGGACAGACATCGTGGCAGTCGGTTACGCCATCGCCGTCCAAATCGGTATCGGCAACGCCGCATCCACAAATACCCGGAGCAATCTTATTGGGATCATTGGGACAGCCGTCGCAAGCGTTTCCAACTCCGTCTGAGTCAGCATCCCTTTGAGTTGGGTTAGAGACTGATGGGCAGTTGTCACAAACGTCCCCCTTGCCGTCGCCGTCGGCATCTGTCTGATTGGGATTGGCTGACGCGGGGCAATTGTCACAGATGTCGTCCACGCCGTCTCCGTCTGTGTCTAAACCACCATTGCATGGAGCACATGCATTTCCGATCCCATCCCCGTTCGAGTCCTCTTGTCCTGGGTTGAAATCGAGGGGGCAATTGTCGCAGGCGTCGCCGACGCCATCGCCATCCGAGTCGGCATTGGATGGTTCAAAACTGTTTGGGCAATAATCGCACGCGTCGCCGACACCGTCGTTGTCGATGTCTTCCTGGCCGGGATCGAAATCATTTGGGCAATCGTCGACACAGTCACCGACGCCGTCGCCGTCGGTGTCGCCTGTGTCGGCAACACCGCAACCACAGACGCCCGGCGCAGTTTTGAGTGGGTCGTTCGGGCAACCGTCGCACGCATTGCCGGTTCCGTCGCCATCGGCGTCTGCGTTCGATGGATCAAAATCGTTGGGGCAAAGATCGTTGCAATTCTCGATGCCATCCGAATCTGTGTCGACGTCCGGAGTGCCCGGGCATTGGTCGCACACATCGCCTACGCCGTCACCGTCCGTATCGGCATTGGTAGGATCGAAATCACTGGGACAATGATCGCAGACATCGCCGATGCCATCGAAATCTGAGTCAGCGTTGGATGAATCATGGTCGTTAGGACAGTTGTCGCAGACATCGCCGAGACTGTCACCGTCCGCATCCGCATTGGAGGGATCAAAATCATTCGGACACAGATCGCAGGCATCGCCAACGCTGTCGCCGTCACCGTCCGCATTGGACGGATCAAAATCCGCCGGACACAGATCGCAATCGTCACCGACGCCGTCGCCATCACCGTCTTCCTGACCGGGATTGAAATCGTTCGGGCAATTGTCCGACCCATCAACAACACCGTCGCCATCGGTGTCCGTGCCGCGGGCAAAGGCGATATTTGAGGCAATCCCAGTGACGAGCAAAACCACAACCATCGAGGAAACGAAGCAACGTCGCAGAGGCATAGATTGCCCTTTCCCATCCGCCGCGGCAGACACGGACGATCAATAAACTCATTAGATGTGAATACCCATCGCGGCCCGACCCTGCCGACTCCGGCCCGCAAAAACAAAGTATACCATAAACCGGGGGTCTCTTTCCCGACAATCGAACTAGCACCCAGCCACCCTGAATGTCGTTCGACACCCCATCCCCTCACCCCTATAAAGCCAATCACGCCCTCGGTCCCCCAATCCCCAACGCTGCGAAGCAGCCCCATCCTCCCCTCGGCCCCTTGAACCCCTGGACCCTTAAACCCTTGGGCCCTTAAACCCACTACCCAACCCCTTGCCCCCAAACAAATTACAAACAATTCACACCCGCCCTGAAACAGCGAGCAAGATTGATAGGTGTCGTTGGGAAAAGGACGAGCAACCAACAGGTGCGCCAATGCTCCAATCAGATCACTCCACACCGGCCGCGCAGCCTTGCACGCTTCCGCGCCATTCTGCGGTTCAAACTTCAGTCTCCCCTCCCGTCGCGCAGCGACCGCACCTTCCCTCAGTGCCTATGTGCCTCCGTGCCTTTGTGCCTTCATCCAAACCCTTTGTGCGTTTTTGTGGGCGTCCGCCCGGTTTTTGTGGTTTTTTGTGGGGTGTTATTTTTTTATGGTTGCCTCGCAACCAACTTCCTCCCCTCGGACCCTTGACCCCTTGAACCCTTGATCCCTTGCCATGAGGTGTTCCCATGGATGCACTCAGACAATTCCGCGATGGCGCGTCCCTCATCGTCAAGACGCTGACGGTCGATCAGCTCGAGCAGCTCGACCTCGCCATCATCTCGCGCGATCCGCCCACCTACACCGCCTGTTACAAGCAGTTCGAGCTTGGCGATCACGGCATCAGCTTCGATGTCTTCTACCGCTATGCCCGAAAGCTCCGCACCAATCTCCGCGCCGCCGCCCTCGCCCAGTACAACGTCCCCGACCCAGACAACTCCGAAGCCCTCCTGCCCAAACTCGTCTGCCAGCGAATGGTCGAAACCCTGCTCACCGAAAAACTCTCCCCTCGCGCCCTCCTGCGCCTCGCCGAGTCCTACCGCATGACCGCCCAAATCGAAATCCAGCGCCGTCGCCTCGACATCGCCGAAGAAGTCGCCGTACACCGCATCGGCGTCGCCGCCGATCAACAACACCAACTCCCCGTGCCCGAATCAAACGCCGCACTACCACCACCGCCGAATGCGCCCAATTAACAACCGGAGCAATCCGAAAACATTGCCCCCACAAGTGCGTGAGTTTTCTGGTTTGTCGCTGGTGCGAGTCGTAGAGTCGCCTGGGAGACAATCCCCTCTCGCACCGACACCTATGGGAATCCATTCCCGAGTGCCTCCGAACGTCTCTGTTCCCCGTTCCCTGTTCCCTCATTCCTTCGGATATCATGTCACACAAACATCCTCGCAGGGATGGTCAACAAATGAACCCGAACAAACCGAATCATCATCAGCGCAGTGGCGAGCCGCAAACAAGAGGGCGAACGATATTGAGATCGTGCATCAAACCAATGTTGGCGATCGTCGCCACCGCGGCCCTGATGGGCACCAGTTGCCCCATGACCATGGACATGCCGCCCGACGACAACCCCAGCGCACCGACCGGCAACGCCGCCGACGGCCAGGCCAAATACAATGAGAGCTGCGCTTCGTGCCACTCCCTCGGCACCTTTGACACCACCGGCGGCGCGGGCGATCTGAAATCGGTCCCCAACCGAATCGTCAACAACCTCGGCGGGCTGGATTCATCAATGGCCGGCATCACGCTGACCAATCAGCAGATCGCCGACCTCAAGTCCTTTATCGAGACGATCCCCTAGCGGCGGACCCTCCGCGCGAACAGTCGGCTGACCTGCCTTGTAAATCGGGCACCCGATTCAGCGAGAAATGAAACAGCGGGCGACGCGACTCGAACGCGCAACATCCAGCTTGGAAGGCAAGGCGATGCCGTACCTAACGATATGGAATTACAAGGGGTTATGATTCCCGAAAACGGCGTTTGCACCCCGGTTTGTACCAACTCCCCGGAAACGGCTCACGAAACGGCCGGATCGGGCGTCGCCGATTCCTTCGCCGAAGCGATTGCCGGGATCATGCGCTTGCCGTTGTCCGACGCCGACAAGGCCGAGGCCGTGCGGCGATTGCTGGCAGACACAGCTAAACAGCCATAGTCGTTTTGCAACAATGTGCGGTCGATCAGTAATTGGAGTATTGGTGGTAGTAGAGTCGGCCACCATGAAACCATGCGTGGATTTTCTTACGGTCACTGAGGGACCACATCATAACCGTTTCCCAATCGTCGGCTCGCACGACCACACCCTCTGATTGCAGCGAATCCTTAGCCTGAGCGGGAGTCATGCCAATAAGCAAGCGATGCTCTTTTATTGCTAGTGCAATTGCATCTAGCGGTTCCGGCTCATTTCCTTCATAGGCAAACTGAATCGGCGGACGATCTTTCACATTTGGATCAGCACAGAAAATCAGTTTGGTGATCCGAGCTGCGCCGCCGACTTCGTCCGGTTCAGTGCCAATGAATCCAGCCAACAGAAATGCGGTGACTTTGACACGGGATTCCAAAATATTCAGCGAATCCTTGAGCACAACGGGGCCGACTACTTCGATATCAATTTCCTCGCATAACTTGCGACGCTTTTCCGTGGCGGTGTTAAGTGCTTTCATAAAGTCGGCCATTTTCCGCGACATTTCCTTGACCCGTCGCTCAGCGATCTTCTTGTCTCCCGCATTGGGGGGGATAATCTTCTCGTTACTAGTTGCTGTTTCCCCTATATGTTGCGGTTTGCTTGCAAGTACCAATGCGTCCTTTGCTTCCTTTAACTCTTCCGTAATGTCCTCTAAGTCGCGTCGCTCATTTTCCGTGCGATATCGTTCTTTCTTGCCGCGCGGGACCATTACGTTTCCGACTACGGTGATCCTCTCATTTTTTTCCTCGATTTTTGTCTTGGATAGGGACAGCAAAAAATCCCCCTCAAAAGCCTTCGCACGTTTGATTACGTCTCCAGCAAGTTCAGGGGTCGATTGCGCGGAATCAATGGCACGATGCGCCTTAACAATTGCACCCGACAATGCCGGGGCTTCTTTTGGTTGTGCGACAACGCCCCGGCTCAATAACGCAGAGACAACGCAGGCAACTGCCAAGCTACTTCGCCAATTCATGGAAAGCCCTTTCCAGTCCGTTCGGCAGCTCGGACGGTATAAGCCCTTGTTTGGTGTGAATGCCCTTCGCGGTCCGACGCTGCCGACGGCGGACCGCTAGTGACTATGTTAACAGAATGAGGGGGCGCAATCTCGGCAATGCCGGGCGGCGGGTCCTTCCCGGCCTGAAACGACCGGGACACCTACAGGAACTACGGTTGTAGTAGGCACACTTTCTTTTCAGCCGGGGTAGGGGCTATCAAACCTCTGTGGATTCGCGCAAGGGCAACGCGGCCGACCGTGCGCGTACGTTTTCGGGAGTTATGGATCGGGCTTTAGGCAATTTAGTCCATCGCTGGCATAGGGGGATCGAAAAGCTGCAACCCCCGGCCCGTGGACCGTGCGGCAAGGCCGCTGGCGCGGCGCAGGATTTCCGACCCCCCGGCTGGCGGGCGAACAATTCACAGCCGATGATCCGGGCGTGGTGTGTAGGCTATTGAGGCGATAAAATCCCGGCAACGGGACGCGGTTTGATCGACCGCAAGCATTGCCCGGCGTCGCACTCCGGCACCATCCGGCGCGGCGTCGGGCGATGACCCGCCAATCAAGGATGGTGCAATCATGTCTCGCCCCCGAGTATCCCCGATTGAATGGCAGTCAATTGCCGACGATTTCAAGGCAATCAGCCGAGGCTTTTCGGTCGTGAAAGCCAACTACGTCCAGAAGTCGCGCAAGGCGTTGAATGGCGGACTGCATCCCGACCCGTTTGGCCGTGAGCGGCAAGCGACAAACTTCAGTAGCCGAACGGCGGCCGTTGTCGGAGAGGATGACGCCGAACGCTGGATTGATATCGAGCTACTTGGGGAACTTGAACCGCGCAAGCGCATCGACCGCGCCGCCGAAAAGGCTGGAGCCTTGCTAAAGAGCGACTTCATAGAACACGACCTGCATAGAGAATTGCTGGAAGGCTGGCGGTACACCAACGCAACGTGCATGTGGTGGTGTTTGCTATTCGAGACCGCTTTCACGAAGGAACACTTGACCCTATGCACCGACCGTCAGATATGGGATACATCGAAGGGAACCCTACTGACCTGCGAGCGCAGCATTGAAGCAATAAGGGCGCGGAAATGTATCCCAATAATCGGTGCGTTTATTCCCGATTTGTGGATGACTGAATTACCCGATGCCAGTTGCGGAGAGCTTCCCGATGCGGCCGATGCCTGCGCGATATTGGCGGGAATCCTTGCGGCCGATGCTGCAAAGCAAGCGGCTGGGTCGAATCCGATTGCAGACGCCGAATATCTGTTGCGCAGGATGCAAGGCGACTTTGCAAGGGGAACAGTTGCATTCCCTTGCACTGGACCTGAATCGTGGCTGAATCGGTTTCTGACTGAAACCGGCTGGGATTTCCACCGAGCGAATCATGCGGTGCAACTGCTGATCGGGCACGGTGCAATCCGTGAGGATGCAACCGTTTTTGGACCTGCAACTTTTAAGACTCTCTACCTTTTGGACTTCGACGCGCTGTGTGCGGTCAAGGATAAGGGCCGTGAACTCGCCCAACCCGATGGCGACAGTATCCCTATTCGCATCAAGCAAGTAGGTCTGCAATATCAGGACGCCTTTGCCGACCTAAAGAACGGTGGAACGCCGGAGCCGACGGATCGTGAATGCTACGATCGGGCGAAGCAACGGGCGAATGAAGAGGGTGATACGAATTTCCGGGACTTCGATACATGGGCCAGATACGTTCGAGACTATCGCAAGGAAACAGGCACGCAAAAAAACAAGCCTCGCAAGGGACGCACGGGCCGAAACGTAGTGTCATTAGAACAACTCTGAATATTGCTCCCATCAAAAGCGGATGCAAACCGGATTTCCGATTTGTCCGCTTTGCGCTCCCGCCGTCGTTTTCGGGGCATTGTGGGCCATTCTCGAATTGTAAAAGCGGATTTCATCCCCCCTCAAAGCATCCGGTTTGTGGTCTGTAACTGGCGTGCGTAGTCCGTGATGCAATCACGACGCACGACGGCGTCCCCGAATCGGAGAGGCCCATCATGGGAACTTCCGCTATCGCAACCGGCGAGCGAATCGCCGGGCCGGAGCGAGCATCGGCCGCAATGCTTGACGTTCTAACTGTCGCATCAATCCTTTCGTGTTCCACAAGACACGTCCGACGCCTTTCGGATTCGGGGCGCATGCCGATGCCGAAAAAGCTGGGAAGCCTTACCCGTTGGAATCGTAGTGAGATTGAAAGCTGGCTCTCCAACGGATGCCCATCGGTTCGCGCATCGAAAGGCGGTGCGTGATGATTCTGCAACATCGACACCCCGGACAATCCGAGGGCGAGCGGCGCAAGGCCGACGTGCTCGCAACGCTGGCAGCTCGCCGGGAGCTGTACGTCCTACGCGGGCGGTGTGCATTACTTCGGCGAATGCTCGAAGTCGGCGTCGCATCGGCTGACGACGTTCGCCGTGCCGTGACTCTGCCCGAGGATATCGACCCGCGTTGTTTCGGCTCCGTGCCGGGGCCGTTGGCGCGGGCCGGGATCATTCGCCGTTCGGATTTTCGCAAGTCGCACAGGGCCGAACGACACGCAAGCTACATCACGGAATGGGAATTGATCGACCGTGAAGCGGCCGAGGCGTGGCTAACGGATCATCCCGACCCGTGGGCAGAAAAAAACCCGGACGCGCCAACGTCCGGGCAGCCCGAAGGGGGGCGATTGCTATGACACCCAAAGCATACCCCCCCGATATTCGCCGGGCAATCCTTCGGATGATTCTCGAAGGCTCCGACTACGCGGCGTGCGTTATGCCGTGGGGCAGGGGCACGTTCGGCCCGATTCGTTTCGCCGATGCGACCGAACGCGAAGCCCTGATCGACGCGCACCTGCGCGGCGGTCCGGCCGATGTTTCGTTCGCACCCATCGGCAAGCAACCGAAGCGCGTCCGCGTCGATGCGTTGCAGCTCGGGGCATACTGCCCGGCGGCGGACGGCTTATGCCCGTGGTTCGCGTTCGACATCGACGGCGCGGGGCACGGATCGGGCGGACTCGCCGACGTGGACCGGGCGGCGGCGTGCATCGCGGAGCGCGTCGATTCGTTCGGCGGTTCGGCCGGTACGCTGATCGTCCGAAGCCGATCCGGCGGCGGTCGGCACGTTTGGTGCTTTCCCCCTGATCCGATTCCGCTTGTCGATGCGTGCGCGGCCGTGGCGTTCATTGCGGCGGCGGCGCGGCGCGTTGCGGATGCCGACGTGATTGACGGCGGACTCCCGCACGCATTCACGACGGCGAGCGGCGACGTTGCGACGGTCGGGCGAAGTGGCGCGATAGAGCTGATCCCCAAAAGCACGACGCGCCCGGAGCGGGGCTATTCGTTGGCGTCGCCGTTCGGAGCTGTTGCGGCTCGAAACGGCGGCGGCGTGGCCGTGGACCCGTTCGCATCGCATCCCGCGCCGATCATCGAACCGGCGGCGGTTCCATCGTGGACCCCGGCGACGTGGGCAATCTTCATGGCCGACGTGCGTCGGGAGCTGGCGCGGATCGAATCACGACGGCAACCGGCGAAGCGGCGTCCGACGTTTCACCCGGATCGGATGCGACGGCTGGACCCGCGCACGCAATCGCTGATCGACGGCACGATGCGCGAAGGCGAGCGAAACAAGGCGATTTACTACGGCGTCGGCGACTTGATTCGGAGCGGCGTTTCCGAGGCCGAGGCCGAGCGGATGATTGTGGCCGGGGCGGTGCGTTGCGGCGTGTCGCAACGTGAAGCCGAGGCGACGGTCAAAAGCGCAAGGCGAAAGGCGGTGCGAAAATGAGTAGCACTACCGACCTTGCGAATGCGATGCTGCAACCGGACCCCGCGCCGAAAGGCCGAACACTGGCCGAGGCGTTGGGCGAGCTGATCGGTCGCATTGAAAAGGGCGAGCCGATCATTCAATGCTTGCCGACCGGCGTGGCGTTGTTTGACTCGACAACCGGCGGACTTGTGCGCGGCGAGTATGCGGGAATCATCGCACACCCCGGCGCGGGCAAATCCACGATTGCGGACCTGATCGTGTTAGGCGTTTTGCGCAATCACCCCGACGCGACAGCTCTGATATGCAATCTCGAAACATCGACGGCGGTACGGGCAGCTCGCCTTGTCGCCGGGCAATCGGTTCGCACCAACGCGCAGAACTGTATCACGCTCTGCGCGCCGATCGGCGCAATGCTTCGCGGTCAACTTCGGGACTCCGGCCGGGATCATGCCCGGACCGTGGCCGAGGCGTTGTCTGCGGAAATCGGCGGGCGACTCCGCTTTGTCGATGACGTTCACGACGCCGAGGCAATCGGCGAGCTGATCCGCGAAACGCGGCCGACCGTGGTACTTATCGATCATCTCGGACTCACGACGTTTGACGCAATGCCGAACGGCTCGGCCGTGGATCGGTTCGACTCCGCATTGCACGCTATCGCCGATGCGGTTCGATCCGTGAACGCGGCCGGGATTCTCATTAGCGAAGTGAACAAGCTGGCACTGGCGGCGAAGTCTGCGGACTTGTCGGCGGTGCGCGGCTCGGCCCGGTTTGCTTCGCTGGCGGGAATGATGGTCGGTATCGTGCGCGATGACGAACACGAAGGCGACGATCCGCGTTTGCTGTTGCAGCTCGCCAAGAATCGGCACGGCCGGGCGGGAGTCCAGCAAGGCGCAATCCTGTACGGCGGAATGTCCTACGTCTATTTCGAGCCGACGGTCGGAGCACCCGCGCCCGAGGCGAAGAAACGACGCAAGGCAAAGGATGACGCGGCATGATCGGGGAAACTCCCAATTATGTCGGCAAGCGCATCGGCATCCCGGCGACGGTTGGCGGTGGATCGTCCGCAAGGGCGACACGCAAGCCGAAGCCGGGGGCCGGTTCGCGGTTCGCGGTGCTCAATTCATTCGTGGATCGGTCTATGCGGATGATCGACCCGACGGCGGCGGCGGTGTGGTTTGTTCTGTATCGGGACACGAAACCGAACGGGCTGGCGAAGGCGTCGCACAATAGCATTGCCGAGCGGATCGGCCGAGGCGTGCGGACCGTCTATAGCGCGGTCCGGCAGCTCGAAGCGGCGGGGCTATTGATCGTGGTACGGCGCGGCCGATTGAATGCGGGCGTGTCGGTTTATCGTGTCCGGCCGTTGGTTCGGGACGCGGGCACAATCGGCAATCCGTTGCAATTACAGTCGGCAATCCGTTGCAAAAGCTACGGCAATGGATTGCCGGTATCCCAGAAAGGGACCATAAGGCAGCCCGCGCAAGAGCGGGGCTGCCCTGACACAAAAGCAAGCGAGGCAAGCGAACATGAATAGCGAGCCGTTAATAAGGGGGCAAAGCGAACCGTTAATAACGGGGCAAACGGATGAATGCGGGCCATTAATGATGGCGATAAAGGGCACGGTCCACGATAGCGACGGCGATATTGCGAGCGTTGCCGACTGGAATCATCGGCCCGGTTTGTAATCGGGATCATGCCGACGATGGATTATGATTGACAGGCGAAGTAAGCGAATGAAGGGATTGACCTATGGCAACCGTTTTCAAGCCGACCGTAACAAAGCCGATGCCCGAAGGGGCCGAGCTGTTCACCCGCAAGGGCCAGCAATTCGCACGCTGGAAGGATGCGAAGGGTCGAACGCGAACGGCGGCGGTGACGATCCCGAGCAAGGGGCCGAACGCCGGGAAGCCGCGCATCGTGATTGACGCGGGCACCTACCTTGCGAAGTATCGGGACGGGGCCGGGATCGTTCGCACGGCGTCAACCGGCTGCCATGATGAAACGGCGGCTAAGGCTGTTCTACAGGACTTGGTGAACCGGGCCGAGCGAGTCCGTGCGAAAGTGCTGACAACGGCCGAGGATGCAATTAGCAATCATCAGGACACGCCGCTTGCCGATCATATCGCGGCGTACTTGGCACACTTGGAAGCGAAGGGCACGACGGCGGCACACCGATACAACGTCGGACTTTGTTTTGATCGGTTGACCCGTGAAATCGAATGGACGCGGCTCGCCGAATTGACCCGCGATGCGCTCGAAGGCTGGCTAGTGAAGCGAAGCGGCGAAGGAATGAGCGCACGGACACGCAACGTGCATCATGCGGTCATTGCTGCATTCGCCCGTTGGTGCATCCATTCCAAGCGGCTCGCTGTCGATCCATTCGCGGGCGTCGCAAAGGCCGACGAAAAGGCCGGACGGCGGCGACAGCGGCGGGCATTGACTGAGGCCGAACTTGCGAAATTGCTGACCGCGGCGCGACAGCGGCCGATCATGGATGCGATGCTGATTCGCCGGGGCACTCGTAAGGGACAGTTCGGGGCGAAGTTGCCGGAAGCAACGCGGCAACGGCTGGACCGGATCGGCTGGGAGCGGGCACTGATTTACAAAACGCTGGTATTGACCGGACTTCGCAAGGGCGAATTGAAATCGCTCACGGTCGGGCAATTACACCTTGCGGGGGGCAATGCCTTCGCGGTGCTACGGGCGGCGGATGAAAAGAATCGGGAAGGCTCCGAGATTCCGATTCGGGCGGACCTTGCGGCGGACCTGCGCGAATGGTTGGCGGCGAAGCTGGCGGCGTTGCAGGACGCGGCACGGCGTCGCGTCGGCGCAACGATTCCGATGCAGCTCCCGAAGGCTACGCGGCTGTTTGACGTACCCGGCGAGCTGATTCGGATTCTGGACCGTGACTTAGTGGCAGCGGGGCTTGCGAAGCTACGCGATGATAAGACGGTCGATAAGGCAGACGAACGCGGGCGGACAATCGACGTTCACGCATTGCGACACACTTTCGGCACGTTGCTAAGCAAGGGCGGCGTCGCACCCCGGACCGCACAGGCAGCAATGCGTCACTCGAAGATTGACCTCACGATGAACACTTACACCGATCCGAAGTTGCTGGACGTTTCCGGGGCAATGGATGCGCTGCCCGAGCTGCCGATCCCGGATCGTGCCGACCCGAGGATTGAACCGGCAGCGGCAAACGGCACGACGGGCGACGCGGGCCTACTACAAACGTCGGAGCGGTTTGTACCCCTGTTTGTACCAACTCACGGCCATTCGAGCACAAAGGGGGCAATCGCTGGCAAAGGGGATCGGAAACCGTCGAAAGGCTCGCCGCTTGTAAGTGGCGGTGGTGACAAGGGATCGGCACAATCTGACAATCCCTGTCACACAGCGGGCGACGCGACTCGAACGCGCAACATCCAGCTTGGAAGGCTGGTGCTCTGCCATTGAGCTACACCCGCGAACTGAGCCCGGCATTCTAGCATCCCGCCGCGCTGCGTTGCAAACTGCCGCAACACCAGTGGATTCTTTAACGCACCACTGACGATCTGCAGGCCATGGCACGACCGCGCCGATCGCTGCCGACCCGGGCCTTCGGCCTCGTGGACAACCGCGGCACAGAGCAGACCGCCCTCGCGCGTGCCACACCGAGCCGTTTTTCGGGGAATAGCTGTCGGGACTCACAGGTATACCCTCTTACAATGCCGACCACCGTTGAACCATCGACACCCGCCCCCCCGCTGAAACTCGTCTGCTCCGAGTTGTGGGGCGGCAATCGCCCGATCCACCGCCGCGTGGAGTTGCCCGGCCTGCGCGGCGTCCTTTATTCGCAACCCTGCGGCGGCGGGCGCGGCGGCGACGTGCATTATCTGTCCGTCTGCGGATCGGGCGTGTTCTCGCGGCTGTGCCTCGCCGATGTCGCGGGCCACGGCGAAACAGTCGCCGCCATCAGCAGCGAACTGCACCGCCACATGCGCCGGGCGATGAATTCGCTCGACCAGCGCAAGGTCCTCCGTGACCTGAACACCAACCTCCAGGCCCTGGGCCTGCACGCCATGACCACAGCCGCGGCGGTGACCTATTACCCGCCGAGCCGGAGCCTGTCGTTTAGCTACGCCGGGCATCCGCCGGGCTGGGTCTTTCGCCGTGCGACGAATGAATGGAGTCCGCTGACCCTGGCCGACACACGGGTGGCCGCGAAGCTGACCAATGCCCCGATGGGCATCGAGCCCGACGCCGAGTTCACGCGGCAGACGATCAAGGCGGAACTGGGCGATCGGTTCCTGCTCGTCACCGACGGCGTGCTCGAAGCGCCGAACGCGAAGGGGCAGCTTTTTGGAACTGAGAATGTCGAGCGCGTGCTTGCAGAGACGGCGAGCGGGACGTGCGACGACATCGCCGGCGCGCTCCTTGCGGCGCTGACGGCCCATAGCGGCAGTGAAACGCTCACGCACGACGACGTGACGTTTCTCGTTACCGAGATCGTGCCCGGTCCGAAGGGCTCGCACTTCTGGTTGGCGCTCAAGAATCGCCTGCTCCGCCCGCGCGGCAACAGCGGTGACCTCGCCGTGGCACTCGCACTTTGAGGCCGCGATCGCCGGCGCTATCGCCGGCGTCGCCTCGTCCATCGCCCGCGAATCCATCCGAACCCGATCATGCAACCCGCGATGGTGACGATGCCAGTGGGTGCACACAGAGCGGTGCCCACGCCGCAGGGGTCGGAGGCGGTACCGTCGCCGTTTGATCCGCCGTTGGAATTGGTTCGGGACATCGGGGCATTCGCATCTGCCGTCACGGCCACGACCGTTTCGCCGGTACACCCTCCAAATTCGCGCACGACGGCCTTGATCAGGTAGGTACCGGGCTTCGTTGCGACAAAGCTGGCATTGGCCGGATCGGTGTCGTTAATTGCGCCACCGTCATTCGGATTATCAACGATTGAGAATACATAGGTGTATGGCTGTATCCCGCCCGTGACGGTGAACTGGTCGGCAAACGTCAGCACCTCTCCAACCGTAATAACCGGGTGGTATCGGAGGTAGTAGCCTGGGTCGACCTCAATGGGGCTGCCGACCCGAATCTTGAACTGGCCGACTACTTGCTGAGACATGGCCGACGAATCCGTTATCTGAACCTGGACCGTATGCTCCACTTGTTCAGTCGGTGTCAGTGTCGGGTGTGCGGCGATGGCCAGATTCGGCCCGAAGCTGGATGGTCCTTGTATGACCCGCCAGAAATAGGTGTACGGCGGTGTTCCGCCGGTGACTAACGGTTCCGGACCGAGCGGTGCCGTGGAATCGCCGAAACAAACACTGGTATCCTCAAGATCAGCGAGTACGAGTGGCGTCGTCGCGGCACATGTTTCGGGCGTAGTGTCATACTGCAGCGACAGCCCCAGATGACCGAGCAAGCCCGGACAAAAGCCACTCGAGCCTACTGCGGCGGACGGCTCGATATTTACGACGAGATTACCGGTTCCCGGGTCGCGCGCCGCGTTGAATACGTCCATCGGGATTTCAGCAACCACGCGCTCCGGCGTCGAGGTGCATGAGCCTTCACTAAAGTAAAACAGGGTGGCGACGAGCGTCGAATTCAGCCGTACATCGAGATACCGCGACAAGTCCACCCAGTCGGCGGACGACAGCGCAGTGAGGATTACATCCGTGGTCGCGGGCGGCGCGCCGAGGATATCAAATTGCTGGTTAAACCCACCGGCAATGTCATCAAAGGTCGGTGACACAATTGAAACATGCGACGCTTCGATATTTGGGATTCCATCATGGGCGCAATCCAGGCAAATGTAGACTTCGAAGTCATCCACAAACCAACCCATACTGCCGGTCCAACCGACATTTCCGAATTCAAAACGAAAAAACCCGCTTTTCCCCCGGAACGCCCCCTGATTATCCGTGATGATGGTCGTGCCCCAACTGGCGCTGGCGCCAGTCCAGGATTCCTGACCCGCCAACGGGTTGGTATTCCCAATAAAACTGCTATGCAGCCGTCCGTTGTAGGGGTTCAACTTGACCGATTCTCGCGGAATGGCATTCCAAGTGTCGCCGTTGTCAATGCTATAACTCATGCGACCGCCGTCAAACGCCCCTTCGCTCATCATCAGATGCACAAAAGCAACGTGTATGTCCTTTGGCGTATCGGGTACAGCGATCAACGGGCTAATCAGCGTATGCAGAGCCGATTGATCGATATCGATGCAGTCGCCGATGTTGGGGTCTGCACAAAACCACGCGGTACCATCTCGTAGCGCCGGCAGGTCGGATGCCTGCTGCCAGATGTAGGGAGTCGGTGGAGTCGGCGTCGATACGAACGAAGCCCATCCATTAACCCCATTCTCAAAGTGATCCGAAAAAAGCGTCGTTCGATTCGTGCAAATTGGCGCGGGTTCCGGATTCACGACGTTGTCGGTATCAAGGCAACGCCCAGGGCCGTTCATCTCGGTTGCAAAGCAAGCCAGTTCTACCTGAAATGCATCGTCCGCCGTGATTACGCTATCGGACGGGAGGCCGGTCCGGGGGTCGTTCGGCGCTGTACCAATTAAATCGATGGCGGATTGCTTGAGTGCCAAGAAGCAGTCTTCGAAATCCGAGGAGGCCGTCAAATAGGTCGTCAGGGCGCGATACCAAATCGCGCCGGCCTTAATGGGACCAATCCCCGTTACGTCTTGGCCGTTGAACGACTTTCCATCCATCAGGATCGCAAAGCAATGATTGGGTACGCCACTATTGATATGGACTCCGCCATTATCCCAAGTGGGATCGCAAACCATGAATAGGCTATTGGCTCGATCGGGATGGCCGAAACAAGTCGGCTGCCACATATCGCGAATCGCGCCGCCAAATCCGGCTGCGTCCTCACCCAATAGCCAGCGCATGCCGTTCGCACTACCCGATTGACCGGTGCAGGCGCTGCGAAGCTGATTCGGCGAATCCGTACCCGGTCCGCTCGGCGACGGAAGCGGCCAGGATGGGGAGCCACCGGGAGGCCCCGCAAACGCCGCGTTTCCGTTCCAAAGGTCGATCAACTCGCCGAAGATGTCAGACATGGATTCATTGAGCGCGCCGGACTGATTCTGATAAATAAGGCCCGCCGAGTATTCGGTCACGGCATGGGTGAACTCATGCCCAACGATGTCATCCGTGACGACACCATAACAAAATGTTGTTTGCCCCAGGTACCAGAACGCGTTGGGGCATGTACCCTGCGAACTCCATTGAGTGGTCGTTGCCATCACAGCGCCGGCGTCGTCGAAGCTGTCTTTCTCAAATGCGCGGAAATAGAAATCGTATGTATCTCCGGAAAAATCGTATGCCTTGTTTATGTCATACTCCGGCGGGCCTACCGGCGGATCACCTTCACTTCGAACCAATGTGCCCGGAATCGCTGACGTAAAATCGGCGTTGTAGATCTTGCGATTCCGCAGAGACTCCACCATGGTCCAACGGTCGAGTACGGCGCCCGAATGGGAGTCGATGAAGAAGCCCTCACGCACTCTTGCACTCGGTTCGACCATGATCAGGTAATACGCCAAACGCTGCCCGCTCGGCGGATCGCCATACCACGCTGTATCGACAACGACAAGCCGGCTCTTCTCTGTTATTGCGGTTGGAAGGCTCAGTGATTGTCGGGCGATTGCCGCGGCCGCGGCAGAATCAATCAAGGGTGCAACCGGGACCTTGGGAGAGATGGCGCGAAATCGTCCGTTTGCTCCGGTATAGGCGCCGGTGATGTCCTGGTGGACCTTTACGATGCCCGTAAACACGGGAATGCCTTTGTAAACTTGTTCGTATGTTGTATGAGTTGCCCCGATGTTGTCCGTTCGCGTTGATGATTGAATCAACTCGGCGGCCACATCCTGAATCCCGAAGGCCCCGCCATGTTCCGACAGGAAATCGAGCGGAGTTGGCGCGGGGGCATTGGCAGCGGCGCGCGTGGCGATGGAAGCCCCACCGACGCCGCGAATAAAGACGACCTCGCCCGTACGAGACGAACGCACAACCTCAACAATGGGTGGATTATTTCCGGCGGCGACTTGCGCCAGTGCCATTCCGGCGGTCATCGAAAGCACGTGAGCCGTGCATCCAAGTACGAGTGCTCGGGAAAACATCGAACTGCTCCTTGGGGTCCGATCGGTCGAATTCACCTGGCGTGCTGTTTGTCCCCGTGTCAGCCCCCGGGTGTGCGTGGTATGAGGATCAAAAGTCGAGCCAGACGCTTGGGTTTCATTTACCCCGTTCGAGCCCAGCGTCGAATACCTATCTTAACCGAATGGCGTATGCGGTACCAGCGTGCCAAGCCACCGTCCCGGATGAATCAGCCCGAAAACTAAGGAGGAAGCGTGGCCCCTGTGAATCGCGCGTTGTCCAATGGGGTAAGCCGCGAATAGTAAGCCCCCCGCGATTAACGCTTTTGTGATATGGAGTAGCGAATCAACCCTTGATTGCAAACCGCAACAGGTCGGTCAGTTTCGGCGGTTTGCCCTGCATGAGCAGGCCCACGCGGAAGACGCGGCCGCCCAGCCAGACGCAGATAACGCTCATTGCCAGCGTCCCAACAATCCCCACAATCGGCTGCCACAGCGGCACCGCCTGCGTCACCGACATTCGCAGGAGCATCAGCATGGGCGTGCATGGCGGAATCAGCGACAGCCATGTGGAAAAGCTGCTCATTGGTTCTTCGAGCACTTTGAACCAGACCATCATCGGCAGCACCAAGACCAGCATGACCGGCATCAGGTAATTCTGCGCCTCCTTCAATTCATTGCACGACGCCCCAATGGCAACGAAGATCGACCCGAACATCAACATTCCCATCACCTGATATATGAGAAACCAGGCCACGATCTCATTGCGAAGCATATGGCCATAGCCCATGTGGTTGAGCATCCAGTAGCCGCCGGCGAGATACAACGCCACGGACGTAACCGATACGCCGATGTTGCCGACGAGCTTGCCCATCATCAATTCGAACGGGCGGGCCGAGCCGAGCAGCACCTCCGCGATTTTCTGCTGCTTCTCTTCCAGCGTGTTGTGCAGCATCGTCTGCGACATTATCAGCGACATGAACATGAGCATCATGACGCCCATCGGCACAAAGATCGCCGCCTTTCGACTTGTCTCGTCGGCGCGTTGAATCTCGCCTGACTTGGACTTGGAATACAGCCCAAGGACATCAACGCGCACCGAGGCGGTGGCCCGCTTCACGACCGCGGGGTCCAGGCCTTCCTTCTTCAGTCGCTCGCCCTGCACGGTGTAGTTTATGACGCGATTGAACCAGCGGTTGATGTCGTTCGTCACGACGCTTTCCGAATAGAACCGCACTTGCGGCTGATCGTCCCCGTAGCCGCCCATATCAAAAACGTCTTTGCCGATCTCGGCAAAGGCGTAGATTCGCCGCTTACGAATCTGATCGGAAAGGTCCAGGCGCATTTCATCCGTTAATGTCTCCGCGCCTGCCGCCTCTATCACCAGCGTGGGCTCCGTTTTCACGCCCGTTACATGGTCGACGGACTCATTCTTGTTTCGCTCTTCGGCTGCCGCAAGCAACGCAGGCATCAGCTTGCCGGTCGCATCGGCGACGACAAATCGCTGAGTGTCCACGTTGGCCCGGCCTTCAAGCATCTTCTGGGCAATGATTCCGCCGCCGAAGAAAATCGGCATGAGCACCAGTGAAATAATAAACGCCTTGGTTCGAACGCTGGCGACATATTCGCGCTTGGCAATAACCAGAATCTTACGCATGGCCCTGCTCCTGTGCCTGGGGTTTTGCGATCCGCACGAAAATATCCCGCAGGCTCGGCCGCGCCACTTCGAAATGCTCGACCTTTGCCTTGCCGACGATCTCCCGCAAAATTGCCTGCGAGTCGGCACCGCGCGTCATTCGCAATTCCTGAAATCGCCCGTAATCATTCACACGCTCGACACCCGGCAGTTGGTCAAACGCCACGCCGTTGCCGGCCGTGCGGATGCGGAGTGTGTCGCTGCCGTATTCGTTCTGAATCGAATCGAGCGTCCCGTCGAGCACCTTGCGGCCGTTGTAGATCATGAAGATAAAGTCGCACATCTTCTCGGCCACGTCCATGTCATGCGTGGAAAAGAGAATCGTCGCCCCCTGCTGCTTCACTTCGAGAATCGCGTCCTTAAGTACTTCCATGTTCACCGGGTCCAACCCGCTGAACGGCTCATCGAGAATCAGCAACTCCGGCCGATGCAGGATCGACGCAATGAACTGCACCTTCTGGCCCATGCCTTTCGACAGTGCCTCGAAGCGCTTCTTCTCGTAACCCGCGAGGTCGAGCCGTTCCAGCCATCGGCGGATGTCGGCCTTCACGTTGGTCGCGCCCTTGAGGCTGGCGCAGAACTCGAGCAACTCGCCGATGAACATCTTGCGATACAGCCCGCGCTCTTCCGGCAGATAGCCGATGCGGTCGTTGGCCGCGTCGCCCATCGTCGCATCCTCGCCGAGCACACGGATGTGGCCGCGATCGGGGTGGAAGATGCGCATGATCATGCGGATGGTCGTGCTCTTGCCCGAGCCGTTGGGCCCGATGAAGCCATAGACCGACCCGCCGGGGACGACCAGCGACAGATCATTAACCGCCACCTTCGACCCGAAGGTTTTGGTGACGCCCTGAATCTCTACTGCGGACATAATGTTTCCCACAACCCGTGCGCGCAGCGAGCCTGTGCGGGCACTGCCATCGGAGCCGACGATTCAGAAAGGACTTGCTCGCAACCTAGGGTTATACCAACGAAACCCCGCCCCCGCCCTCACGCGCCGGCCAGGAATGGGAAAACGGACACCGGCGCGGTTGGCATTCCCGCGCCGGCCGGAATATCCCCAATCCGAGCCGCACCCGTAAGGAAGCGGGTTTGGTTCATTCGCACGATTCCAGTTTGCCCAGCGCGCTGATGTCCATCACGGCATCGCCAATCCCAACTCCGCGAGTTTGTTCACATAGGCCGTGAACTGTTCGCTTGTCGTCGATTCGCAATCCAAGCCCCAGCACTGCGAAAAGCTCCATTCATAGAACGCCTCCCACGCGGCTTCTTGGTTCGGCGACTGCATCATGCTCGCCATGCCTTGCTGAGCGTTGTCGTCGCCCGCATCGTTTGCCGGGCCCGTCTCGCCTCCCGGGGTGGCATGGGTCAACTTGTTGGCCCGTGTTTCACCAGCCGTGTCGGATTCGCTCACGGCGGTGTCTTGCGGATCGTTGACTGAGTGGGGCGTGCCTCCGTGCCCGCCGCCCGCCATCAACTGCCCGCTTTCGCATTCATCGGGAATCTTGTTCGAGTTGGTGTCCTGGCTGTAGCCCGACTTGATATCGCACTCATCGAGCGTACCGTTTTCGTTGCAGTCAAAACTCCCGAACGGTGGCGGCAGGACCATGTTGCATTCGTCCGGCATCCCGTCGGCGTTGCAATCGTCGCTGACCTCTTCGTTGCCGTCGGGGTCGAGTGGGTCGATATCGCACTCATCGGGCACGCCATTTTCGTTACAGTCAACCTCGCATTCATCGGGTGTGCCGTTGGAGTTGCAGTCGTAGCTCCCGGCGAGACTGTTGCACGTGTTCCCACCGCCGCAGGCCACGTCGAGATCATCCGGTCGGCCGTTCTCGTTGCAGTCCTTTTCGCATTCATCAGGGATACCATTGACGTTTACGTCGACGCTGGTCGATTGTGTGATGTCCCATGCGTCGGGTGCGGAGTTCACATTACAATCCGCCTCACACTCGTCGGGCATGGAGTTCGCGTTCACGTCTGCCGAGACGGCTTCGTTACCGTCAGGATCATTTGTATCGATATCGCATTCATCCGGAATGAAATTGTGATTGCAGTCAAGGCTCGCGCCCTCGTCAATATCATTAGCGTCAGGAATCCCATTCGCGTTACAGTCCGCCATTTGCAAACCGAGTGGCATTATGCAAATACCTTGGCCGATTAATGCACGAATAAAACATGGGATATCATTTGTATCAACAATGCCGTCATAGGGCCGCTGCATATCGACGGGACATCGGTTAGCACTGCATTGATCACTGCTTAACAATACGGCAACGAATGCCGCAATGTCCCTGCCGTCCACGCTCCCATCGCCATTCGCATCTGAAGTTCCCCACTGTTAGTGGACACCCAGAAGCGAGACAATGGGTTTCGCGGG
>CAZSBF010000073.1:0-20823 GCA_964605185.1 uncultured Planctomycetaceae bacterium
TCCATGTCGTTATCATGAAGATCGGACATTCAAAGGGTTTTCAGACAGAGCCTAGGTCAAGTCAATAGAATGCTACTTAGGAGCAATGCAATGAAGGTAATACATGTAACTGCTATTGTGTTGGCTGTCCTCCTCGGTGTATCGGTTTCTCTGGGCGAATCAACCAGTGTGGATCTTTGCGCTCACCCAAGTGGGAATCCAGCAAGTTGTGGTTTAGCGTGCCCGAACAATATCGAGTGCCTTAACTGCTGCTATTCCAATTTCATTTCTGAGTGGGCGTATCAGATGTGCAAAGACGGTTGCCATGGAAGCATTTTAGAGTAATCGATACAGCGCTGGCGCAACCCGAGATAGATTCATACGATGCTGGAACCTTCTCGCATGACTGAATACCAATTATGCAATCGCTTCAGTCGTGCTGTATGAAGAAATTTATGATCAGGCTCAAGTGGTAGGCCCGTGCCCACGCCGCAAAGCCGACGTGGCCGCCGCTGGAGAAGACGAAGCCGGAGACATTGGGGTTTTTGATTCTGGCAAGAAACTCCGCCATCGATTGCAGAGTGGCGAGCTGGCCGTAGGCCTCGGTAGCATCCTACAACGCTGACAAAAACCAAATCACGCTCGTCCGCTGATCGATCGTGATCCGAAAACGGCTCAACATCCCCGCCCCCACGCTGGCGATCCCCCCGCCCACCGTCACCGACGGCTGCACAAACGTCTGGCATCCCGTCACCACATTGCCATCGAGCACGCCCTTCGATGTCTGCAGCGTCCCCGTCACCGTCGTGGCGGTGCCTGTTTGCAATGGCCCGACAAAGTCCAGATCCGAAAAGCTCGACGGCAGCAGAAGAAACTCATTGTTCCCCGTGTCGATCACCGCGAGCACCTCGCGCCCCGCCACCGTCATCGGCAGCGTCGGCAGATCGCCCGGCCCGCGCTGCGTCCGAAGCACGCTGCATCCGTCGGGCGGCGGCGCGTCCACCGTCCCGACCCGCACCTGATTCGCCGGGTAATCCACCGTCAGCAGCAGATTCTGAAACAGCGGAATGCCGAGGATGCCGTCGATGAACACGACCTCACCATTCACCACCGCCTTGATCGATGGAAGGATCGCCGCCTGAAACCGCTCGAACCGCGCCTCGCCGGCCGTAAGGTGATCGATCAGGATAAACCGTGTGCTGATCGAATTCGGATCGACGTTGGAAACAATTGACGTCGTACCCGTAAACACCTGCGGCAGATTCGCGGCGATGTCCGGGGACACCACGCTGATGCTCGCGCCCGTATCCAGGATGAACTTGTACGGCCCGGCGTCGTTGATCATCACATCCACGACGACATAGCCGCCAATCGGCGTGAACGGAATCACCGCCTCATCGCCGGGCAATTGAAACATCGCCGGAACATTGCTGAAGCCCGGCAACTGAATGGAAAAACCGCCGCACCCCGCGCCGGCCGCGCAGACCGTCACGACCAGACCCAGAACCCATCGATGAATCGCGGTGCGAATGGTAAACCCCTCTTCCTTCATAACCATAGTCGCGCACCGCCGCCCCGGTCAAACATCACCCGCCCTTCTTTGACGCATGCCCCCCGCTCGCCGAAGATAATCGCTCGATTTCAACGATTCGGCCGCCACCCGAACCCTTCACCCGAGCGACCCGTGAGACCATCCTTCACCAAGACACCACTTCCCGCAACGGTCCTCGCGTGGACCCTCGCGCTCGCAGGGTGCAACCCCACCGCGCCGGCCACCCCCGCGGCGTCGCAACCCGCGCCCACCCGCATCATCTGCATCGCACCGAACGCCACCGAAATGATCGGCGCGCTCGGCCAGGCCGACCGCCTCGTCGGCGTCAGCACCTTCTGCCTCTGGCCGCCCGAGGTGAAATCGCTCCCGCGCATCGGCGGACTTTTCGACGCCAGCGCCGAGGCGATTCTGAAACTGAAGCCCGACCTGATCGTCCTCCGCGGCGCGAATCGCGGTGTCGAACAAATCTGCCGCGACGGAAACATCCGCCTCTATCGCGATCGCACCGAACGCTTCGACGACATCGGCCGCACCCTCGATGAACTCGCCGCGCTGCTCGGCTGCCCGGAGAAATCCGCCGACGTCCGCGCCCAAATGAAATCCCGCGTCGACGCCATTCAGCGCGCCGTCGCCGGCCGCCCGCGCCCGCGCGTCCTCATGACCCTCGCCCGCCGGCCGGATTCGCTCGGCGAGATCATGACCGGCTCCAAGATGTCCTTCGTCAATGAACTCATCACCTACGCCGGCGGCGAAAATGTCTTCGCCGAAATGTCGCTGGATTACCCGCGCGTCAGCCCCGAGGCCATCCTCGCCGCCAAGCCCGATGTTATTCTCGAGGCCATGCCCGAAACGCCGCCGTCCGAGGCGCTGGCTGCAAGCGTGCGCGAACAGTGGGCCCGCATCGGCCCGCTGCCTGCGGTAAAATCCGGCCGCATCCACATCCTGCACGATGAGAATTGCCTTATCCCTTCGCCGCGCATCGTCGACGTCATCGAGAAGATCGCGCGCCTTCTGCACCCGGAGGCCGACCTTGGCAAACGCTGATCGACCTCTGCTCGCCGCGCGCGACGCGACCTTCGGCTTCCCCCAGCGCCCGGATTTTCTCCAACCGGTCACGCTCGAACTCCGCGCCGGCCAGTGCTGGGGATTTGTCGGGCCAAACGGCGCGGGCAAGAGCACATTGCTTCGCCTGCTCGCCGGACTCGTGCCGCCGCACGCCGGGACGATTCAACTTCTTGGCGAAAACCTGTCGACCCTCGCCACGCGCGATCGCGCCCGGCGCATCGCCTTCCTGCCACAGCACATGCCCCGCGATCTCGCCAATTCCGCCCTCGACATCGTCCTCATGGGCCGCTACCCGCATCGCGCCCTCGGCCTCTTCGAATCCGCCGACGACATCGACATCGCCCGGCGCTGCCTTGGCCTCACCGATGCCGCCGCATTCACCGACCGCCCCCTCGCCACGCTTTCCGGCGGCGAAGCTCAGCGCGTGCACCTCGCCGCCGCGCTCGCACAATCCTCTTCCGTGCTCCTCCTCGACGAACCGACCGCCGCGCTGGACCTGCGGCACCAACTCACCATCTTTGCCCTGCTGCAACAACTCGCCCGGCGTGACGGTCTCGCCGTCGTCGTCGTCACGCACGATTTGAATCTCGCCGCCCGATTCTGCACGCACGTCCTCCTGCTCGATGATGGCCGCACCGTCGCCTCCGGGCCTCCGCGCGACGTGCTCACGCCCGCGACACTCGAAAAAGTCTACGCCGTGCGCCTCGCCCACGTCTGCGCCCCCGGCGATGAAACACCCTGGCTGCTCCCGCTCACACCGTCGGAGGGCGCACCATGACGCGCACGCCACCGACGCTCACCCCCACGCGCTACATCGCCTCGCTCGGCATCTGCGCGCTGCTGGTCGCCGCTGTACTCGTCCTCAGCCCCGGCATCGGCAGCCAATACCAAACCACCGGCTGGCGTGACGCATGGCGCGCCTTCACCGCCGGTCAAACCGATTCCACCGCCTACTGGATCGCCTTCAAGATTCGACTCCCGCGAACCATCCTCGCCCTGCAGGCCGGCATCACGCTTTCTCTTTGCGGCGCGGTCTTTCAAACACTCTTTCGTAACGCACTCGCCACGCCCTACACCCTCGGCATCTCCAGCGGCGGCTCGCTCGGCGCGCTTATCGCCATCCGCGCTGGTTTTGATTTCGCGGTCGCGGGTGTATCCAGCGTCTCGCTCTGTGCCTTTGCCGGTTCGCTCGCCGTCGTCGCCATCGTGTTTCTCTTCACGCGCGGCACACGTCGACTCACTACCAACGAACTCCTCCTCGCCGGCGTGACCATGGGCCTCTTCTGCTCGGCCATGATGATGTTGGTGACCTACCTCTCCAACGCCCGGCAGACCTTCGAAATCATTGCGTGGATGATGGGCTCGCTCGACCCCATCGGGAACATGGGCAACTCGTTGAGTTGGCCGTTGCTTCTCCCGGCCTGGGTCGTGCTCATCCTCTCCGCCCGCGCCCTCAATCAATACACGCTCGGCGATGAGCTGGCCGCCACGCGCGGCGTCAACGTCGTCGCCCTGCAAGTCACATGCATCCTCTTCGCATCGCTCGCCACCGCCGTCGTCGTCGCCTTCTGCGGGCCGATCGGCTTCGTCGGCCTCGTCGTTCCACATTTGACCGCGCTGATCGTCGGGCGCGACTGCCGTCTGCTCCTGCCCACCGGGGCCATGCTCGGCGGCGTCTTTCTCGCGGTCTGCGATTGGCTCTCGCAACTGATCATGGTTTGGGCAGGCTGGTTCACCGGCCGCGAACTTGGCGGCATCGTCCTGCCCATCGGCGTCGTCACCGCCGTGCTCGGTGTGCCGATCTTCCTTATCCTTCTCCACCGCCGTGCGACCTAAGGGCACAACTACATGATCAACAAACACCCACGACGACGACGAATCATCCAACTGGCGATCCTCGGCATCGTCATCGGCGGCGGCATTACCTACTACGCCACCCTGCTCCCCAAGCGCTTCGCCGTCGTCGACGAAGGCAAACTCTATCGCTCAGCGCAGCCCTCCATCCGCCAGCTCGATCACATGATCGACACGCTCGGCCTGAAGACCATACTCATCGTCCGCAGCGGCAAGAGTTCGCGCGTCCCCAATGAGATCGAACACGCCCAGGCCCGCGGCCTGACCGTCGTCCACATCCCCATCGAAAGCCGGCAGCCCATCTCCGACGCCCACATCGCCGAGTTCTTCCGCAACATCGACGACCCGGCCCGCCGCCCCATCCTGATCCACTGCTCCGCCGGCCGGCATCGCACCGGTTATCTCTGCGCGCGATACCGCATCGACCGCCAAGGCTGGTCGCTCGAACGGGCTATCGACGAATTGCGTTCTTTCGGGTTTGATGAAGAGGATCAAAGCGTCGTGCTCGACCAGATCAAGGCGTACAAGCCCGCATCGAGCGCGCCAACGAGTGGCGCAACCACGCAAACGAAACCATGACCAACACCTGGCTCATCATCGGACTCGCCTCACACGGTGTGCTGGCCCTTTGCTTCGTTGGGCAGTTCATCACCTTCCTGCGCACCGGAAAAATCGTGATCCCCCCGTCCGCTGTCGGCCTCGGCCTGACCTGCACCATCGTCGGGCTGGTCTACGCCATCGCGACCGTCGACACGCCGCTCATCATTGTGGATGCAACCCTACTCGTCGCCGGCTGGCAGGTCCTCATGTGGCACCGCCGCACCGGCGGTCGCACCGCCTCCGACCGCCGCCCCGGCCTGCCCGTCGTCGCCCCGCACGAGGCGGAACCACGCAGCGGAGTCTTCAAGCCGAACAGTGGGAAAGATGCAAAGGCGGAGGCGTGAATAGTTGAATGAGCCTGATTACTGCAGACTCAAAAATAGTCGTCGTGCTTCCGGTCACTCTTTCCATCGCCATCATGGCAGGATGCGACCGGATGGGAAACTGTGCACATATTGATGAGATTCGACAGTCAAGCGATGGAAAGGTGATTGTATTCTCTACTTATAACGATCAAGCGGTATGGTCAACAACCAACGATGAGTTTCGTCGATGTGGGAATACGCCATTTGCAGTAAGCCACACTGGAAACACTCTTGTATCGTTTGCTAAGTATGAACCCAACGAATTGCGAGTTTACGTTAGAAGCGCCAGTGAGTATCGCATGGCAGCAATTAGCCTCAGCCCTTGCCTCGCAAATGAAAAGGGATGGCGCGCCGCATCCGTACGATGCGATGACAATCTGATATTAGTTCACGTCATTAAGTTATCAAGAACTAGCGACGAAAACCGCTCCGAAAAGTGGCTTCGAGTTAGTTTGGCGACGAAAGCTTGCGATTCTATTGACGGATCCACTTGGGATAGTATTGTGGATGCTCCCGTCATTCAGCAAACACGCCTAGCATCTCATGATTCGACACAATTCGAGTATAGGTCTCGAAGCGGAATAAGACTGATTCAGTCCGCCAAGCGTAATGAGCCGTTTTCGATCACACAATTTACAGTCGATGGCACGAGTAAAGTGCTGCTTCGCGAGGATCTTGGCCCTTTTTGGGGCCGCATGATTTCTAATTCAGGACTTCAATATCCATGACATTCGTATTGCAGGGCCCAAAAACCAAAAAGGTGTCAGGATGATTTCTTTGACTGAACACGACCGCCGCCCCGGCCTCCCCGTCGTCGCACCACACGAAGCCGAACCGCGCAGCGGGGTGTTCAAGCCGGGCAGTGGAAAAGATGCGAAGGCGGAGGCGTAAAAAGTTGAATGACTCCGATACAGCTGTTTCAGATTTCGAGGGCTCTCAGTCATTGCCGCGATTACGGAAGAACATGCTCCTGATGCCAAAACTATCATGGTTAAAGACACTCCACGCAAACCACAAAAAGGGGGCATGCAATACAAAAACGGCCACTTTGATAGCGCTGCGCGAGCCAAAAAGGTGTCAGGATGATTTCCTTGGCCGACCGAGACAGACTCCTATTTGATCGACATATTTGAACCACCGCCATCGCCCAGCCCCCCGCCGCGCAGCCGGCTGCCTGCTGACATCCATCAATACTCACTCTCCTGCCGATCGCGCGTCTCTTCCACCGGCGCCTCCTCGCCTTCCTTCAGGCCTTCCGTCTGGAACTTCGCCGGAATGCTCTGCGCCTTCGTCAGCGTGTACAAAACGTCCACGATCTCCGAATACGGCACGGCCAGACCGCGCACCCTGCCGCCGTCTTCCTCGTCATCGCGCCTCATCGCATCGCCGAGGAATTCCACCAGCTCGCCGACATTCATCGGCGCGGACAGTTGATCAGAGGTCTTGCCCAACCGCTTGCCCTTATAAATGACGGTGAGCGACTGATCGCCGGGCTTCGCACTGATCTGCGTCAACAGTCGTCGGCCATCCTTGCGCTCGCCGGGGAAGATGACATCATCGCGGCACTTAAGCTGCTTCCCGAAAATCGCGATGCGCGGTTCACCCAGTCGCTGCACATAAATCAGGAACGGGCCGCCCGTCTCAATCACATCGAGGATCAGATTGTCCTTATCCAGCACCTTGCTGGTGATCGACGGATGCGGCCGTCGGCGCAGCGCCCGATAGGCCCGAATCCGTACTTCATCATCCGGATCGTCCAGCAGCTTGCGCAGAGTCTCCCCCGCACCGTACATATTCGTCGCAAATCCAAGCTCATCAACCGCCTGCAAGCGAAACTTGTTGTCCACCTCATTGGCAAACGTGGCCAGCACCTCGGCCGCGGCATTGTCCCCCATCCGAATGCCGGCCAGCGCCGCGTAATAGCGCGCATCGGGCAGGGCGTGTTGATAAGTCTCCTTCAGGTGCGGCAGCGCGATCTTCCCGATGGCCAGCCACGCCAGCGAGATCGCCTCGAAATCGACGTCCGGCCCGTCGATCTCCTGCACGAGTTCAACGGCCCGCTTCTCAAGAATCGCCGGATTCTCATTCAGCGTCGTGTGCGCCACCTGTTCGAGAAAGAGCCGCTTCCGCCATTTCCACTCATCCGGAATGTTGATGTCCACATAGCTCGCGCTCTGCCCCACCGCGATCGGATTCACACCGCCATAGCGCCCGTTGATCCGCGCCACGATCTGCTGCGTGACCGCATAGCGCGGGTCGTTCAGCACGAATCGAACGCGCCGCGGCTCGGTCACGCTTCCGCCGCCCAGCACGAACCCCTTGCGAAGCTGAATGCTGTTCGTTGCAATACCCTCCTGATCGAAAATCGAAACGAACACCGGCCCCGTCGCCGTCGCCAGCGGCTTGCCCTCGATCACGCCCTGCGGCGTCTCGGCATAAAGCTTCAACTCGCCCAGCACCAGCCGACCGCCAACCAGCGATTTGGTCTGAGAGCCGAGTGCTTCGACGACGAGATCAAACCGATCCCCGCGCTTCGCGGCCGCCGGGATGAGTCCGGTGATTACCACCATCGCCGCGTCACGCCCCTTAAAAATTTCTTCGGTGGGAATGCCGGGCGCGCCGATCTCCTGATGCTTGCGAACCTGCTTGATGAGGTACTTCTTTATTTCATCCGGGCCGTCCGCGCCGCCGGTGTCGACAAGATCGACCACCAGCCCATAGCCGCGGACCGACATAAGCTGCGTGCCCTCAATCGTCACGAGCGGAGCAATCGCACCTTGAATCGCCTTGGTCTTCGACTTCGGCCGCGGCGTCGCCTCGGGCTGCGACGGTTTGTCCTTGCCGAAACTGTCCCCAAAACGATCCCACTCCTCCTTGACGCAGGACGTTGCGAGAAGCGCAATGGCAAATGCGAATGCAGGAAAACGCAGGCGATTCATCAGGCAAAGACTCCGAATACCACAGAGTGTATCGGCATGGCAATCAAACGGCGGGAACGCAATCCAAGGCGGCTATCAAGGTCCATCCAATAATAGGTTGCCTGAACAGTTGGTGACGCTCAAACATCACACTTGCTGATGCGCACCCTTGGTCGCCGACCGGTTAGTACCAACAATGGTGCGAGTATTGTCGACACACCCGATTCAGGAATTACTGCGATCCAAGCCTCCTGTTGCCCCAGCGGATTGTTACCCAATCCAACAATCGTATGCCCATCTGCGGAAATTGCTTTGGCTTCTCGTAATGCCCACCCGCCTAAATCTAGGCCGAATTCCCCCTCCAACACGCTGCGAAGTGACCGCATTCCTTCTCCCGGCTCCCATAGGAACGCCTGTTGAGCGCCTTGGGTGTCATTTCCCCAACCAACAATAGATAAGCCATCGGAAGAAACGTCTGATGCAGAACTCTGTGATCCTCCGGGCATCGCTCCAATATCAACCAAGCCGTCAAACAAAGACCATCGAAATGCACGTTGACCAATGGTCAACCCTGAGTCGGTACCGACAACAACCGATCCGTCGCTTGATGCTGCGGTGGCAACGCTTCGCCCTCCCCCGGGCATGTGTCCCAATCCCTGCATACCATGAGCTTGAGTCCAACGAAATGCTTCAGTACCATTGGAGGCATTAAAACCATATCCAACGACAATTCTACCGTCGGCAGATGTCCCAAGGGCTCGGCTCCCATATTGAAGATTTGGCAATAAACCCAACCCCACCATACCTTCGGCATTCGTCCAACGATAGGCTTCCGAAGGGCCAAACAATTGGCGCCACCCGTACCCTACTACGACCGATCCGTCGCCGGAGACACCATAGCTGAGGTTTTGCCGCCATTCCGGATAATAGTTGAACCCGACCATTCCTTGGTTGTCAGTCCAACGAAATGATTGGTAATAACCCGGATTGTAACAAAATCCGGCTATTACAGATCCGTCTGCAGAAACTGCATTTGCTTCGCCTCCAATGCTACCTGATGGCATCGGACCCAATCCCATCATGCCTTCTTCGCGCGTCCACCTAAATGCTTGCTGCCCAGCTAATGCATTGTCTCGGTACCCCACTACTACCTGTCCGTCAGCCGAAATATCTAATGCGGTACTAGAAATCCCATCTTTCCCGAATCCGAGACCCATGAACGACGGTGAGACAGCCAACGCCGTAGAATCAGGCAAGAAAACGATTATTCCGACAGCGCCAAGAATGATAAAAGTTCGCAACTTTGCCTCCGTTGACAATATCACACACAGCTACGTACCGCATTATACGCACCTTTTGACGCAAAGCCGAATCGTTAGAAGGTAAGATAGGTAAAAGGAGAGGTAGAAGTGGTCACTCGACTTTTCCGAGTAATTCAACAGCATTCACGAGCACATCCTTGGCGCATCGGCTTACCGAACCCCTCCAGGCAATCCAAAACCAATCAGGAATAAACATCTCATGCCTGCATCAATCTGCGCCCTCTTCAGTTCCAACCCCAGCCCCAACCACCACTTGCAACCTTTCACAGAAAAAACGGAACAGCGAGCAAGATTGATAGGTAATTGCGGAAAGATGCTCATCGTTGCTGAGGCCAAGCCTCCGCGACCGCGCCCCGTCCGCGCCCGCTCTTTGTCAATTGAATAAACATTGCAATGCAACACGTTCCTTCCCCTCACGTCGAGCGAAACGAGAATCGCCTTGGGCGACACTCAAGTCTCAAGCCTCCCGCCCCGTGACGGCAAACGCCAGCAAATGCCAGCTGTTTTCCAGAGCCCTCCCCCATTTTGCCCAAATTCCAAGCGCACCGATTCATACCCCAATTTCTCATCCTGCATTCTTAATATCTCAAGTTAAATATGAAGGGTGTCCAGAGACTTCTGCACCCATTGGCTCGCGCCTAGATCACAAAATCCCCGCCTGCTGCCCCGGCGCTCTTCGACTTCGGCGGTCGCACGTTCAACTCCGGCGGGCTGGTCGTCACGGTGCACCCCGCCGGCGTGCTGGAGGTCAGGAACGTCGATCCGCCGATGGTGCTGCCCTCGCCGAGCACCGTGTCACCGCCAAGGATGATCGCGTTCGCATATATCGTCACGTTATTTCGGACGGTCGGGTGTCGCTTGTAACCCTTCACCATCCGCCCACGCTCATCCTTGAGGAAGGACAGCGCACCAAGCGTCACGCCTTGATAGACCTTCACATTGTCACCAATCTCCGCCGTCTCGCCGATCACCACGCCCGTGCCATGATCAATAAAGAAGCTGCGGCCGATCGTCGCGCCGGGGTGAATGTCGATGCCGGTGCGCTGGTGCCCCCATTCGCTCATCGCCCGCGGCATCACCGGTACATTCATGCAATACAACTCATGGGCAAAGCGATACACCGAAATCGCCAGCAGCCCCGGATACGTCATGATCACTTCGTCGGTGTTCACCGCGGCCGGATCACCGTCGTAGGCCGCCTGCACATCCAGCGCCAGCATCGCCCGAACATCCACAATGCGGTCGAGAAACTTCGCCGCCATCTCCCGCGCCTTGGCGTCAATCGGCAATGCCTGATCGGACGAACCGTTGGGGTCGTAGTTCCCCTCGATCTCATTCTGGTGGCAAAGCGAGCGAAAGATCTGCAGGTAGACCGCCTGCGCCAGCCGCGGCAGCAGCTCGCCAACGTGGTAATACACGTTCTTCTCAGAAAGATCCTGCCGGCCGAAATATCCGGGGTACGAAATCTCCAGCAGCATCTCGGTGATGCGAATCAACTCACTGCGGCTCGGCAGATAGCCGCGGCCGATGTGGTGCGTGCGATGGTCGCCGTTGTAACTGTCGACGATGCGCTGGACGAGGCCCTGAATCTGCGGATCGAGATCGAATTCACCAAGCATGGCGGGATTATACGGAGGCGCGCCCGTGGGGCCACTCCCCTTCTCTCGCTCACGCCGCCTCGCGACACGCCGCTATAATTACGAGAAATGCCGCCCATTTACCTCGATAACAACTCCACCACCCGCGTCGCGCCCGAAGTGCTCACCGCGATGGAGCCCTATTGGCGCGAGCAATTTGGCAACCCTTCCAGCCTGCACCTGCTCGGCCAGGCCGCCCGCCACGCCATCGAGGTCGCCCGCGGCCAGGTCGCCGAACTGATCGGCGCGACCCCGCGCGAAATCATCTTCACCAGCGGCGGCACCGAATCCGACAACCTCGCCATCCTCGGAACGCTCGCGGCAAACACGACAAGGCACCATGTCGTCACCACCGCCGTCGAACATCCGGCAATTCACTCGCTCTGCGAACGGCTCGCCGCACAAGGCACGCGCGTCACCTTCGTAGGCGTCGATATCGACGGCCGCCTGAACCTCAGCGAGTTTGCCGCCGCCCTCACCGACGACACCGCCATCGCCAGCGTGATGTACGCAAACAATGAAACCGGCGTGATCTTCCCAATCCGCGAAATCGCCGATTTGTGCAACTCCCGCGGGATTCCGCTCCACGTCGATGCAGTGCAGGCCGCCGGAAAGCTGCCGATCGATGTCAAAACTCTCGGCGCGAAGTTGCTCTCCATCTCCGCTCACAAGATCCACGCCCCAAAGGGCGCCGGTGCCCTTTACGTCGGCCGAGGGGCCCGACTGCGCAGCACCCAGGTCGGCGGACATCAGGAACGCGACATCCGCCCCGGCACGGAAAATGTTGCCGCCATCGTCGCATTCGGCGAAGCAGCACGGCTTGCAAAGGAACGCCTCGCCCGCGGCGATATGTCCCGCGTCGCAACACTGCGCGATCGCCTCGAGCGCGGCCTGTGCGAACGGGTCCCCTTCGCACGCGTCCTTGGCGATGCGGCGAATCGCACCCCCAATACCACGAGCATCGCCTTCGAATCGCTCGAAGCCGAGGCGATTCTCGTCGCACTCAGTGAACGCGGCGTCTGCGCCTCCAGCGGCTCGGCCTGCAGCAGTGGCTCCCTTGAACCATCGCACGTTCTCAAAGCAATGGGTGTTCCACAGGCGTTTGCCCACGGCGCGATTCGATTCAGCCTGTCAGTGGAAACGACGGACGAAGAAATCGACGAGGCCCTGCGCATCGTCCCAGAGGGCGCGCACCGGCTCGCCTCGCTCACAGCGCGAACGGATTACGCCGCCAAACGTTGATCGAGCAGATACAACGCCGCGATCACCGCCGCCGCCATGAACAGCATGACCAGCGAAACGCGAAGATCCGACGCTTCAACGAGCCACTGCTCGAGTCGCCGCTCATTGGAGTGCATGTCAGGCGCATGACCCGCCATGGTTCCGACTCCCTACCCGGTCCCCCAGTAAACTTATTATCGGCCGAATCATAAGCAGCCCGCTAGGGTTTCCACTTATAACACATCCTTAACCTTTAGTGTGCCCCCTGAATGGGCACCACTCGTTTGCCTACCCCACTCCGCACACGGATAATCCCCCCATGCCATCCACTCGCAATCGCCGGTTACGCGATCTCATCGCCGCCAAGACCGTCCAGATGCCCGGGGCCTTCAACGCCCTCACCGCCCGCGCCATCGAAAAGGCCGGCTTCGAGGCCGTCTACGTCTCCGGTGCCGGACTTTCCAATGCGGTCTATGGCCTGCCCGATGTCGGACTCATCACCCTCACCGAGGCGGTCGCCCACGCCAAAGCCATTTGCTCGGCCGTCACAGTGCCCGTCGTCGTCGATGGCGACACGGGCTTCGGCGAAACCATCAACATGATGCGAACCGTCACGGAGATGGAGGCGGCCGGTGTTTCGGGCATTCACTTCGAGGATCAAGTTCTTCCCAAGAAGTGCGGCCACCTCGACGGCAAGGAACTGATCTCGGCCGAGGCAATGGCCGAGAAGCTGCGAGCCGCCTGCGCGTCCCGATCAGACAAGGACTTGCTCATCATCGCCCGGACCGACGCCCGCGGCGTCACCAACTTTGCAGATGCCGTCGACCGCGCCAAGCGATACCTCGATGCCGGCGCAGACGCCATCTTCCCCGAAGCCATGCAGTCGGCCGACGAACTGGCGGAATTCGCATCGAAAGTAAAAGCCCCGCTGCTCGCCAACATGACCGAATTCGGCAAGACGCCCCTGCTTCCGCTGAAAGACCTGGAACGCATGGGTTACCGCATGGTCATCTATCCGCAGACGGCCCTTCGCGTCGCCTGCGCGGGAATCGCGTCGATGCTGGCGGATCTGAAAAGCAAGGGCGACCAAAACGACTGGCTGCCGCGCATGCAGACGCGCAAGGAACTATACGATTTGCTGGACTACGACGGGTTAAACACGATCGACCAGGTGGCCACCAGGAAGCCGTAGCAACATCGATGGCATTTAGCCGCCGAGCTTGCTCGGCGCGGAGATGGGTTGGAGACACACATGAGTGACGTAAAAGCCAAGGCAGGACTCGAAGGCATCGTGGCCGGCGACAGCGCCATCGCCGAAGTAACCCAACAGGGCCTGCGCTATCGAGGCTACGACATCGAAGACCTCGCACGCAACGCCTGCTTCGAGGAAGTCGCTTATCTACTTCTGCACGGCGAGTTGCCGACCAAGGCCCCGTTCGCCGCCTTTCGCTCGCGCGTGCAAGCCGAGATGAAGCTCCCACCGCAGGTCGTTCACGCCATTCAGGACATGCCCACCAGCATCCCGCCGATGGACATGCTGCGAAGCGCCGTCTCCCTTATGGGCCACTACGACGCCGACGCCCAGGACATGTCCAAAGCCGCCATGCTCCGCAAGAGCGAGCGCCTGCTCGGCCAATTGCCGGTGGCGGTCGCGCTCTGGTGCCAGAAGACGGCGAAGGTCGCGGCCATGCCGCCCGATTCCAACCTCACCCTCGGCGCGAATCTGCTCAACATGATGCTCGGCAAGAGGGCCAGCACGCTCGCCGGAAAGATCATGGACGGCACGCTCATTCTTTACGCCGAGCATGACTTCAACGCCTCGACCTTCACCGCCCGCGGCATCACCTCCACTCTTTCTGATCTGCATTCCGCCGTAACAGGCGCGATCGGCGCCCTCAAGGGCCCGCTCCACGGCGGCGCGAATGAAGCCGCCATGCACCAGTTCCTCGAAATCGAAAAGACCGGCAGCGCCACCAAGTGGTTCAACGACCTCCAGACGCACAACAAGAACAACCCCAATAGCAAGAAGCTCATCATGGGCTTCGGCCACCGCGTCTACAAAAACGGCGACCACCGCGCCGCCATGCTTCGCGAATGGTCCATGGAGCTGTCCAAGGAAACCGGCCAGGGCAAGTGGATCACCATGGCCGACGAACTTCAGGCCCTCATGCTCAAAGAAAAGAACATCCACCCAAACTTGGACTACCCCGCCGCCCACGCCTATTACCAGATGGGCATCCCCATCGACCTCTACACGCCGATCTTCGTCTGCAGCCGAATCACCGGCTGGTGCGCCCACATCATGGAACAGTTGGAACACAACCGCATCATCCGCCCGCTGAGCGAGTACACGGGTCCGCCGTTACGGAAGGTAGTGCCGATCGGTCATCGCGGGTAAACGCGAGCCTTGTGTACCTACAAGAACCTTGCGCGCCACTGTAAAGATGAAAATAGTTCTCTCTCGTGCAGAATACCATGTTTGGTTGCGATGCTGTCCATACGCGGTTTCACTTGCGAAGAAAAGGGTGCGACAAAGGGACTCTCAGCTTGAATGAGTTCAGCGAAAAGAGTATGCTACGTGTTGGCAGGCGATGCTCGGCAACCGCACAAAGCAAAATTGCCAATCGGCAGATCAAATCAGCCGGGCGTTCTTGCTGAAGGTGCCACCCGCGCCGGATGTCGCACAGGGGGCAATTCCTCAAGGAGCATCGATCATGGCACACTACCTACGCATGGCGATCTGGATGACAGTCATTGCATCGACGACAAGAGCAGACCAAACACTTGTCAGTCTTCGCATTGACGGCCCTGCTCAGGTCATTCAGGGTCGAGTCGCAAACTATCATGTCGTGGGCCAACTTTCCAACGGGACAGAGTTTGACACGACCTTGTGTGCAAAGCTCGATCTGCGACCTGGCGCGAACGCGAGCTTAGATAACACGGGTGAGCTACGTGCAGGGGTTGTAAATGGGGATCAGGTCGAAACCCTTCGTGCCAGCTTTGATTTCCACGGCACGGTGCAAACGGCAGTAAAGACAGTGACCATTCGGAACATTCCAGTGCAAGGGTTTGCTTTGCGTTTCGACGGCATCAATGATTTCGTCAGAGTCCCACGCAACCCTTCTCTTGAGCCTGCAGAAATCACTGTGGAGATGTGGGCGAAGCTCGATGGTCAACAAACGCGCAATACGCGATTGCTCCGAAAAATTGACCACTTCGGCAGTGGTGGATACATCTTGGCCGCTGATCAAGATAGCGATCGACGAATGCAGTTTAGAGTGGCTCCGGGACTAATCCCTGTGGACCCTACCCTGCACACGGCGTATGTGGACCAATGGCATCACTACGTGGGCGTCTATAGCCTCAACGGCGTCAAACTCCTAGTGGATGGAACTATTGTGGCAAGTGTTTCACAGAACATCGGAGGTATGACGCATAACCCACTCGTCGATCTATACATCGGGAGCGGCAAGCCAAGTCCGGACCCGAGCGAATACTATCGTGGGTGGATCGATGAGGTGCGCGTCTGGAACGTACCGCGGTCTGCACAGGCTATTCTTGAAAACCTGCATCGGACCTTGGCGGGCAACGAATCGGGATTGATCGGCTACTGGCGATTTGACGAAGGCCTCGGCCAAGCAGCGTTGGATTCTTCTCCCTTCCACAACGACGGCACCCTTGGGAACAACAATGACCCCGCCGGAGACAGCTCGGACCCTCAATGGGAGCTCTCTGATGCACCAATCTTCTCTGGGCCGGCAAGTCTCGATGTTTCCCGCTAGACGCTATGCGTCCTGAGCAATCCGAACCTGGATTACGCCGCGGCCCACGCCTATTACCAGATGGGCATCCCCATCGACCTCTACACGCCGATCTTCGTCTGCAGCCGAATCACCGGCTGGTGCGCCCACATCATGGAACAGTTGGAACACAACCGCATCATCCGCCCCCTGTCCGAATACACCGGCCCGGCGTTGCGCAAGGTCGTACCGATGCCGCAACGAGGGTGATTTCCTCTGTTGCCGCTGTTATAATAGGTACTAGGAGAAGTCCCTTGTACCAATATGGCGGCACGGCAAATGGAAAACGAATTGACTTGGACGAGTCGGTTCCGTATGAAGCCGGCACTCGTGTGCGAATTCATATTTCTGCCGAATCCACGAACGCGCCACCGCCTGGTTCGCCGCAAGCCATTCTCTCCCTCGTCGGGACGATGAGCAAAGAGGAAGCGGAGTCCGTGCTTGCAACGTCTCGTGAGCTTCGACGAATCGACCCTAAGCTCTGGTCCGATCTCCATTGAATTTTCTTTTCGATACAAACCACTGGAGTTTCCTACAGCGCGGAGATCCTCGCGTCGTCGGCCGAGTTTCCACACTGCCGCCGGATGCGCGCATCTTCATGTCGGTCATCGTTCAGGCCGAATTGCTTACAGGAATCGAGCTAATTGGTGGCACAAGCCGCGGGCTTGAACTACGCATCGCATATGAGGCCGCACTTCAACAATCCGCCCATATTTTGCCAATCGATGCGGATGTCGTCCCGCACTTTGCATCACTCTACGCATACCTGAGACGAATCGGACAGCCAATTGGCGTTAATGACATGTGGATCGGCGCAACAGCGCTCACACACAATCTTACACTCGTAACGAGCGATCCGGATTTCGACCGCATTCCCGACCTTCTGCGTGAGAACTGGCTGATAAAATAGTCTGCGGGATTGCGATTCCCAATCACACATGGACGTCCGCTCCGCCATCCTCCAACGCATCGCCGACCGCTTCATGCGGGCTCGCACCGCCTTTGAACGCTTCAACGATGAATCCGCCGAGCGCGAAATGGTCGGCCCCGCATGGAACGTCCGCGACCTCGCCGGTCACCTCGCCCATTGGACCGCCGAAGCCGCCATTCGCATTCCCGAACTCGCAGCCGGCAAGCCCGGTGTCACCTACGACTTCGACAAGGTAAACGCCGAGGTCTATCGAAAGAACCGGCGGATGTCCTTCGTCATGCTCCTCCCCCAGCTCCGCGCCGCCGAAGACCGGCTGCTCGCCGCCCTGAAGTCCGTGCCCGAACCCCACTTCATCGGCGAAACTCCCATACGCGAATGGATCGACGAAGGCATCATCGGCCACTACGACCACCACTGGCTCGGATTGAAAATCGCAACTGCCCGGCTCACATAGTATTGCATGTAGCCGATTTGCGACCGATATCACCCGACTAATCCTCCGCTCAAAACGCACAATAATGACACGCCGCGCATTGACTTCACCCCGGTTTCGCGGTTTCCTTCCCGGATGCTTGGCGACCTGCTGCGACCGGAGATCGAAGAGCTGATCGAACAGCGCAACTTCACCGCGCTGCGCGAAGCCCTCGCCGATCTGCCGCCTGAAGACATTGCCGATCTCTTTTCCGATCTGCCGCCCGAGCATGTCGCCGTCATCTTTCGCATCCTCCCGCGCGAAAAAGCCACCGATGTCTTCGCACACCTGCCCGTCGAAGCGCAGGAATCCGCGCTGAAGGCCCTTGGCCAGGAACAAGTCGCCGCCGTCCTCAACGACATGGCCGCCGACGACCGCACGGCCCTCCTCGAAGAAATGCCCGGCGAAGCGTCGAATCGGCTCATCAACCTGCTTTCGCCCGACGAACGAAAGATCGCCGTCAAACTGCTCGGCTACCCCGAGGAATCCATCGGCCGTCGCATGACGCCCGACTACGTATCCATCCGCGAAGACTGGACCATCTCCCACGTCTTCAGCCATCTGCGAAACGTCGGCAAGGAAAAGGACTCGCTAAATGTCGTCTACGTCACGGATGGCAAGGGCCACCTTATCGACGACATTCGCCTCCGCGACATTGTCGTCGCCGATCCGAACAAGACCGTCACTGACATCATGGACGGCAACTATGTCTTTCTAAAGGCCCACGACGATCAGGAAGAGGCCGTCCGGGCCTTCAAGAAATACGACCGCAGCGTCCTTCCTGTCGTCGATTCCGACAACGTGCTCGTCGGCATCGTAACGGTCGATGACGTCCTCGATGTCGCCGAACAGGAAGAAACCGAAGACGTGCAGAAGATGGCCGCCGTCGCCGTTCTCGACGAGCCCTACCTCGAAGCCTCGGCTCTCACCATGGTCCGCAAGCGCGCCCCGTGGCTGCTTCTTCTTTTCGGTGGAGAAATGCTCACCATCACTGCGATGCATCGTTTTGAGGCGACTCTCGAAAAGAGCGTAATCCTTGCCGCGTTCATCCCGCTCATCATCAGCACCGGCGGAAACTCCGGCTCACAAGCGGCCTCGCTCGTCATTCGAGCCATTGCCGTGGGCGAGCTGAAACTCTCCGACTGGTGGCGCGTTATTCGCCGCGAGGTGGCTTCCGGACTCATGTTCGGTTCGCTGTTGGGGATTGCAGCGTTTCTGATTGCACTCGGCTACGGTGTCTATCGAGCCTCAAAAGGCGAGGTACACGACGAGCGGCCGATGATCCTCGCGTTCGTAGTAGGGACGAGTCTCGTCGGCGTCGTCCTGTTTGGAACGATGGTAGGATCGATGTTGCCGATCTTGCTCAAGCGACTCGGATTGGACCCCGCCGTCTCGTCCACTCCGTTTGTTGCGACGCTCGTCGACGTCACGGGGCTGATCATTTACTTCACGACCGCCATTGTCGTTCTGAGACAATGGGTCACGTGAGCGTGCCTTCGTGTCAAAGATTCGCCGCCAAAAACGCCAGCACCGTCGCCCGATAGCTCTGCGTGTAATCCAACTGCCAGATCGCCCCCGGCACGTGGTCCATCCCCGGCACTTCCAGATACTCGTGCACCTGCCCCGCCGCGTCGAGCGCCGCATTCATCCGCCGCGCCTGATCCACCGGCACCAGCGTGTCCGCGTTGCCATGTACGATCAACGTCGGCGGTCCATCGGCTCGCACATACGTGATCGGGCTGGCCTGCGCCAACAGTGGCCCTGCGTCGGCCAGTGTTGCCCCCATGAAGTTCTCGATTCGCTCGATCTGATCCATATCCGCGGTGGATGGATCGACCGTAAAGTCCGTCGGGCCGAACAAGTCGACGACACAGCGAACATTGAGCGATTCACCCATCGGACGGCTCACATCGAAGACGCTCACATCATTGGAAAGTCCCGCGAGCAATGCCAGATGCCCCCCCGCCGATTGCCCCACCAGCGCAACGCGATTCGGATCGATTCCATACGTCACCGCGTTGTCCCGAAAGAATCGCACCGCCGCAAGCACATCCGACACCGGCTCGGGATACGCCACGCCGCCCCGCGCCAGTCGATAGTCAACCGTCGCTGCCGCATAGCCCTGCGCCGCGAGGTCGTAACACCACTCCAGCATGTAAAACCGATCACCGCTCCGCCACGACCCGCCATGCACGAGAATCACCAGCGGTTTATCGCCCGACGCAAAATCACCCGGCCGATACAAATCGAATTGCAGCGTCTCCCTGCCGCGCTCGGCGAACGTCTGCCCCTCAAGAATGACAACGCTCGCCCCGCCGTTCGCCTGCCGCGGGCCTTCAAGCCGAATTGGAACAAGATCGATGTAACAACCGGCGAGGATAAGAATTGCAACAGTCGAAGTGACGGCAACCGCCCGGCACACCCGCCATGTGGCACCGACTCTCAGTCGGTGCCGCACGTCTCCCTCCCCTTGCGAAGGGGTTGAGGGGCGACCGAATAGGAAGCCCCGAAAGGGTGGGGTCTTTGAACCTGAGCAATCGCAAATCAATGGCGCGTTGCTGCAAGTGCTAACGATTTGTTGGCTTGGCCGTGTCATAGTGAAGCCGCCCGATTGTACGCGAACCTCGCCACCACCTCACGGCGCGACCGACCCTTCCCGCTTTCTCGCCGCCCGCGCCCTGTAGAACTCAATCGCCATCGGTAACACGGAAATGAAAATAATCGCAAGGATGACCAGTTCGAAGTTCTTCTTCACGAACTCCAGATTGCCGAAGAAATACCCGGCAAACAAGCAGATCGCCACCCATGCGACGCCGCCGATCACGTTGTACGCAAAGAACCGGCTGTACGTCATCGTCCCCACGCCCGCGACAAACGGCGCAAACGTCCGCACGATCGGCACAAACCGGGCAATGATGATCGTCTTACCGCCGTACTTCTCGTAAAACGCGTGCGTCTTGTCGAGATACTCTTTCTTAAAGATGCGGCTGTTCGGATTCTTCAGCACCTTGGGCCCGAGGAACTTCCCGATCGCATAGTTCACGCCATCGCCGACCACCGCCGCAACGCTCAGCAACAAGAAAAGCAGCCACGGATCGAGCGACCCC
>CAZSBF010000074.1:0-20614 GCA_964605185.1 uncultured Planctomycetaceae bacterium
AAGGCAGTCGCCGCGGCCACCAGGCAACGGCACAGAGGCACAGAGGGAACCGGAACAGAAAGAGGCACAGAGGCACTGAGGCACAGAGGGAATCGGAACAGAAAAAGGCACGGTGGCTCGATGTTGCGAGAGTCGTTTCTTGCACTCACCATCGCGAAAGCGGAGAGGCGCCGCAAATGGCCGCAAATCGCGGTTTTTGGGCGCAAGAAGCCGCAAATGTTTGCAGGTCGAGGGGCCGTGATTCGAGGGGCCGAGGGGCCGAGGGACCAAGGGGCCAAGGGGAGGAAGGGGTCGCTGCGCGACGTTGTGCATGCGAAAAAAAACTCCCCCCACAAAACGCGCAAAAAACCGTTTTACCTCGCACAAAACGCACAAATCGTCTGCGTGGTTTTGCGCCGGGCCAGCACCGAACGAAAAATGAGCCATTAGCGCGGACATCGCACGTCCCCTCTTCGAGAGTGCCTAACTCTTGCCTAACTAATATAGTGCGCGTTCCGGCGAAGGCAAGTGGATTTTCCGGTTTATTGATTGGGAGTTAAGTGTTGGCCGGGGCGTGGTTTGTGGATTTCGCACGGGTCAACAGGAGTTGAACCATGCCACCCTTTCGCTCACTCGGCATAGACGGCTTCCGCGAGGATTCGGTCGCGCAGGCGCGGCTTGACGCCGTCGAAGAGCACGAGATCGATGCGCGTGGCGAAGAGGCGTTCGAGCAGGGCCTTCAAGTCCACGAAGGCGTCGAAGGATTTCTTTTGGAACTCGACGAGGAAGTCCAGGTCACTGACGTCTGTGGAATCGTTGCGGGCCGTAGAGCCAAAGAGGGCCAACTTTGTGACTCCCAAGGCACGGATGGCCGGCATGTTGGCGGCGAGGACGCGAAGGACGTCTGCTCTCATGTGAGTGGCCATGCCATCATTATATCGGCATGGGACCGGTGCGGGGCTTCGCGGATTCGCCACGGGTCAACGGAGTTGACCCATGCCACCCGGGGGCACGACGCTCAACGAGGAGCAGACGGTGTCGCTGCTGCTGCCGGCTCCGGTGGTGCTTGTTTTGCAGATGGAACAGCCGCGGAGCGGGCCCTGTTATTGCACTATCTTCATTTCTTGTGACCATCCATCCCGTCCGGTGAGGACGTCGCGGCACTCCTTGGAGAACTTGAATATAAAGACAATTTTGCCTTGATAATCTCCGTCGGTCTCTGGACGTACAGCAGTAATTTGCCCGCCAAAATAAGACCGTTCACTCTGCCGTTCGTGAAAATAAATCTGGCCACCCACCAACGTGCGAGCCATTTGTTCAGTTAGCGTCCAGGACCCACTGCTAAAGGAACCGTTATCGCCTGGCACTGGCTCAATGGCAGGAAGCCCTGATTCGTGTTTCTTAATTAGGTGAATTGCTGGCATAGGAAATCGTTCAAAGACCTAGTCCATCCTGTCGGCCTCTCGCGTAGTGGATGGTGATATTTTGGTCTGCGCCTCCTTCGGAAGCAATACAGTAAGGTGTTCAGAATAGGAGAGGAACTTTTCATCAGCAGTTGTTGACTTGAATGAGTGTACTGGTCGTCGTTCGCCATAGACTCGGACCGAGACGTAACCAGGGGCGCTTACGATTACTGAGTTGCTGTAGTAATGAAACATGATGCCGCCGAGTGGTAGGCCCAATGGAAACCAAACGTGCGTCCATTCAAGTCGGCTCACGGGTGTGAACTGGAATGAGCCATTACCAATTGATTTCGAGGAGAGCTGCAAATCCCCCGGCTCGTTTGTGTAGGGAAAGGATGCAAGCTGGGCGCCAACCGGGAAGCATCGCATCCAATTCGTGCCGTAGTGGCCCTCGTAGTTCACGCTCGCATTATCTAATGGGCTCTTAGTTTCCGCATCACATACATGGAGTGTACGGAAATGTGCGGGAGGCAGAGTTGTGACTTGTGGAATTATGATTAATCCGCAGCCTGTACAAAGCGTTGAAGAGAGAGCAAGGAACAGGTAAAAGCAAAAATGCACCGTAAAAAATGAACATATCCGCAAACGATGATATTGGAGGCCCATCGCGGCTATCATGAATCAAGTCAAGCAAAAAGAAAAGGCCCCGGAACGATCGCATTGACCGCTCCGGAGCCTTTGTGTTTCACCGTCAATGCAAAGAGAGTCTTTGCACTACCGTCTTACATTCCCATCCCGCCCCGTCCGCCCGGGGTCTTGGGCTTGTCTTCCTTGATCTCGCTGATCACTGCGTCGGTCGTGAGCAGGAGCGTCGCAACGCTGGCCGCGTTTTGCAACGCGATGCGCTCGACCTTGGTCGGGACGATGACGCCCATGTCGACCATGTTGCCGTATTCGGCGGTCAGCGCGTTGTAGCCGAAGCTCGGGTCCTTGGCCTCGAAGACCTTTTGCGCGACGATGCTGCCGTCGATGCCGGCGTTTTCGGCGATGGCCTTGATCGGGGCCCAGAGGGCGCGGCGGATGATGTCGACGCCGGTCTTCTGGTCGCCCTTCAACTTCTTCTCTTCCTTATCGAGCACGGCCGCAAGCGCTCGCAGGGGAGCGACGCCGCCGCCGGGGAGGATGCCTTCTTCTACGGCCGCACGGCAGGCGTGCAGGGCGTCTTCGACGCGGGCCTTCTTCTCCTTCATCTCGACTTCGGTGGCTGCGCCGACCTTGATCTGGGCCACGCCGCCGGAGAGCTTGGCGAGGCGCTCCTCGAGCTTCTCCTTGTCGTAGTCGCTGGTGGTCTTGTTGATCTCGTTCTTGATCTGCTCGATGCGACCCTTGATGTCATTCGTGCTGCCGCCGCCCTCGATGATGGTGGTGTTGTCCTTATCGACGACGACGCGCTTGGCCGAGCCGAGGTCCTTGAGGTCGAGCGATTCCAACGTGATGCCGAGGTCTTCGAAGATGGCCTTGCCGCCGGTCATGATGGCAATGTCTTCGAGCATGGCCTTGCGACGGTCGCCGAAGCCCGGGGCCTTGACGGCGCAGCACTGGAGCGTGCCGCGGAGCTTGTTCACGACGAGGGTGGCGAGTGCTTCGCCTTCGACATCCTCGGCGATGATGAGCAGCGGTCGGCCAGCCTTGGCAATCTTCTCGAGCAGCGGGATGAGGTCCTTGATCGAGGAGACCTTCTTCTCATTGATGAGGATGAAGGGCTTGTCGAGGCGGACTTCCATCGTGGCCGGGTCGGTGACGAAGTGCGGGCTGGTGAAGCCCTTGTCGAACTGCAGACCTTCGACGACGTCGACGGTGGTTTCAAGGGCCTGGCCCTCTTCGACGGTGATGACGCCGTCTTTGCCGACCTTTTCCATGGCTTCGGCGATCTTCTTGCCGATGTCGGCCTCGTGATTGGCGGCGCAGGTGCCGACCTGGGCGATCTGCTTGTTTTCCTTCACGGGCTTGCTCATGCGCTTGTACTCTTCGACGATGGCTTCGACGCCGGCATCAATGCCGCGCTTGAGTTCCATCGGGTTCGCGCCGGCGGCGACGTTCTTCAGGCCTTCGTTGAAGATGGCCTCGACGTAGACGGTGGCGGTGGTGGTTCCGTCGCCGGCGTCGGTGCTGGTCTTGCTGGCGACTTCCTTGACCATCTGGGCGCCCATGTTGGCGTAGGGGTCGTCGAGTTCGATTTCCTTGGCGACGGTGACGCCGTCCTTGGTGACGGTCGGTGAGCCGAAGGATTTCTCGAGGACGACGTTTCGTCCGCAGGGGCCGAGGGTGACTTTGACGGCGCGGGCGAGGGTGGTGACGCCCACGCGGATGGCCTCACGGGCCTCCATGTCGAATGCGATTTTCTTGGCAGCCATGTTTTTCAATCTCCGTTTATTTTTTGCTTCGTTGTTATTCGTTTTTGTATCGCCCTTACAGGGCTTTGGATTCTGTCACCGCTCATCCGAGGGCTTGCGCCCTCGGCTATTGGCTATCGCCCCTATCGGGGCTCGTGAGGATTACTGCTCCTCTTCGTCGCCGATGCCCTGGAAGGGTTCGTCGTGCCAGACGCCGCCCTTTTGTTTGACCTGCAGCTCGACGGTTTCGACGGAGGTGGCGTCGACGAAGATGACGTCGTCCACGACCTCGGCGTCGTCGTATTTCGAGACGCGGATTTCGACACGGAAGCCGCAGGCCTCGATCTTGGTGTAGGCCAGCGGGTGCAGGTGCATGGCGTCCTCGTTTCCGGGGAAGGTCAGCACGAGCCTGGCCGCGGGGCCGAACTTGATGGCTTCGTCGAGTGCCGTTTCAAACAATTTGGGCGTCATGATCGTGGCTTTCGAATTACGAGCATCGAGCGGGAGTTTCGGGTTTCGAGGCGAACGTCGCTCGATACGCGCAACTCGCCGGACGGGGCCGACGGCGCATCCTACTCAAGGATGGCGAGGATGTCGGACTCATCCATGATAATGAACTCCTCGCCGTCGAGCTTGATCTCGGTGCCGGCATAGCTGGTGAAGAGGACTTCATCGCCCTTCTTGACCGTCAGCTTGGCGCGCTCGCCGGTGTCCAGCATCTTGCCCTCGCCGACGGCCTGAATGCGGCCGCGCTTGGGCTTCTCCTTGGCGCTGTCGGGCAGCACGATGCCGCCGGCGGTCACGGATTCGGCCTCAAGTCGCTTGATGAGGACCTTGTCACCCAGGGGTCGAATTTTCACTTTCGTCACAGCCATCTCCAGTACTCCTTTCCGAATCAAATCGGATAATCCAAATATCAATTGAAGGCCGAGGCATCGGCCCAGTTCATCTGATAGACCTGTTTGAAAACTTTGAGCACCATCGGCGTGAGGACATCCCGCTCGGCGATGGGGGCGATCACGCTGTAGACATCGAGGGCCAAGGCATCCCGCAACATTCGAGCATCGGCATGATCGCAGATAAAGAGGCAGGGCCTCGTCCAGCCGAGCTGACGCACCCGCTGCAGCACACGGAGGCCGCCGCCGGGGAGCTGATCATCGACAATGGCGACGTGGACGCCGGTGGTGGTGATGATGTTGATCGTCTCGCGGTCGGTGCGCGTCCAGTGCAGATCGACCGGGAGCGTATGTAGCGCGCGGGCAAGACCCTCGGCCCATGGGCTGGGGCCGGCGTCGGCGATCAACAGGTTGGCTCTGGTCGTATCGAGCATGGTCAAAAACCGGTGGGCCGGGCGGGGAATCCGCGCGACCGGACGGGGATCACTGAGCAAGGGGCGTGCCAGCGGGAGGAAAAGGAGGTAGGGAACCGTAACATATTGTGGAAGCTGGGGTTGTGGCGGCATTTGACGAATGCTGGTGCCAAGGGCGGTACGCCAAAGCGGCAGGGAGGGATTGGGAAGCGCAAAGGAGGCTGCCTATGTGGCAGGGGGGCGTGGGGGACGGGTCGAGTGGCGAAATAGGGTCATTAACCCGCCTTTGGCGATGCCGGATCGTGGGGGTCTGCGTGCTATGCTATAAAGAGGAAACAATTTTCGTCGTTCGGGGAGCGCCACGGTGAGCATGCAATTCAAATCCGGGTTGAGCACGAATCCGCACACGGGGGCTGCGGTCCATGAGGCGTGTGCGCCGCTGGCGGATTTTTCGCCGGATCTGGCGATCATGTTTGTCTCGCATCACTACGGCCCGGAGTTTGAGGATGTTCTGGATGGAGTTTGGGGGAAATTGAATTGCCGCAATCTGATCGGCTGCACGGGCGGGGGGATCATCGGCCCGGATCGCGAAGTGGAGGAGGCCCCGGGGTTGGTGGTGTGGGGCGCGAAAATGCCGGGCGTGCGCGTGCTTCCGTTCGTGATCGATCAGAACGATGTCAACGATTTCGAGGGCGTGGAGGTCTGGCAGGAACATCTCGGCGTGAATCCGTCGGAGAAGCCGGGCTTCGTGGTGTTGCCGGAGCCGTATTCGATTGACGCGGAGTCGTGCCTTGGCGAACTGGACAAGGCTTTTCCCGGCAGCACGATTGTCGGCGGCATGGCCAGCGGCGCGAGCGGCCCGAACCAGAATCGATTGTTCCTGAACGATCAGGTGTTGCGGCAGGGGCTGGTCGGCGTGTCGATGTCCGGGCCGCTGGTGATTGACACGGTGGTGTCGCAGGGTTGTCGACCGATCGGCGATCCGTTTGTGATTACGAAGGCCGATCAGAATGTCATCTATGAGCTACGCGGAAAGCCGGCGCTGGATGTGCTGCGGGGTGTGTTTAACAAGGCTGCGCCGCACGATCAGGAATTGATGCAGCAGGGGCTGCAGGTCGGAAACGTCGTCGATGAGCACCTCGGCAAGTTCGAGCAGGGCGATTTCCTCGTGCGCAATCTGATGGGAGTCGTGCAGGAGACGGGGCTTGCGGTGAATGCAATGGTGCGGCCGGGGCAGACGATTCAGTTTCACGTGCGCGATGGCAAGTCGGCGGACGAGGAGATGCGGCGCCTGCTGACCGGGAAGGTCGCGAGCATGAGCGGGCCGCCGACGGGCGGACTCTTGTTCACGTGCAACGGGCGCGGACGACGGATGTTCGGCTCGCCGAATCATGACATTGCCGTGGTGAACGAGGCGGCGAACGGCTGCGCGGTGGCGGGGTTTTTCGCGGCGGGCGAGATCGGGCCGGTCGGCAAGCGCACGTTTATTCACGGGTTCACGAGCAGCTTGGTACTGTTTCGCGAAATCGCCAAGCCGACGGCGGGCTAGTCAGATTCGCGGCGCGTCAGGGGGATGGGGGGCCTACAAACGAAATCGGGAATTGAGAATTGTTGTTTTGGACGATGACGGCGCCGATTGCGCCGTAGACGACGGGCGGGTATTGGTCCGGCGGGGGATAAACGGGAAATTGGATGAAGCCGGAGGACGAGGTCGGCGGGCTTAGAAAACCCAATGGGCCGGACGGCAGGATATTGGGTGAGTCGGAAGAACTGGACGCAAGGTCGCACGTGGGCGCAGCGGTTGCGGCGATCAGCGTAAGAAGCGCAATGAGATGTCGCGGCGATAAATTCCTCATCCCAAAACACCCGGCGAAAGTGGAGGGACTCTCTAGAGGATAGTAGGCTGCCGTCGGGGGCAATTGCGAGCCGAAACGCCGACTATTTCAACGTAATTAGGACTCGGAGGATGCCGTTGCCCTTTGGCAGGGGTTCTAACGCCTTTCTGAGGGCCGTGTCGGTGCCGTTGCATGTGAACGCGTTGCGATCCGCGAAAGAATGCGGCCCCCCAAGAGCTGTCTTCGTACAACGAATTCCGGGGGCGATTATGGGGTAATCGAGCCGTGTTTTTGGCCGTCAATTGGGCCTCTGAGTTACACGCCCGTTACAGCCTCTGTGCCTTTCATCCGTTATACTTTTTCATGTGGGTATGGCCTTCTAACGTCCGCTCCTTCGGCGAGATTATTGGAGAAATCCATGATGGTTTGTTCGGGTTTTCGAGTGTCGGCAGTGCTTTCGGCAATGCTACTTTTTCACGCTGCCATCGTGTCGGCCCAGGCACCGGCCGGTAGTGGGCCGCCCGCACCTCAATCGGCGGCCTCGCAGCCCGCGGGGAAGGACATTGGCGGTGGAGCGCCGACGGTCGTTCTCAAGCCGGGCGAGGTTCCCAAGATTGCATTTGATACGCTTGCCCACGAGTTCCCAAGGGTCGTGGTCGGCAAGGATGTGTTCCACAATTTTACGTACAAGAACACCGGTAACGGCCCGTTGGAGATCCTCGCAATTCGCCCCGGTTGTGGTTGTACGACGGCCGGCGCGTTTGACAAGGTGGTTGCTCCCGGCGGCACGGGCAGTCTCCCAATCAAGGTAAATACCGACAAGTTCAGCGGCTTCATCAGCAAGACAATCACCATCCTGACGAATTGTCCGCAACCCGATGCGGCGATCACGCTCATCATGAAGGGCGAAGTGTGGGAGCCAGTGACCTTCATGCCCAAGACGGTCGGGTTCGGCCGTGTGTCGTTGCAGGACCCCAAGGGAATGGCGACGACGCAGACACTGACGATCATCAATAATTCAAAGGCGCCGGCGAGCCTGTCTCCGCCCAAGAGCAACAACCCCGGCATTAAGGGCGAGTTGAAAGTCGTCGAGCCGGGAAAGAAGTTTGAGGTGGTTGTGTCGCTGGTGCCGCCATTGCAGGGGGGCGTGCTCGGAGCGTCGCTGTCATTCGAGACCGGCCTCGCGGAGTATCCTCGCTTCGAGGTACCGGTCAGCGTTTATTTGTCCGCGGACATTGAGGTGTATCCCAATCGCCTCTCCTTGCCGGCCAAACGCTCGAACGACGTGCAACGAACGTTCTCCATCAACAACAACTCGACGACTCCGATCAAGATTTGGGAAGCTAAGGCATTGAATCCGTTGATCAAAACTAGCATTGAGGAGACGCGGCCGGGCTTTACCTACAAACTGATCGTCGACATCCCGCGGTCCTATTCGGTTCCCAAGGGTAATGACATGATCACCGTGACCACCGACTCGGCCAAAACTCCGACCGTGACCATTGTGATTAGCGAGGCGAAACTCGCTGGCCCGTCGAAGGGGGAAGCCATCAACGTCGGCCAACCGGAGGTTCGCGACCCGGCGAATCCAACGCAGCCGATCAAACCGTAGGGGACGAGCGCTATGAATAAGATCACTACTCAGGTCGTCGCTATTCTTCTCATCGCAAGCGCGTTTGGCGCTGCGACAAACTCGATGCGCCCCAAGTCGTTGGCGTGGATTCGGGCGGAGCGCGCCAGTACGCCTGAGCCCGTTACGAAGACCGCGCCGACCGAAAAGGGAATGGCGCCCGGGGAATCGCCGGCAAATTCTGGCTCGGTCGTGAACGCCGCTGAGCCGGCGCCGGCTGCACTCGTGGCGGGGGCGTTGACGGCCGATGATGTTCTGATGCACCTGAAGAACGGGTCGGCTCGATTTGTTGACGCGCGCGAGCAGCATGAATGGGTCGAAGGTCACTTTCGCGGGGCGATTCACATTCCGGCCAGCGCGATCTATGCCAGCATCGATCGCATCGTGCGCGAGGTGCCGCCGAATGAGAAGCTCATCGTCTATTGCGGCGGCGGCGACTGCGAGGCCAGCCATCACGTCGCGGATGCATTGAAGAACGACTTCAAGTATCAGGACGTGACCGTGTATGTGAAGGGGTGGCAGGAAATTGACGCGAAGATGGCGGTGTTCGCGTCGTATGTTGCGAAGGGGGACGAATGACGAAGCAACAACTGGCAATCGTTTCTCACGTCTGCGCGCTCGGAGCAGGCGGCGTATTCCTATTTGCCGGCGGTGAGAAGATATGGGAACCCCGGCAATTCGCGGTCAACATCACGAATTACCAGATACTTCCCGAAGCGTATGCAAATCTGCTGGCGATTTTTCTGCCGTGGTGGGAAGTTGCGGCTGGACTTGCCATCCTGCACCCAGCCACGCGCCGCGCCGGTGCTTGGATGATCGGGGGAATGCTGGCAATGTTCATTTGCGCTGTCGGGTACTCGGCGCTGTACAAAGGCCTGCACATTGATTGCGGGTGTTTTGGAAAGGCCGGAAACGTGGCGGCTGGTTGGAAGACCATTGGGTTCGATGCATTCCTGATGATCGTCACGTACTGCACCGTTCGATTCATGTCGGGAGCGGCGTCACCTGATCGCGAAGGGGCCTTTCCTTCCGACGTCGCGTCAGCGAGTGCCTAAACGACACACTATCACTGTTTAGCCGTTCGAAATGCCCGCGATGATCGCGAAGCGGCCGGTGTCCGCGCCGTCGCGGCGATGGGAATAGAAGCGCGGGTCGGCCATGGTCGAGTGATTCGCAATAAAGATTCGATCCGGATTCACGCCGGCACCGATGAGTTGCGCGGCGTTGGCGGTTCGCATGTCGAAGTAAATGCGGCCGTCGCGCACGGGGAAAAAACAATCCACGTCGCCGAGCCTTGCGGCGGCGATGCGGCGGACGTCGTCGCCCACTTCATATTCCACGGGGCCTGCGCAGGGGCACAAGGCAACGGATAGATCCTCGGGCTTTGTGCCGAATTCGCGAATCATTTGCCGCAGCAGTTCATCGGCGATCTGCGTGACCGTTCCCCGCCAGCTCGCGTGAGCCGTACCGAAGGCGCGATGGCGGGGATCGACCGCGACGATCAGCGGACAATCCGCCGAGAACTGAATAATCGGGACGCCGGCCACATCGCACACCAAGCCATCGGTGAATTTGATCGCGGTGTCGCGCGAGTCGCGGCCGGCGCCAGAATCCACTGCACGCACGCGGAGGACGTGCGGGCTGTGCACCTGATCGGCGGCGGTGAGTTTGTCGAACGGCAGGCCGATGTGCTCGCAAAGTTGCCGGCGGCGCGCGACGGCGTGTTCGTGTTGCGGGCCGCGGTGGGTGGCCATGTTCCAGGGGCGTGTGGTGACGACGTGCACGAATCCGGGTATTTCGCGAAGCGCGGCAAACCGCAGCAACTCGGTGTCGTGGAATTTCTCGATCTGCAGATCGACGAGGTGTGGCCCGTTCATGTGTTGCACGCGAGGAGTATCTTGGTGTTATTCGGGTCGGCGGCGAGGGACATGGCGGCGACGCCTTCGCTCAGCGGCATTTGCTTTGAGATCATGGACTGTACGTCGACCTGTTTTCGCGCCAGGGCGCCGAGTGCATCGCTGAAGGGCCCGCATCGACTGCCCAGCAATGCGATCTCGTTCACAACGAGCGGCGTCAGATCGGCGGGAGTGGGCGTTGCGCACGTTGTCTTGAGGATGATCGTGCCCTTGGGGCGGACCATTCGCATGGCCAGTGGCAGCCCTTCCGGGGAGCCGGTGCATTCGATGACGACGTCCTGCTCGCCCCATTGGGAGAACTCGGCAACGTTTGACGTGCGAATGCGCTTGCGATCGAGCAGGTCCAGCGTGCGCGGGTTTCGGCCGACGGCGATCAGGCGGCACGGATACTGTGCCAAAACCTGCGCCACAAGAAGGCCTAGGCGGCCCGTTCCGATGACGGCGACGCTGGTTTTGGTTTCGAGCTTGATCTGTCGCAGCACCTGGTAGGCGGCGGCGAGGGGTTCGGTGAAGACGGCTTCGGCATCGGTGACACCGTCGGGCACGAGGTGGCAGTTTCGCTCTGGCAGGGCGACGAACTCCGCGAAGACGCCGGGGCGACCCTGGATGCCGACGACCGTGCGCCGTCGGCAATGGCTCGACAGGCCGCTGGTGCACATGTCGCAGCGTCCGCAGACGCAGTTGATTTCGGCGACGACACGCTTGTTGATCAACGCGTCGGGGCCGATGGTGACGACGCCGACGAATTCGTGTCCGAGGATGCCTTTGAAACCGCCGTAGCCTTTGAGTATTTCGAGATCGGTTGCGCAGATGCCGGCGAGAGAGACTTTAATGAGGACATCGCCGGCGGATGGTGCGGGCGTTGGTTCGTCGCGAAGGGAGAGATTGCCGGAATCAACTACGAGGGCACGCATGGTGATGGATGATACGTAGCAGCGGCGCGGCCGTACAGCGCAGTGCCCCATGAATGCGAAAAAGTCGCACCCCTTGGGGGATGCGACTTTCACGCGAGAACAGTTGAAGTATTGGCCGCCAGCCGCTGGACGATTCCGATAGCAGGGCCGAGATCCAGTCCGGTCCTATCCAGTCGTTGAGGTCCACCTTGACCTCACCGGCTGCTCGCATCGGAATGCCGCAGCTTGCAACTCCGTTCGCCTCGACGGCCGATGGAGCATGGTATCGACCGCGCTTGGCAACGCAACAAAGTTCCGGGGAAATTTCAAAAATAATTTGTAGGGCGGTTTGGTGCGTAGTGGCGTCCTGGAAATTGTTCACCATCCGATCACATGAGCGGTGGCGCGTCGTGCGAAATGTCCTCGGTCGCGGCACACTCGGCGGTTTGTCGCCATCGCGATTTTCAATACTGCCGCGCAATATCGCCACCCCTCATCATTGCAGCGAGTCGTTTGATCCACTAGATTGACCAGGTCTTCAATGGAGCATTTTGCGTGGGAGTCCCCGGCGTCGTAACCCATCGGCTTGTGAACTGCATCAACATGCCGCGGCTGATCCAGCGCTGCGGCCTGCGGGCCTTTGTGGAGACGGGCATACTCGACGGCGACGGGATTGCGGTGGCGCTGCACTACGGATTCAGCCGCGTTTTCTCGTGTGATATCGCACGCGAGTGCATTGAAAAGGCCCAACGGCGGTTTCCCAATACAAACGTTTGTTTGTCCCTTGGCGATTCACGCGAGTTCATCCGTCAGATGGCGACGCAGGTGGAGGGGCCGGCGCTATTCTGGCTGGATGCCCATTTTCCCGATCATGCGGCCGGCGACGTGGGGGAGTTTCCGTTACCCGATGAGTTGGCGACGCTGCGGGCGCGCAAGGGCGTCGAGCGGGATGTGATCATCTGCGACGACATGCGATGCATCCCCGGTGACGACAACCCCACGCTGATTCCACGAACGCACCCGGATATCGCTTCGAATCCCGATCGGTTCTTACAGAAGGGCCTCTCGCTCAAGATGTTGTGGGGCCCGTTTGCCAATTCGCACGACGTATACCTGATTAACGAAGAGACCGGTGTGCTGCTGCTGGTGCCACGGGGGTTGGAGTATCAGGGGCACTTCCGCTGGCGCATCCTTCGGCGGCCACGAATGATACGGCTGCACTGACCAAATCGGCGGCGATACCAATTGCAATCGGAGCGGGGCGTTCGACCGAAAGATATCGCGATGCAGGTCTTCGCCGTCATACCCGTTCACAACCACGTCGACGAGACGCTTCGATGCCTGGCGGGGTTGACCCGGCAGACAGGGGTTGATTGTCGTGTGTATGTCGTGGACGGTGGGTCGACCGATGGCACGCCGGAGCGAATTGCGGCGGCGTATCCTCAGGTGACGGTTGTCCGGGGAGACGATTCGCTGTGGTGGACGGGAGCGACGGCGCTCGGCGTGGACGCCGCGCTTAAGGCGGCCGGCGCGGGCGATTTTGTCTTGTTCCTTAATAACGATACCGAGGTCGGCCACGACTATCTGCAAAAGCTCGTGGCGTGTTCCGAGCGGCATGGGCGTGCGCTGGTCGGCTCGTTGAATCTCAGCATGGACTCGCCGCCGGTGGTGGTGGACAGCGGGGTGCGGTGGGATTGGGCGGGTGCGTCGTCGGCGCAGTTGCCGGTTGAGGCAGGCGCGATCGACACGACGGGTGTCACCACGCTTTCGGGTCGAGGGATGCTGGTGCCGGTGGAGGTGTTTCAGAAAATCGGCAACGTGGACGCCAGACGACTGCCGCACTATGCGGCGGATTACGAATTCTCGATGCGCGCGGCGCGGGCCGGCTTCCGGCTTGCGTTTTCGTACGAGGCCGTGGTGCGCGTCAACACGGCGATCACCGGGCGCGAGGGGGATCTGGCGGCACCGGTCGGTTTCGGCGAGGCGCTGCACCTGTTGTTTTCGCGTCGGAGCATTCGCAATGTCATGGATCGGCTGCGGTTTGTCGCGTCGGCGTGCCCGCGTGAGTATCGGCTTCGCAATTATGCGGCCGTGCTGGCGGCGTCGGCATGGCTGCTGACGAATGTGCCGATCGCGTTTCAGATCAAGCATGGGCTGCTGCGCATCGTGTTGCCGGGGCGTTTGAAGTCGTGGATGCGCACCCGTAAGCTGTTGGCGTGACGAGGGAGCCCGTGCCGCGATGCCCGAACCGCCGACGCCGCTCATCTCCGTGATCATTCCATCGTTCAACCGGCGCGAGAAGCTCGCCGCCTGCCTTGAATCGCTCTGCAAGCAGACCTATCCGCGGTATGAACTCATCGTGGTCGACGATTGCTCGACCGATGGCACGGGCGAATTCCTTGACGCGTTTGGACCTGCTCACCCGTCCGTCGCGTTTCGCTGGTTCAAGAATGAAACGAACGCGGGCGCGAATCACAGTCGCAATCGCGGGGTGCGCGAGTCGAAGGGCTGCATCCTGGCGTTTATTGACAGTGATTGCATTGCCCGGCCCGACTGGCTGGAGAAGATCAGCCGAGCCTTCGACGCGCCCGACGTCGCCGCCATTGTCGGTCGCATCACGGATCCTCCCATTCGCAACATTTTTGAACTGACGCATCGCGGCGGCAATCGGATTCCTGGCGACGGCGACCCTGGCCGGCTCGTCGGTTGCAACATGGCCGTGCGACGGGCCGAGATGCTGCACATCGGGTGGGATGAGGATCGCCGCTTTCAGGCAATGACGGCGGTCGGCGTGCCCGATACGGCGACGTCCGGCGGGTGCGATGAGGAGCATATTTATTTGATCCTTCGCGCTCTGGGCTATCGGCAGCGCGCCGCGCAGGACGCCGTTGTTCTGCACGAGCATTACTACACCGGCCGCTCGCTCATGCGCCAGGCGTACATCGGCGGCGGCTCGGCGGCACATCTGGTGTACAAGTATCGCCTGCCGATTCGCATCGACATCCTGCCGTTCGTGCTGGCGTATGCATCGTTGCCGCTCATGGCGTGGGATGTGAGGCTGGGGCTTGTGCCGTTGTTCTTTATGGTCGGAGCGTGCGCTGCGCTTTTCTATAATGACGTGTGGCGGAAGGGAAAGGGCGTACTGCAGACGATTGTGACGTTTCCGATTCTGCTGGCGTATTACCACGTGCGCGTGCTGGGCTATGTGATCGAAGCGGTGCGCGTGCGGCTGCGGCGAAACAAAATGAAGCGGGTGAGTCTCGATGATTTGACGCGCGACGCGGCGAGCATTCGAGCGAAGATCGCGGAAGGCACCTTACGAAATTGACTTTGCCCGAGCGGCGGCACGGCGGGTGGCGTCGACCAGCGATTGCCGCACGCCGGAAAGTTCCCAGTTGCTTTCCGTTTTCGCGACGATGACAAAATCGAATCCGGCCGGGATGCCGGATTGCTCCAGTCGATACGCCTCGCGGAGAAGCCGCTTCACACGATTACGCATCACGGCCGATCCGAGCTTGCGGCTCACCGAGAGACCGATGCGCGAATAGGCCCGTTCGTTGGCGGCGGCATAGACGACGACGCGCTGATTCGCGGCCGTTTGGCGCCTTGCGAACACACGAGCGAACGCGGATCGGCCGCTGAGTCGTCTTGTTGCTGGAAATGTGTTTCGCACGGGCAAGACCGGGCTCCTTTTCGAGCACTATGCCGTTCTGGGCCGCTCTTCACAACCTGTGAAATCCTTGCGTTGTTTGTGGATAACCGGTTGATTCGGGATTCGCCTCGCGGCGGCAAGCTTGTGATTTTACTAGCATATCGAAGAATTAACGATAAACCAGCGATTCCTGCACGCCGCGTTAATCGTTGACTTGCGTGAGTTTGCGCGCCCCCCTGTACTCGTAAGTCCTTTATCTGCCTTTGTGAGACCGCGCGGTGGGCCTGTTTTTTCTGGAATTCAGGGCAACATGGGGTAGGTTGAGGCCACGGCGTTTATGGGGTGGGTTCGTCGTGACAACCATGATCCAGCGCAATCGGAAACGATTGCGATTTGAATAAGGCGCGGTCTGCCTGCTCGTAGACGGAACTCCGACGGCAGGCCGCCTTTGTTTTTACCCTTCCACGATTCTCATTCCCGCGATCGTGATGATCTGGTTTATTTGGTTATCAGCCGTCGCGAAACCTCATTCTCAGTATTCCTGAACGAGCAATGTCGCAAAACCGATAGCCCTTCGGCCGCGCGAAAGTTTGCGTGGTCAGGAGAAGGGGACATGAAGAAGCACACCGTCGAGGCGGGTTCCGTACCCTATCATCGGGACCGACAGATCCAGATGGCGCTCGCGGCGATTATCGGATTGCTTGCGGTGTGGGCCGTGGTCGTTTCGCTGACCGAGCGCGGAATGTCGCTCGCGGCGGTCGAACAGCTCGGCGTGCTTCTGGTTCTTACTGCGCCCCTTCTGCTTCTTGCCGTCATCTATGGATGGGCCGGAATCCTCGACGCGGCACTGTGGACCGTTCGCCGGCCGACGCCATGCCCCGCCGCGCAGGAGGCCGTGACGTTCTTTCACCTCGCGGCCGCGTTTTCACTTGCAACCGGATTCGTCTGCACGCTGCTGGGGCTTGTCGTGTCGCTCGCTAACCTCGGGCATCCGCGCGACCTCGGCCCGAGCCTGGCCGGTACGCTGATCTGTCAATTCATCGGGATCGTGCTTGCGATCGGCTGCCTGATCGCGGCCGCCCGCGTCGCACGACGACACGTCGGCATGACGCTACTCTCGCCGCTGGCCCGGCGCTCGGCCGGCGTTGCGGGTGCGACGGTTATTGCCGGAACGCTGACCACGCTTGCTGCGTTTGGAATCCTGCGGCTGTCAGTTTGCCCGGGCCTCTAACGGATCACTCTTTCACGGACTCAAAAGCGCACTGACGAAGCCGGGCATGTCCGCGGTGTCGATCATGCCGTTTGCGCTGAAGTCGCCGGGGCATAGGTCGCCCGGCAGCGTGGAGTGGGCAATGCACGCGCGGATGAAAGGATCAATGTCGCGCCCGTTGACGAGGCAATCCTTGGTCATGTCGCCCGTCACGGGGACGGCGGTGGGCGTGAACGGCAGGAAGGCCGTGGCGAGGTTTTCGAGGTTGTCATCGGCGACGTCGATGTCGTAGCTCTCGGCACGCAGGTGGTATGACACGCACGGGCAGAGCACGCCGGGCGGGATTGCGATGCTCGGGCTGGTGGCGTCACCCGTCGGAAACTCGCCGACGGCGGCAAGATTTCCATCGACGACGAGAACTTTGTAGCGGCGAATGAGGCCGGAAGGGCCGGGAGTCGGCGCGGGATCCGAAAAGGTGAACAAGGGTGTTGTTGTCTGATTGCTTACAGCGAGGTTGGTCGGGAGCGGGATTACTTCGGGCTTGTTGAGCGGGTGGCCGAGGAGCGTGTCCGTGACTGCGCTCACATCGGTTACGCGATAGCGGTATCGGCTTTGGATGTTTGGGAAATCAGTCGGCACGATCGGAATCAACTTCAGAAAAAAACCGTTCGATTGCGAAAAGACGACATCAGGCAATGGCATGGGATTGGTGAATGGGTAATTGTTATTGAGGGACTCAGCGGTCGCGCCGGCGCCGGGGCCTTGAAAGCCGGCGATGCCGTTGGGATGGGTGACATCGACGCGGAGCAGGAGATACAAACCGGGGAGGCCCCAGATGTCGTCGGGCGGCCGGTTTTCGATGAGGGTGCGCTCCGTTTGGATTTGCGGTCCGCCGGCGACGGCAGAATGGGGAACGGCGCTGCTGAGGATCGCGCAGAACGCAAGGTGCATCGCTGGTGTCAGTCGTCGAGGGTGCCCGCCCATCCTTCATAGGATACCAAATCGGGAAGGTGGAACCAAGGCGTCGCACATGTTTTCGCCAATTGATTGACACGACGGCCAAATCGTTGCGTCGCGACCGCGAGTCGTTGTACGCTTGGGTGATGCAAACGATCCTGCTTCTCGTCGCAAGCAATCTGTTCATGACCATCGCCTGGTATGGCCACCTGCGCCATAAGAGCACGGACCTGTGGAAGGTGGTACTCATTAGCTGGGGCATCGCGTTTTTCGAATACTGCCTGCAAGTGCCCGCCAACCGCTGGGGCCACGGCCGGTGGTCGGCGACCGAGCTGAAGATCATGCAGGAGGTGATCAGCATTGTGGTGTTCTCGGGGTTTTGCTTCCTGTATCTGCGCGAGACGATGCGATGGAATCACGTCGTGGCGTTCGGGTTGATCGTGGCGGCGGTGGCGTTTGCGTTTCTGCCGACGAGCCCGGCGAAGGCGGGGTGATTCCGTCGGCATTGAAACCGAGGCCGCGCGTTGTTGATGGCCGTTATTAACATGTGGTTTCGCAGTGGTGGAGTGATCGCGCGTCGGCGCATGTGGGTCGTGTTGCCGCCGTGGAACAGGCGAATAGAATAGGAGCCTCAGGAGAGGTGGCCGAGTGGCTTAAGGCGGCGGTCTTGAAAACCGCAGTGCGGGAAACCGTACCGGGGGTTCGAATCCCTCCCTCTCCGGTTCAATTCACTGTGCCACGCCAAGCTCTTGATGGGCAGTGGTTTGCGATTCGAGGTTCTCCTTGGCACACCAGACTGAGCCAGAATTGTGCCAAGATTCGACATACCACGGTCTTCATCGGCTGGGTGAATGCGCCCAACCTTGAACTGATTTCCACCAAAACAACAATCGCTTTGCGAATTAGGTATGACTGACATAGTAATTCCCGCCAGGTAGGCGGCTCCATTTTCATCACGCGGCCGGCGGCTCTCGGGCTACATCACCCGTTTGAGGTCCGGTCAGTTTCAATTTCCGAATTTGTAGTTTGGATTCGTCCTCGTGCAGGTGGAAATAACGCGCGACCATCGACGAGTCTCGGTGGCCCAGCCACAGTTGCACGACGCGCTCGGGAATTCCTTCGGTTGCCGCCCATGAGCAAAAATAGTGACGAAAACTGTGCAGCCGAGCCTTGTTAAATCCTGAGTCGCCGCTCGAGTCAAACCGTGCTGACAATGGCTCGATTACTTCCTTGATCAGGGAGGTTCTGGCAACATCGGGATCGAGTCTTCCGCCCCGGGGGCCCTGAAACACGAAGCCACTGGCGTGACGCGACATCGTGGCAAAGAGATGTGCCAATGTCGGGTTGATGGGCAATATTCGGTCTGTCCGGTTTTTCGTCCGGCGGCGTTCCCCTGAAAGTCCGGTGGACCTAAGCCGGTCATTCGATAGCACAATCTTGCCTTCACTGACCGAAAGGTCGGCCCAGCGCAGCGATGCGAGTTCACTGATCCGCATTCCAGTAAAACCGAGGGCGAGTACCACCCGGTGGAGCCAGACGAGGTCGGTTCGTTTCGAACAGTGCTCGAGTATGGCTTCGAATTGCTCACGGGTGTAACAATATGTAGATGTCCCCGAGGGTTTCTTCACCGTTAGATGGAGAAGATGCGATTCGGGCAGCAGCTTACTTTTCACGAAGTATTTGATGACCTGTTTCAAAAAGTTAGCTTCGAGGCACAGGGTTGCGTCCTCGTAACCACTGCTCTCAAGGTGTCGCAGGTACTGTTCGGCCAGATTATCTGTCGCGGCCTTCCAATCACGAATGCCCTTTGCTTCCGCGAACGCGATGAACTTGTCAAATACGGCCCGGTATCGCGCGCGAGTCTTTGCACAGGGCCCGCCTGCTACCTCCGGTCGCGCAAGGTGAACTTCATAAAGACGACGACCGTCGGCAAGCGACAAAGGTGTTATGGTCTCAGAATCGAGTATCGATCGCGGAACAAGGCCATTGCGTACGGCCATGACACTATCCAGTTGCAAGAGCTTTTTTCTTGCTAAGTCGGGATCGTCGGCGCCAAGGGAGTGACGGCCAAGAGATGGACTATTGCCACGGCCGTCGGCGTAATACTTCTCTCCACGTCGATATACGATCCACGAATAGTAGGAACATCGTATATTCTCTGAATTTTTCTTTCTGGTCACGGTTATTTTCCTTTTGCAGAAGTCATTGCAGTCCCTTTTCCCAGTTTGGTTGCGGACCATGTCTGCGTGGGTGATGGGACGGCAGCGACTTGATTATGTTTTGATCATTCGGATTGACTGGTGGCATGCCGAGCACAAGTGGCGAGGATGCTGTTGGATGGCATTCGTCGCAGGGAATTCGAATCGCGTGGCCCGCGCCGTGTTGCACAAATCGGAGCTTTCGCTCGGCGATGCGGCGCCTGATGGTCGAGATCGACAGGCAGAGTGATGCCGCGCATTCAGCGATTGAAAAAAACAGGCCGGATCGAACTTCACGCGATTCCGGCTGCCTCAGACCAGGTGTTTTCAGGTCTGCGTCGCTGAACTCGTTCGCCCCGAAGCTTTCATCTGATGTTTCTTGCATATATGTGTCCCAACATGTCGATCGTTTCTTCGTCGCTTCCCTGATGGAGGCGAATCTTCGCGATCGACCTTGGACTCATTTTCTCAAGCCGAAGCCTCGGGACGAAATTTCTCATCCACGAGAAACCGCCGCGCGCTGGGAAAGGCCCGATGTCCCCGTTCCGAAGGTGCCGCCCATACCGCTTGGGGGCTGAAAACGCCTCCAACGATGCGTCCATGGTGCTTGGGGGGATGGTTCGTAACTGCCGGAAAACAAGACACTTATACAAGCGTCGTTAAGCAGTTTGGCGTCAATTGACTGAATAGGACGGCGTAGCTCGGACTTGGTACAGCCGGGTTCGAGCCGGCCGACATATCGGCCCATGGCTCAACCACTGCCGTCTTATTTTTCTTTGTGCGATTCGACCCAATCCTTGGCAATTGCGCGGCAAAGAAGGTCGAGAAGGTCACGTTGAGCCGCAGCCACGGCTGCGGCGTCAACCGATCCGTCTGTACAACGAACTGCAATCTGGATCTCCTGAGCCGACGTCGTTGGCGCGGGTTGCGATGTCGAACTTAGCAATGAATCTCGGTTCGTGTCTTGATGCGGAGCGGAGTGGTTTGTTTTCATGGTTTTCTCTCTGTTGATTTGTTGTAGGTGTAGGACGATACCGGTGATCGCCGTGATCACCGGCCTAAGTTTCGTGTTGGTTACATGTAGGATCGCCACAGGCATCGATGGCCTAAGGCTGAAGAGATGGCGATGCACCTGGTTACAGGGCATCCGTGAATTGAAAGCGCGGCCCCAGCGTGTTGATCATCGCATCGTACTCATCGTCGATCAGATGCCCGATCGGCGTTGGCACGATGGTCCCA
>CAZSBF010000075.1:0-20523 GCA_964605185.1 uncultured Planctomycetaceae bacterium
CGCCGCATAAGCACGCAATCCAGACACCTTTTTCAACAGCCCCAAAAAACCCAAAATGTGCACCATCCCACACCCCGAATTGCGAAGCAGCCCCTTCACGCACGTGGCCCCTAACATGTAACGAACAAATGTTAATCTGGAGAATCTGTGCGGCGCGTAGCAAATCAAAAGACTAACTGCCGCAATTGCGAGAGTGCACACGCGGGTCGGCAACGATCAGCATGCATCGGGCTTTTCAGGCTCGGTCCCGTCCCCCGCCTCCTCGCCCCGGCCGCGGCGCCGCACCGCCTCGCGAAGCACGAACTCGATCTGCGCATTCAAACTGCGCAGATCGTCCCGTGCCCACCGGTTCAGCTGTTCCCACAGCTCCGGCGATATGCGAAGCAGGATGGACTTTTTGTCCGCCATGACGGCGTCCCCACGTCGGCGGTTAGGTGTAGAGCGTCCCCGTGTTCACGATCGGCTGCGCTGCCTGCTCGCCGCAGAGCACGACCAGCAGATTGCTCACCATCGCGGCCTTGCGCTCGTTGTCGAGTTCGACAATCTTGTCCTTGTCCAGGTGCTCCAACGCCATGCGAACCATGCCCACCGCGCCCTCCACGATGCGCGTTCGCGCCGCGACCACTGCCTCGGCCTGTTGCCGACGCAGCATCGCCCCGGCGATCTCGGGGGCATACGCAAGGTGGCTCAGCCGCGCTTCATCGACCAGCACGCCGGCCTTGCCAAGCCGCTCCTGCAATTCGACCTGCAGTGCCTTGGACACTTCGTCCATGCTCCCGCGCAGCGAGATCTGATGATCCTCGGTCGTGTCATAGGGATAGGCACTCGCCAAATGGCGAATGGCCGACTCGCTCTGCACGTGTACGTAATGGTCATAGCTGTCCACGTCAAACGTGGCCTTCGCCGTGTCCTGGACGCGCCAGACGACGACCGCAGCGATCTCAATCGGGTTGCCGCGCTGGTCGTTCACCTTCAGCTTCTCGCTGTTCAGGTTGCGTGCCCGAAGCGAAATCTTTTGTGCGTTGTAGAAAGGATTCACCCAATTGATGCCCGCCCGCGTCGCCGTGCCCTTGTACTCACCAAAGAGCAGCAACACCGCGGCCGTGTTGGGCTGCAGCGTGAAGAATCCGCCCCACATGATGAGCACCAAGACGATGCCCAGGGCCCAACCAGCGATGTGCAGCCCCGGCAGCATCTTCGGATCGGCGTTGCCAAGTCCTTTCGCAAGTGAGATGGACCACACCAGCCCCGCAATGGTTCCCACCTGCGCGATGAGAAGCAGCGGCAGCATCCCCCATCCAGTCCGTGTACCGCGAACGTATTCCGACGCCATTGGAAATCTCCTTTCAAACCAAAGAAATCAGACCCACAAAGCGGCGATAGCAATACCGACCGCAAGCAGAACAGCCACGATGGCTGCAATGATCCCGTGCCATACCGTGGCCTTCCCGTGTCGCCGATTCAGCATGTCACCAAGCATGGGCAGACTCCTCTACTGGTATCTGAACGATATCATTATAATATCATCACGCGCGGATTGCAAGCGAGACATAACGTGTGTAATTACAGCATGTTACGGATTAGCTATTCATCGCAAACGAGAGGCTTCGCCGTGTGAAACGCCGTCGCCGACTGGAACTGATACGCCGCCTGAAGCAGCCGATCCTCGCCAAAGTGAGTCGCCATGAGCTGCAACCCGATGGGCAGACCCGAGGCCGTCAGCCCGCAAGGGATGCTGATCGCTGGGATGCCTGCAAGGCTGATGGAGGTCGTATAGATGTCAGCAAGATACATGGCCAGCGGGTCGTCGGATTTCTCGCCGATCTTGAACGCCGGCGTGGGCGATGTGGGCGAAAGGAGAATGTCACACTGGCTGAATGCCTCGGTGAAGTCGCGCTTAATGAGCGTGCGAACCTTGAGGGCCTTGCTGTAATAGGCATCGTAGTAGCCGCTCGACAGGGCATAGGTGCCCAGCATGATGCGGCGCTACACCTCGGGGACGAAGCCCTCGGCGCGGCTGCTGCTATAGACGTCGATGTAATCGCGCGGGTTCGCGGTGCGATGCCCATAGCGCACTCCATCGAATCGGGCAAGGTTGCTCGACGCCTCGGCGGTGGAGACGATGTAGTAGCAGGCAATGGTGTACTTCGAATGCGGCAGCGAAACGTCGCGAATCTCGGCGCCGAGCGACTTGTATGTCTCAATCGCGGCCTCCACGGCGCGGCGAATCTCATGATCGAGCCCATCGCCGAAGTATTCGCGCGGGACGCCGATACGGAGTTTGCCGAGCGGTTGCTCCAGCGCCGCGAGATAGTCTGGCACCGGTTCATTCGCACTGGTCGAATCGCGAGGATCGTGGCCGGCAATAACCTGCAGCATTCGGGCGATGCCACGCACATCGACCGCGAGCGGGCCGATCTGGTCAAGACTGCTGGCATGTGCGACGAGGCCGTATCGCGACACGCGGCCGTACGTCGGTTTCAGTCCGCATACGCCGCACAACGCCGCCGGTTGCCGCACGGATCCGCCGGTGTCGCTGCCGAGTGCGTAGGGCACGATCCGCGCGGCGACGGCTGCGGCCGATCCCCCGGAGGTGCCGCCCGGAACGCAGTCGAGATTCCACGGATTTCGCGTGGGAAAGAAGGCGGAATGCTCGGTGGAAGAGCCCATCGCGAACTCATCGAGGTTGGTCTTGGCCACAATTACCGCGCCGGCGGAGCGAAGTCGCTCGACCACGGCGGCGTCATAGGGAGAGCGGTAATTGGCGAGGATCTTCGATCCGCACGAGGTGATGCCATCCTTGGTGCAGATGTTGTCTTTAATGACAACGGGGACGCCTTGAAGCAACCCGTCGGAGGCTTCGTCGGGAGCAACGACTTCGTGCGTGCGCAGGATGCATTTCAACTGCGGGTCGAGCCGCCTAATACGATCAAGCGCGGTTGCAACGTGGTCCACCGCGCTCATGCCGTCTCCTGGTCGAGAACCTTGGGGACCTTGAAGTACGGGGTGTCGCGGGCCGGGGCATTGGCGAGGGCCGCCTCCACGCCGATGGGCGCAACAGGCTCGTCGGCCCGCAGGACATTGGTGATGGGTAATGGATGCGCCGTCGGCTCAACGCCATCCGTCTTGACTTCGCTCAGCGTCTCGAAGTGCTTGAGAATATTGGCGAACTGCACGCCGAACGCCGCGACCTCGGCATCGGTCAATGTGATCCGCGCCAAGTGCGCGATATGGCGAACCTGCGATTCATCAATCGGTGCGGGCATGAGGGTATTGTCATCGCGGAATCGTGCTTCGTCGACGGCGCAGAAAAAAACCGGCGGGTTACGCCGGTTTGGAAGTCTAAATCTTGTCGCTCGGAGCCTAGGCCGACGCCGCCTCGGGCTTGTAATCCCGCTTCATCGGCTTGGTCACAAGGCCCATGCGGATGGCCTTGGTCGAAACCTTGATGCGGACAATTCGCCCATCGATCAACGCACGAACGCGCTGGATGTTCGGCTTGAACGTGCGCTTGGTGCGGCCCGTGACCTTGGTACCGACGCCGCCCAAGTACTTCGCCTTGCCGCGGTGGGTGTACTGGCGGCCGGTGGTGGTTCGCTTACCTGTAAAGTGGCAGACTCGGGGCATATGGCACCTGAGGAAAACTCAAAACGTGGCACATTCGAAACGTCAAAACTAGGGCCGGGCAGTATAACGGAATCGGGAGCGGCTTCAAGTCTTGCTGGCGACTGGGTTTGTGGGAAGGGGTTAGGTCTGATAACTTATTGTCCCGTAAGGGGTTCCCGACGGCCCGGTTGGCTGCAATTCTTGGCGTAATCAGGCGTTAGGCTAGGAAGAGGACGAATGGACGGCGACGCGTTGGCGGCAGCGATCCTAGGAGCGCAGCGCGGCAATGCGGCGGCCTTCGACACTCTTGTTGATCATTTCAGCGGGCGGGTATTTGGGTTCCTGTATCGTCTGACGGGCTCCCGATCTGACGCTGAGGACTTGATGCAGGAGGTCTTCGTCCGGCTGGTTCGCATGATTGGTGCGTATCAGCATGACGGCCGGTTTGAACCGTGGCTGTTTCGGATCGCCGCGAATCTGTGCCGCGATCGAGTTCGCAAGGCCAAGCGCACGCCGAAACAGATATCGATCGACGCCGGCTCAGATGCGGATGGAGATACGAACGCTGGTTCATTGCTTCCCTCATCCGACACGGCCGCACCGGATGCCGGCCTGATGATGCGGGAGGACTTGGACGCGCTCGGGCGAGCCCTGGCCGAACTGCCCGAGGCCGAACGAACGGTGATCATGCTCCGACATTTTTCGGACATGTCGTTCAAGGAGATCGCCGAGTCGATGGGAACACCACTGGGCACCGCGCTGGCCCGGGCCCATCGGGCGCTAGGAAGACTGCGGGAAATCATGGGCGCACAGGGCACGAACGAACGATCGCTGAGTGTTGCGGTCGAGGATGATGAGTAATGTCTGACGAGAATCGCGAACTGATGAGTGAAATCGAATCCGGCGAACGATGGCTTCGCGGCGTTGGCACACCGGGACCGTCGGCCGAACGTATTGCTCAAGTCAAGCATGCGGTTCGCTCGGAGTTGACAGGCACGCCACGACAGACCAATTCGATTTGGTCAACGATGGGGCGTGTCGCAATGGCGGCGTGCCTCTTGGCGGCCGTTTATGTCGGCTGGCTGGCCACTCGCGGAACTCCCAAGAAAGACGCCATTCCGCCAATCGTAAAGGCGCCGACGCCTGTCAAGATTGAGCCGAAGAACGTGGCCAATCCACCAGAGTACGCCGAGCCCGGCGACGCCTATTCCGATTCATCCGTGGCCATGTCGTCACAGATCGATGAAGGATTGTCGAATCTGGAGGAATGGTCGAAGGACTCGACGTGGGACTTGTCGGGCAATTCGTTGTCCGCGGCGTTGGATGCCGTGTATGGGGATGCCCCCGTCACAAATGGAAGCGGGCGAAAGGGCTGAGGCCGTGTTGGGGACAGGATTGAAAAGGGTGTTGTGATGAACGAGCAGCGACGAGCGACGAACTGGGGACGCAAGGGCACTTGGCTGAGCTGCGTCCTTTTGTCTGGCTTCGCGATGGCTTCGGCCGGTTTCGCCCAGCCACAAGGCGAGCCGATGGGCGGCCCCCGGCGCGGACCGCGTGATCGGCAGGGGGTTGACCCGGAACGACGCCGCGAGGTTCGCGATCGCATAATGGAGCGGCGCGACGGCGAAGGCCCGCAGAAGATTCCAGATGAAATGGTGAACTGGGCCATGGACGCCATGAAGGAAAAACTGCCGCGCGTTCACGAGCGGATGTCGTATCTTCGGCAGAACAATCCACAACGGTTCGATCAGGCATTCCGAAAGTTGATGCCGTTCCTCCGAGAGTATCGCGGTTTGATGGAGCACCGTCCTGATCTGGCTGAAACGGTGCTGCAGGAGTTTCAGGCTGAAGATCGCCTGCGTGAGCTAAGCAAGGAATACGGCGAGGCGCGGGATGACGCCGCCAAGAAGGCGGCCCTTGAGCAGGAAATGGAAACACTCGTTCGCAAGCAAGTCGAACTTCGCGAAAAGCGAATGCAGTCCAGGCTGGAAGAGTTCGAAGATCGCATTAAGGATCAACAGTTGCAGCTTCAGATGATGAAGGAGCAGCATCAGTTAATGACCTCCAAGAAAGACGATTTCGTTAGTCGGCGCGTCTCACAAATCAAGAACGGCCGAATGGCCGATCCAATGCCGGGGTTCGGTCCGGGCATGGAGGGGCGGGGTCGGTTTGGCGGACTGCGAGGTCCGCAGGGTGAAGGTCGCGGCCGCCCCGGAGATCGCCCGCCGCCGGGGCCTAATGGCGAACCGCCGCCCGAAGACGATCGTCCGCCTCGCGACGATGGGCCGCCGCCCGATGATTCCGAGTAGTCATCCCTTTCGCATACACTGAGCGCATGTTCGGGCTGCGCCAATTACTTGAACGACTGCCGCGTCCGGCAGCCCGATGGAGTCGTCTTTTTTTTCTTGGCATCGTCGTCGGTGTGCTGGGCGGTGTTGCAGCCTGGACACTCGAGGCGGCGATCGAGTGGGGAACGGCGACCATCATTGGGCGGGTCGCTCACGTTGGTACCGCAGAGATTCTCCGGTTTGATTGGCGCGTGCTTCTCTTCCCAGCGGCAGGCGGACTGGTTTCCGGCGTGCTCACGCGCACGCTGGCGCCCCGTAGCGTCGGCCATGGAACCGACCTGCTCATCCGCGCGTTTCACCATCAACAGGGTAAGTTCCGCCTTCGCGGGCCCGCCGTGCGTTCCGTGGCCAACGTCGCAGTGCTCTCGTTCGGTGGATCGACAGGTCCGGAAGGACCAATGGCTGCGTTGGGCGCGGCGATGGGCTCGTCGGTTGGTGGTGTGCTGCGACTGACCCCGCGTGAACGGCGAATCGTGCTTTTGGCGGGGTGCGCTGCGGCGGTCGGGGCGATCTTTCGATGCCCGCTTGGCGGGGCGATGTTCGCAACAAGCGTGCTCTATCAAGAAGAGGAGTTTGAGTCCGGTGCGATCGTGCCGTCGTTCGTGGCGTCCGTGATTGCATTCTCAGTGTTCATGTCACTCCGCGGTGTGCTGGGCGGCCATGAGTACTTGCTTCCGAACACCGATCAACTTGGCTTCCGCTCCATGAAGGAGTTGATCCCGTATGCAGGGTTGGGCGTGCTGTGCGGATTGGTGACCATGCTCTTTCATCGGTCGCTGCGTTTTGTGGAAGAGACCGTGATGCCGATCTCGCGACTGCCTCGCTGGCTGGCGCCATGCATTGGTGGGCTGGTCACCGGTGCGATTGCCTGTGCGATTCCGCAGGTCCTGGATGGACGCTACATCTTCATCAAGAACGCATTGAACGGATTTGGAGACCCGTCCATTAATGACTGGTGGTGGGTGTGGTTGTTCGCCGCCGTCATCGTCGCAAAGTGCGTGGCCACGGCGTTTACGGTCGGAAGCGGCGGATCGGGTGGGGCGCTTGGCCCGGCCGTGTTTCTCGGCGGCGTTGTGGGCGCTGGATGGTGGGCGCTGTTGCATGCCGCGATGCCGGGCCTATATCCAGCCGACAGCGCCCTGCGCGCCGCACTTATTCCCGTCGGCATGGGCGGCGTTCTTGCGGCCGTGATGCGAACGCCGCTGGCCGCGATCGTTATGGTCACGGAAATGACCGGCAGCTACGGCCTGATAGTCCCATTAATGCTCGTGTGTGTCAGCTCGTATGTCATCGGCCGTCGCTGGGGTTTGAACCGCGAGCAGTTGCCGAGCATGGCCCAGTCTCCTGCGCACGCGGGCGACGCCATTGTTCATATGCTGGAGTCGTGGCGCGTCGCGGAGTTCATGGAGCCGACGTGGACGGAGACTGTGGAGCGCAATACGCCGCTGCGAGAAATCATCCCTCGAATCCAGCCGGGAACTCGCCCGGTGTTTGCGGTCGCAGAGGGTCAGAAGCTGCTCGGGGTGGTATCGACCAGTGACATCAGAAAAATCATGGAAGAGCCGGGCCTTGCGGAAGCGGTTATCGCGTCGGACATCATGACGGAACGGCTGCAGACGCTGCATCCGGACGTCGACATGTACCAGGCCATGGAACAATTCCGTCGAAGCCAGCACAACGTGCTGCCGGTGGTTCGCCGGGAAGACGGTCGTTGGTTGGGCATGATCGCACGAGAGCGTGTCTACAAGCGAATTCAACAACATATCGCCGAGCGGCAGCGGCAAATGCTTTCAGAGCACGCGGGACTCGCCGCGATGCAACAGGAGGCGGAGATTCAGGAGTTGGTGCTCGGCGCGGGCGATGACCGGAAGAATCGATTTGAGCGAATCATGGTGCCGATCGACGCAGTGGGTTTGTCGTTGCGGCAGGCTGATTTCCGACGCCGTTTTCATGCCCAGGTGATTGCGATCGAGCAGCCCACAGGTGAAGTGCAGTGCCCGCCGAATCTGGATGCGCCGCTTGCGTCATCACAACGACTGTTGGTATTGGCGGAAGACCAAGGCACGGTCGCGCCGCCTTAGGCGCGTTACGACCGCGACTTGTCCAATTCAGCATTTAGTTTTTCGCGAGCCGCCTTTTCCTCCGGTGATTCTGCGGGGAGGGAAGTGGGGAGGTTGATCGGAATCGTGGCCCCCTCGCCGAGCGGCTGGATCTTGAGCTTTCGGCAGACCGTTTCGTAGGACGGACGACTCATCTGGCCGGCCCGCTCGTGGGCGACTTGTTCAATGGTCTGGGCAAAGGTGAATGTGAACTTGAGTCGCGCAGACGAAACGGTTCGCTGGTAATTGTCGTACAGGTCCTTCGCTCGCTTAATAAAGCGAATGGCATCCTCATCTTCGTCATAGGCGTAGTGAACGAGACCGCGATAAATCATGGCCTCGATGCGGGCCAGTGACGTGCGATAGTCATAGATTTTCTTGTCTTCGCGGAACTGGATCTCGAGGAAGCCGGAGATGCCGCGATCGTACATCGGATCGGGATAGTATTTCTTCAAGTAGTCGAAGAATTCCTGGGCTTCCTTGTTCATGCCGAGTTCGTGATAGCGCAGGATTGCCGTGCGCGTAAAGCCAACGAAGCCGGTGATGAAATTCTGCGAGATGGGGCCTTCGTGTTTTTCTTTTTCGAATTGCTCGGAGTCGCGCACGAAGGCATCAAACAACACCTTGGCGACGCGGACGTCGGGTTGCATAAGGGGGGGCTCGCCTGATTTGGAATCCCGACTCATGGCGATGCGTCCGCGCTGGAACATCTTCTGCAGGCAGAAGAACTCCAGCCGGCGCGTGTTGAGCTTATGGATGTCGAAGTTAAGGCGTGTCCCACGTCCCTTCTCGACTCCGAGGACGGACCAATACAGTGCGTGCGACTCGGGCAGGCGATAGTCGAGAATGATGCCGAGTGTGTTGTTGATTTCGATCACCTTGGTGGGGTCGAGTTTGAGTTCGTTGCGGATTCGCCAGGCACGCCAATAGACATCAAGTGAGCGGCGGGCCTTCTGCGACGCCGGGTCGGTCAGTAGCGACTTGAGCGCGACAAGTTGATCCGTCTTCCGGCCCTCCGGTACGTTGCGGACCTCGAGCTTGTCATCTTTCCACGCAGCGATCATGCCGAGATATACGCCGGTCTGTCGGACGTCGAATCCGAAGCCGTCCATCTTCGCTGCGAACGCCGCGACGTCAGCATCCTTCAGTACGTCCTCAATGGTCTGGGGTGCGTCAGCCAGAGACTTGTAGTCGTATGAGCGATAGTAATCTCCGGCGAGTCGGCCGGCCCGTTCGTATCCTTCCGGCGGCGGACCGAGGACATCTTCCATCTGCAGGGCGAATTGCAGCTTGTAGTAGCCCTGCCATTCGTCGAGCAAATCGCCCACCTTGTGGAAGAGGATCCACGCCAGTTCGCGATAAAGCTGTGTGTTGTTCGGGTTGAGCGGGATGCCCTTGTCGCGGATGAGTTCGTAACCATTCCGGACCCACCGCCACCGCTCTTCGGCGGCCTGGTGTGTGACCGAAATGTTGTACGCCATGTTCCAACCCTGAAAGGCCCAGACGCTTGGGAACTTGGGCTGCATCTCGCAGATCCACTGTGCGAGTTGATAAGCGTCGAAGTAGCGGCCCTCGTCCTTTAGCTTCGTGGCCCGGAGCCAGAGGTAGTCCACCAGCGGGGCACGGCCAAGGGCGAGCATCGGAGTGAGCAGGGCGGAGGACGAGACCTTTTTTGGCAGTGGCGGCAGGATGAGCTGGTGGGCCTCGCGCAGCTCATTCATAGGGCCGACGCGCAGCGACGCGGCATAAGCCAGCGCGAGCGCTGTGAGCGTTAGGAGCCATTTACGAGTGGACGGTCGCATCGCTTGCTTACTCAATTCTCACACAATCACAGCGGCCATTTCACGCCGACGAATAATCAGAACGGCCATCCCAAAGACAATCGCACCCTTGAGCAACACGAACGTAACCGTATTCGTCATGATGGACGACCAGCCGACGCTTCGGCCTTCAATCAGTTGAGACACGGGGTCAAGGTCGCCGATGGCCAGGGCCCAGCCGATCGTGTCAACGGTGAGCTTGCGCATTTCCCATTCCAAGGTCATATTGGCGCCGGCATACTCTTTCGTCGCGGCCAGTGCATCTGCTACGAACCCGATGGAGCTGGAGATAATGAAGAGCGTCATGACAACCAGTGTGCCGACGGGAAAGGTCAGAAACGTCGATGCGCAAACGCCGAATGACGCAAGACAGGCCACCGGAATCAGTGTTGCGATAGCCGTCTGAAGGACACCTTCCTCGAAACTGCCGGTGTGGTATAGGACTTCGAGGCCCTTGTTGGCGAGGTCCATGCTGACGGATTGCCGGCGCGGGTCGGCGTTGGCGAAGCTGATCAGGATGGAACCATCGTCGCCGACGCAATCGGAGGGCATTTCCAACTCGAAAAACTGGTTGATCGGATATGGTTCGGCGGTTTCGGCATAGTTTGGCTTGGTCGCATCGCCGAATCCCCAGAAACAAAGGAGCGTGTTTTCAGGTAGCTGTTCGCCGCGCACTTCCTGCGGCGGGACGTAGCCCGGCGCATCAAGCTTGAAGCGGATGCTCATGATCACGTCCTTGCCCTTAATAGGCTTGGGCCCTTTGAAGGTCCATTGGCGCGCATTCTGCGGGCCGGGCGGAATCGTGCAGAAGCGGCCGAGTGCAGCGGCTTTTAAGTTTTGCAGCAGCTTGGCCTCGGTCCAGCCTTCGGGCAGGTCGCCGGACTGTCGCAATTTGTCATATTGCTCACGAACTTCCTTGGTCAAATCCGGTATCTCGGCCTTGACGGTGGCGCGACATGCAATGACATGCCGGCGAAGTTCATCGAAGCGTCGCAGGTTCATTCGCGTGCCCTCAGGGAGGCGCAGCAAGAGATCGGTCACCTGCTCCTCGGTGCGGCCGAGCGCCTTGGCAAACGCGTCGATCACCGGGCTTTGGATTCCCTGGCGGCCGATGCCGCGAACGTCTTCCAGCGCGGCAACCGTGCGTGTGGATTGTTCAGGTGTGAGGCCGCCGTAGGTTTCCAGTTCGTGGGCAAGATTGCTTTTGAATTGACGGATGATGCCCTGTGTACCGGCATAGGCGGCGACGGTGGCGATGGTGAGCAGCGCGACATTGAGTGACATCACCCCCATCCATTTGCCCGCGACAATCTGCCAGCGGGGAACGGGCTTGGAGGCGATGCCGAAGATCTGCTTCGATGCGATTTCAACGGAAAGCGATCTGCAACTGAACAGCACAGTGAGTACGCCGATGACGAACGATGAAAACCCCATCGAGTAGCTCAGGAACATCTGCACGCGGCCTTTGATGGTGCCGTCGCCCTCGGCCGTGAAATAGAAGATTGGTATGGCAACGAGGATGATGCCAACGAACCCAGCGCCGACCTTGGCTCGCATGCCCTCGGCAAGCGTGGTTCGCGCAATCGCGAAGACGCGAGCCGGCGCGCCGCGGATTTCCCAGCCGCCGACCTCACCGCCGGCGCGCCCGAACGCCTGTTTGATCACGTAAATCAGCGTGACCAGGCCCATGAACAGGCCGAAGCCGAGCATGATGAAGAAGAATCGATTCTCGTCGTAGGTCATGGGGGCTTGTGCTCCGGCGATCAGCTCGGCGAATCATCGTCGCGGGGCTTGAGCAGGCGATTGAGCACGTTTCGATCCGCCTCGGGCAACTCTATTTCAACGGGTCCGGCAGGCTCCTTGGGCTTCGATGGCGTCGCAGTATCGGTAAGCGACGTGAGAACGTCCTTCCGGATCGACGGCTCAACCGGGGGCGTTCCTGCCGACGGTGCGGGTGGTACCTTTGCGGGTTCCCTGCCGGCCTGTACGAGCGATTCGACGAGCGTGATGCCCGATTCGGGGCCAGTTTTTCCCGACAAAAAGCTGGACACGCCGACGGTGGACTCCGCGCCGCTGGTTTCAATCTTCTCTCGCTGTGCAGCGCCGACCACGCGAAGAAAGAGCGACTCAAGCCGATCGGTGGGGTGTTCAACGGCGAGCACTTCCCCGCCCGACTTGGACACGAGTTCCCTCACCGCATTGATCGTCTTGCCATCAAGTTCGCGTGTGGTGATCTGCGTCACGTCGCGCCGCTGAAGCAGTTCTTCGACGGAGCCGATTGCCTGTCGCTTGCCGCCGTACATGATTGCGACGCGATCGCACACATCTTCGACATCACCGAGGAGGTGGCTGCATAGGACGACCGTTTTGCCGCGGCTGCCCAATGTGTCGATGACATCTTTTATTTGCCGAGTTCCCACAGGGTCGAGCCCGGTCGTCGGCTCATCGAGAATAAGCAGGTCAGGGTCGTTGATCAGCGCCTGTGCGAGGCCGATGCGACGGGCCATGCCTTTCGAATACGTGCCCACTTGCCGGTGGGCGGCGCGTTTGAGGCCGACCATTTCAATCAACTGTTCGGTGCGGCGGCGGCGCTCATGACGGTCGAGTCTGAAAAGTCGACCGTAGTAGTCCAGTGTTTCGCGTGCATTGAGAAATCGATAGAGGTACGACTCCTCGGGCATGAAGCCGATGCGGGCTTTCACGGCGGTATCCGTCGGCGAGCGGCCGAAGACGCGCGCGCTGCCCGACGTGGGGTACAGAAGGCCGAGCAGGATTTTGATTGTGGTCGATTTACCCGAACCGTTTGGGCCGAGTAGTCCAAAGATTTCCCCGGGATGCACTTCCAGATCGAGCTTATCAACCGCCAGAACCTTGGCGCGCCCCCAGAAGTCTTTGAAGACCTTGGTCAGGGCGACGCATTGAAGGACGGAGTAGTCGGCGGTGGATGCCATGCGAATCCGATTAGTTCACCCTACGCATCGTTGGGGCGTTCGGGTCCTGGATGATTCCGGGGGTCGGCTCGTTCATCTTGCTGCGGTCCATTGCCTCAACCGGAGCGCGCGGGATTTGCAGCCAATACGCGCGGCCGGTATCGGGGACGAACGTCTTTCCGATCTCTCGATTGCCGAGCGCGGCGGAGAACGTCTCGGAGAGAATCTGCGAGAAGAAAACCTCGGGGTTCTTCTTGTATTCGGGCAATACGGCTTTGAATTGATCGTAGTCGCCCGCGGCCTCTTTGACAGTTTGATCCCGCTTGATCTGTGCCGTCTTGATGATGTTGCGCACGTTGCCGGTGGCTTGGAGCAATAGCGTTTCCACCTCTTGCCGCTCCTTCGCGATCTCTTCCGCAGTTGGCTTAGCACCCGGCGCGGAAGACGATGCCTTGAGCAACATGTCAAACTCAGCCTGAACGGCGTCGCCGAGTTTTTCAAAGTCGGGACCTGCAGTCTGCAAATAGAGGCCGTGTGCGTCGGACGAGGCCTTGGTAACCGTAATAACGCGTGTGGAAAGGGCCTTGTCCACGCCTTCAAAGGCATCCTGCACCTGGCGCGGCGGCATGATGCCTTCGACGTTGTTCGTCTTTGGCGCGAGGATACCGGTGGCCGGGTCGATGCTGATACCAAGCGGCGCGCCCGCCGATGCGAGCCTCTTCAGCTTTGCATTGGCGCAATCGGCCACTGCGCCGAGGAATTCGCTTTGCTTCGCACCGCGAATCTCCAGGTCGTTGCGTCGTGCGGCAGTGTCGATGACCGCGTCTCGAACGATGCTGGTAAGGACGGTGTATTCGGGGTAGCTGTGATATTGCTTTGCACGACCCGAGGCCGCAGCGCTCAACATGGGATACACATTGGCCAGGTATGCGACGGGATCGGTGATGCGATATTTTACGACGAGGGAGGCGTGCAGGATGTTCACGTCGCCGGTGATGAGGTAGTCATCCCGGACGGGGGCGAGGGTGCCGTACTTGGGCGCAAGCGAGCCGGAGGACTTTTCCTCGTCGCTCAACTCAAACATGAATTGGACGGGAATTTCGCGCTCGCTGGTCGAGACCTTGACCCACTGGTCGATCGGATACGGCCACGACCAGTGCCAGCCGGGGCCAAGGACACTGCTGGCATTTAGTTCATTTGCACCGGTTCCGAGCACCCGGCCGCATCGCGTCACGATCGCAACTTCATTGGGTTGAACGCTGAACCACCCGCTGAGGAAATAGAGTGCGACCAACACGATCATGAGCAACTTCAGAACGCGAAAGCTTCGGCGCAGGGCGTCGGCCAGCGATTGATTCGCCGGGTCGAACTCGTCGACGTGCGGTTGGTCGGACTGAGGATGGATGGGAAGCTGGGTCATTCGGGTCGCTTCCTCGGAGAGTCGTTGGCGGCGCCGATCTTGTCGTTTAGTCCGCCGGAATTATTTGAAGAGGCACCGGGAGTCGTGGCCGACGACTTCAACGCCTGATGCAGCAAATTGAACGGCGCGATCTGCTTGGAATCGAGCACCATCGTCGTTTGGCCGCTGTTGAGAATCTTTAACAACGACTCCCGCATCTTGAGCAGGTTGGCCAACTCAGGGTTCTTGGAAAACTCGGAGTAATATTTCGCGGCCTCGGCGTCGCCCTGGCCCTCAAGCATTTTTGCATACGCTTCAGCGCGGGCCAGAATCTTTCCCGCCTTTTCCTCGGCGGTGCTGCGGATTTGCTTGGCTTCCGCTTCACCGGCCGCGGCGAGTTCCTTGATCGTCTTGGTGCGATCCTGCTTCATCCGCTCAAAGACTTCCTTGGTGACGGATTCGGGAATGCCCAGCCGCTTGATGCCGACACTGACCAGTTCAATGCCATAATTGTTGCGGGCGGCTTCCTGAATTCCCTGCATGAACTCCTGCTCGATCTGCGTGTACTGAATTTTCTGTGTATCGACGTTGACCAAGTGCTCCAGGGGATGGGTTCGCAGCACGATGGACACTCGATTTTCGAGCAGGTCGCGCAGTTTGTCCTGCGCTGTTTCTTCTTTGCGAACCGCCTTCAGGAATTGCTTCGCATCAGCAATGCGCCACGTTGCATACGCCGTCATGACGACGGTCTTCTGATCTTCCGTGCCCAACTGGCGGAATTCAGTCTCAAAGGCACGCAGGCGGTTGTCGTAACGGTGAACCTGATCGATCGGCCACGGGAGCTTGAAATGCAGTCCGGCCTTGCTCGGTTCGATCACGTCTTTGATCTGGTCGAATCGGGTGACGACGGCCGTCTCGGTGAAACGCACCTGAAACGCGCACATCATCATGAGGATGACCACCATGATGAGACCGGCCACGAGTAGGGCGGGAGCGTTTTTATTCATGGGGCATGACCTCCGACGGCGAACAATGCTTCGACCAACACTTCATGGCATCAATCCTCAAACAGCGCGGAGTCGACCGCGCATCACGGGCTTCTCATTTGGACATCCGTCGCCTGTGCCTCCGCGCCGAGAACGTCCAACATCTGCGGCGGGCGCAGGTCCATGTCGTAATGCACCTTGCTGGAGTCCTCCAGCACGATGACAAACTTGCGAATCTTGCCGAGCTGCTCCGAAAGAATCTTCAGATATAAACGCATCTCATAGATTTCGGGCGCCTGCAGGTAGGCATCCATCATGAGCGCGTATTGTTCAGCCGACGACTTTACGTCGAACACACGACGCATCGTATTCTTCTCGGCGGTCACGGCCGTTGCACGGGCCTCGCCTCCCACGACGGTTCGCAGCAGGCGTTCAACCTCGGTTGTCTTTGCGGACGTGTCAGCGGCGTTCGCGGTGCGGGCTGCATCTTCGGCGACGATTGCGTTGTAAAGCGTTTCCCAGTCGTCCCCGGCAGCGCGAAGGCGTGCCTGCGCGGCGTCGCCCTCCGCCATCTTGATCTTGGCGGATTTTGTCTCCAACGCACTCACCACATCCTCATAAGCCTTGGCAACGTCATCGTCGGCGGGTGGGTGTACGCCGCCGATTCCGACGTGAACAATGGTGATTCCGAGACCCTTGCCGTCGTAGCCGGCGCGATCGCACGAGGCCTGAAGATTCGCCGCAAGATGCGAAGCGGACTCGATCCCGCCACGACCGAGCAGTTGAAGCAGATCACTCTTCGCGGCATAGAGGGTCAGTTCGCGGTATGCGAGGGCTTCGAGCAACTCGGGGACGTCGGCGGCTTGTGTGTGAAAGCGAATGACATCGTCATCAGAACTGCCCACGCGCCATTGCACCGGCATGTTCATGCTCAACAAGTTGATCGGTGGGGCGTTGCCGCCAGCCGTACTGGTTCGATCGGCCACTACTGCACCGGTCGATCTCATACTCTTTCCGGTGTCGGGCACGAGGAGAAGGTATTCCTTCTTGTAGTGTTTCTTGGTCCAGAGAATCGCGCCCTCGGACGGCATTTCGCGGGCTTGGCGCTCGAAGCCGATTTCCATTCGCTGGACGTATTCGACCGGAATGATCGTCGCGCGATCGATGGGCCAACACCATGTCAAATGGACGCCGGCCTCGCACACGCGCGGATTCGCGCCGAAATGCTCAATGACTGCCTTGTGCCCCGGCGGCACGACGGTGATACAGGTCAGCGCGAAAATGAGAACGATTTGCACAAGCACGAGTGGCAGAATGATCCGCCCGAGCAATCGGTAGAACCACGTTTCGCTGACTTTGAAGCCGAATTGATAGTCGAGACTCTTGGCGACGCTTCGAAGGATGCCCTCCGGCTCGCTGAACATGCCGAGCAGTCGGCTGTCGTAGAACGGCCGCTGCACCTGGCCCGGCGTGCGGGGGCGATAGAAATCGAGGATGAAGTTGGTGATCGTTTCAATCGCAAGCACGATCATGAGGATGCCGAGCGTCGTGGCCAGCCATGACTCCAGCCGCGGCAGCCCGCTGATCACGCACAGCATCGAGATGGCGACGGCCAAGCACGCCGCACTCACCCCAAACATGAGATTCCCGCCGGCCCGCAGCAGCGTCCACTCCCGCAGGTGCGCCATCCCCAGTGCATAGCGCGACATCATGAAGCAGACAAAGGCGATCCCTCCGGCGAAAAAGAGCACCGGCGTTGGATTGAGAATCGTGAGCCTGGATATCGAGTCGATAAAGGCGAATTGCCGGATGAACTTCAACGCCGCGGGCATGTTCAACTCATGCCACGGGATCATGCCGGAGCCGACCACGAGGAAGTACGCAGTTGTTAACAATGCAATCGAAGGAACGAGGAATTTCTCGATGGAGCGAAGCCGCCGGCCCATCGACAGCTTCTCCATTTGGTCGAGTTCTTCCTCGTCAAAGATGGTCTTGGCCCCGCCCAAAAGCTCGCGCCGGCCGCGTTCAAGTTCGGCGACTTCCAGTCGTTCCTCAGCGACAAGGCGGAGTTGGTGGACCTGGATCAGTGTTACCAGCCAGATGCCGACGCCGCCGGCCATGAGGAAGGCGGCACCCCAGACCGAGGCCGATTCGGCGGTCAATGCCAACATGCCGAGGACAATGGCCCCAGCCAGGCAGGCCAATGCCCCCATGAGGGAGACAACTTCACCTCGTTTGTCGGGTCGATTCATGAATGCTCGTTCGGTACGGCTCGGTCGGTAGGTCCACAATGTCGGACGCGCCCAAGGTCTCGGATTGTAAGGGATTAGGCGCGGGTGCCAAGCGCTCCGGCAACCATCAGCAGGGAGCCTCTTTCATCATTTCCCTCTATGATCCCAGCCATGACCGCTTCGGCGGGACCATTTATTTAAGTTACCCCCAGTTTGCCTATGGACCAGCTTGCCGCCATTGCCAAGAACACCTGCCTGCAGACCATGCGACAGCCCGTCTATGGACTGATAGTTCTAGTCACGCTCTTCGGATTTGTCCTGTTGCCGGCTCTGACCGGTTGGACCCTCGACGACGACAACAAAATGCTGCGTGACATGGGACTTTCCACCCTCTTGATGCAGGGCTTGCTCCTCTCCGTCTTCGCGGCCAGTAGCGTGCTGGATGCTGAAATTGAGGATAAGACCGTCCTTACCGTTTCGGCAAAGCCGGTCAGCAGATTCGTGTTCATCCTTGGCAAGTTCGGCGGCGTCACGCTGGCCGTCGTCGCGGCACATTACGTGGCCTCCATCGCATTCATGATGATGATGCGCCACGGCGTGATGCAGGCGGCGGCCGACACGATGGACACGACGGTTCTGACCTTCGGTGTCGGGTTCGGCTTTCTTGCCATCGGTGCGGCCATCGTCCTGAACATTCTCTACGAGCGACGCTTTCTCCCGAGTGTGGTGATGATCGTCCTGCCGCTGCTCACGCTCGGTGCGGGCATCCTCTTGTTCATCAATAAGGAGTGGAAGTTCGAAGGCTACGTCACGAAGCAGCCGGTCTTCAATTTGCCGGCGGACCTGATTCGCGGGCCGGGCTTCAAGGAGATCATCGAGTTTCGACCAGAGCCGGGCAGCAGTTTCATCGAGGGCCACCACGGCCATTTGGTGCGAAGCAATTGGAAGGGCCCGATCTCCGATGAGGATCAGGATTATCTGCTGAAATTGTCGACGCAGCAGGAATGGAAGAAGAGTGTCAACTTTTTGGTGGGGGAGTGCCGCAAGGTCGAAGGCCCGGAGCTAATCAAGGCAACAGTGCTGATTCTCTTTGCCCTCGTGCTGCTCGGCAGCATGGCCCTCGCGGCGGCCACGCGGTTCGGCGCGATGGCGACCTTTCTCGTCGCGCTCATCGGGCTTGGCCTAGGGCTGTCGGCCGATCAGGTGATCAAGCCTTACGCAGCCGAGAACGCGTTCGCGCGGGTGATCTATCCGTTGGTGCCCAATTTCCAGTTCTTCTGGGTGCTGGATGCCCTTGCCGATGAGCGCGTCATCCCGTGGGCCTTCATCGGGTCCGGCGCGATCTACATGGCCCTCTACACCGCGGCCTTTGTAGCACTTGCCGCCGCCATGTTCGAAACCCGCGAAGTCGGTTGATTCCCATCGTTGATTTTCCCTGTCTGTGGAAGTTCCGGCGATTGCAAAGGCTTACCACGGCTTGGCTTGCAGAGCCTGAGGAATCCGCTACGCTACCCGGTTTCCCCAATTCGGCCCGGTGTCCGGGCTGGCGATGGAGTTTCCGACAATGATGAAGTGGTTGCGTGCGCATACGAAGCAGATCATGGTCGTCACGGTGTTGCTGGCCATGTTTTCGTTTATTGGCGGGTCGGCCCTCACTCAGATCCTCGCGCCGAGCGAGGAACGCGAGGCGGCCATCAAGGCCTTCGGGCATGAGTTCACCGTCGGCGACATCCGCGTTTCTCAGCGCGATGCCGACGTGCTTAAGACCCTTGGCATCAACTGGCAGTACGATGCCGACCAGCGCATGTCCATCGAAACATGGCATGTGCTGTACGAGGAGGCCGTACGGGCCGGTCTGGTCGTCTCCGAGTCCGAGATCGACGAAGAGCTGAACCGCATGCAACAGTCTGTCGGAGCCAACGGGATCAATCTGCTGGAAGTCCTGCGGGTGCAGTACAAGATCACGCCGACCGTGGCCCGCGAGGCCCTGCGGAAGCACCTGACGATCATGAAGAACGCCGAGCACCTGGCCTCGGCCGCCACGCCGAGCGAGAACCAGATCCGCCACTACATCCGCGACACCGAGGATAAGGTCAAGGTGCAGTTCGTGGCGCTGGACGCCGAGAAGTTCGTGGATCCGAACCTGCCGCTCTCGGCGGAGCAGGTGCAGGCTCAGTTCGAGAAGTACAAGGACGTCGAAGCCAATCCGGAGGCCGGCGTCATTGGCTATAAGCATCCACGCCGCGTGAAACTGCAATATGTCGTGGCTGATTTCAAGAAGATCGAGCCGGGTATCAATGTCTCCTTTGAAGAAGTGAAGACCTACTGGCGGGCCAATAAATCCAAGTATCGTAAGGTGGTTTACGAGACCCCGGAACCGACATCGCAGCCCACCAGTGGGCCGACGTCGCAGCCTGCACCAGTGCCCAAGTCCGTTGAAAAGACGATCGCCGAGGCACGTCCCGACATTGAAACCGAGCTTCGCAAGACGAATTCCCAGAAGATGTCCGGGCAGGTGATGGCCAAGCTGGCGAACGCGCTGCAGAAGCCCTGGCTTGATGAAAAGACCGACAAGGACACCGGTTACAAGACGATTCCGGCTGTTGCGAAAGAGCCGAATTTCTTAAAGGATGCGGTGGAAAAGGCGGCAAAGGAAGGCGGAATATTCCTCGAATACAAGGAAACGGGCTTCGTTTCCGCCGCCGACATTGACAAGAACGACGACCTGAAGCATTCCATTCTGACGGGCGAGGGAACGGGCGGCCTGAAGATAAGCGAATACGCCTTCCGTGTGCCGCTGTTCCACAAGAATGAGCCGGGCGCCGAGGCGACAGCGACTTGTCTGCAGATGTTCCAGTGCCCGGATTCGCCGTTGATCTATTCGCAATATGCACAGTTCTTCTCCAGTCGCATGTCACCGCCGGTTGACAAGCTGGTGTTGTTCCGTGTGGTGGAGGCGAGCGAGGCCCATGCACCGGCGACGGTGGACGAAGTTCGAGCCGCAGTCGAACGCGACCTGCGCATCGAAGCGGCCATGAAGGCACTTGAGCCGGCTGTGGCAGAGCTTTGTGCCGCAGCTCGACGGATCGGCCTGAAGGATGCCC
>CAZSBF010000076.1:0-20522 GCA_964605185.1 uncultured Planctomycetaceae bacterium
CAACCTATCCCTTGCACAGACACGGACTAACGTCGCTTGATGCGAAACGTTGTTACAAAGGGGAGGGCTAGGGTGGGGTCATTGAACGTGAGTAACCATCAGCTCGTAATCCGCACTCACGATAAACGTGCGATCAAGCCCGCATCATCGCCCGCGCCGGATTTACACAATTCGTAACCTCGCCATCCTCCACAAACGCACGCACAATCCGCACGGTCTCTTCCGCAACGGCCGCCTGCGCCTGTTCCGTGGATGCACCCACATGATGCGTACCATAAACGTGCGGCGTCGTCAGGATCGGATCCTTGAACTCGCCCTGCGGCGATCCCGGCTCCATTTCATAAACATCCAGCGCCGCCCCCGCGATCCGGCCCGCCTTCACCGCCTCGGCCAACGCGGTCTCATCTACAACACCGCCTCGGCTGCAATTGATCACAAATGCACCCGTTTTCATCTGGGCAAACTCGCTTGCCCCGATCATGTGCTTGGTGTCCTTGCCGCCCGGCACATGCACCGTCACAAAGTCCGACTCGCCCAGCAGTTGCTCCAGCGATACCTTGCGCAGCCCATATTTCTCATGCAGGTCATACCGCTCGGCCACATCGGCATATAGTACGTTCATATCAAACGCCGCAGCCCGCTTGGCCACTTCGCATCCGATGCGGCCCAGGCCGATGATGCCCAGCGTCCGCCCCTTGAGCCCGCGGGCCTTGCTGTATTCCTTCTTGTTCCAAACGCGCCGTCGTAAATCATCCGTCTCATCCACGATCCGCCGATCCAGCGCGATCATGAACCCGATCGTCAGCTCAGCAACCGCAACGCTGTTCATGCCCGGGCAGTTGCAGACCTTGATGCCCAACTCCGTCGCGGCCGGCACATCGATCGTGTCGGTCCCGGCCCCGGCGCGGATGACCATCTCCAATTGATTCCCCGCCGCCATGACCTCCCGTGGCACCTTGGTCGATCGCACGATCAGAATGTTGCACGCCGTCTCAACAACGGCGTCGATCAAGTGCTGCCCCTGCGTTCCGGGCGCATAGGTGACCTCGCAGCCAAACTGCTGCATTTGATCGATACCGGCCTGTTCGAATTTGTCCGCAATGAAGATTTTCATGACACACCTCGGGTGAGTGATTAAACACATCCTCCGAGGGTCATCGGGCAAGTTGCGTGCCAAAACGGACTTCCCAGTCTTTTGGAGGCCGGGCAGCGCCCGATCGCGACTTTTCGCGCCACCGACCGCGTTCTTGACGTCAATTCAGAAGGGTGCCACCCGAAAAATCCCCCGCTCCCGTGGATGCGCCCACACCAAGCGCGCGCTCGTCGATGCGAAGGCTCTCTATTCAGCACGCCGTGAGTAAACCTGGTTCACCCGCTTAAACACCGCCCCTTTGACTTTCTCGCTCGATTCCGCATTGGCGGCAACATAATCAGTCAACGCCTTGGTCGCCCGCTTCGGGCCTAATGCGATCGTGGCATCGCGCCACAGCGACCAGTTAGCTTTGCCAAGCTCCTGCTGGCATAGACGAAGCAAATTGGCATCAATCGTCGCGACCGTCGCTGCATCCACACGCTGCGGAGGTGCTCGCAGAATTCGTCGGTAGAGCCGAAGGGCTTTTCCGATGTCCTCGTCCGACAATTCCTGCCCGACCAAACTGGTCACGGATGCGGCTTCGTTTGTATCGAGCGTAATGGACGCTCGGGCCTCCTCCACCATATACAGATAGCCGGCCGTTTCCTTCGACGACAATTCGAGTGCTTCACCTAGCTCCACCATTCTGTTGTGCAACTGTCCAAGGCACTCAATGGCCTCGTCATCACCTGCGGGTGCGACAGCGGCAATTGCTTCAGACAGGAACGCAACGGAGAATGGTGCGCTCAGTGGCCCCGACTTGATCCCATTCGACTGAGTGCGTGCTGCCCGAAAATAATCAATGGTGCCATTGCGCAGGAACTGACGGACATCCTCCGACAGCATATTTCCATCTGTGCATTCCTTAATACCGAATAGAGTCGCATGCTGCAAATTCAAGTTCAGCGTCGGATCAACATCCACATAAAACATGTCAATCAAAGTCCGCGCGTCAGCGAGTGATAACTGTTCGTCCGACCGTGAAATGCCCCGAATTTCCGCCAACTTGGATCGAAGCTCGGGCCATGGCAATTTCTGGGTATCGATCTTCTCCGACTCTTTCTTGGATCGCTCTTGATACGACGTGTCGATTTCGGGGATCTTTCGAGGCGACGGCGGCGGCTCTGCCGTGACCCATGATCCAATCGAAAAAGCCAATGAAAAGCTCAAGAACGCAGTCGTTCTTAGAATTGATGCGTTTCGCCGCAATAACATGATCGCGCCTCCAAATCAGACAACCCACGGACCGCGATATCTTGCCAACGTCGCGTCCAGAGGTCAAACCGATTGTTGCGGCAAATTGGGTGTTTTTGAGCGGTGGTAGGCTATCTGGATTGCGGCGCGCGCTCGCGGCCCGGGGCGTTGCACCCCGGGCCGGGCGTTTTTCTTGTGCTTTGGAATTCGTGCTTAGGGGGTGGGTGGGAGCGATTCTCAGCCGCCAAGCAGGCCGCCGAAGAGATTCGAGAGGATCTCCTGCACGAATCCCCACAGACCCGAATAAAAGTCCAGAATACCTTGCACAATCCCAAGCGGATCAAACGTCATCGTGGTCTCCTTATGGCCCGATTCCTTTGTCCAGCCCGACACGTCGCCGGGCCTCCAACGAGGATGAAGCACCACGCGTGCCAATCACCCCGCCCCCCTTCCAAACGCGGTTTTCGGCCACAAGAACCGCATTTCTCCCGCTTGGGACGTTGCGCATTCCCCACCCCCGCGCGCCGATTGGGAACACGTCCCCACTCTTTTCATCCCGGCCGGATCCGTAAGCCTCGTACGCTAAGTCAACCCCCACTAAGTGGTTATGAATCCCGGCCTCTGCCCCACCAAGCACAGAACAACTCACCCGAACTTGGACCACCCTGCCTCGTCGACTAAGCTTCCCCCCTATGAACATGCTCGAACGCTTCGATACAGACACAACCGAAACGCAGGAATGGGTGGAGTCCATGGAGGCAGTCATGGCCCGCGAAGGGCCGGACCGCGCCCGCTATCTCATGGCCGCCCTGCATGACTATTGCCGCCGCCGACAGGTCGCCCTGCCGACAAATTTCAACACGCCATACGTCAACACGATCCCGGTTCCAAAGCAGCCGCACTACCCCGGCGACCGCGAGATCGAGCGCCGCCTGAAAAGCATCAACCGCTGGAACGCGATGGCCCTCGTCGTCCGCGCCAACCGCCGCTACTCCGGCATCGGCGGCCACATCTCGACCTACGCCAGTGCCGCCACGTTGCTCGAAGTTGGCTGGAACCATTTCTTTCGCGCGAACACCACTGAGCGCACCGGCGACCAGATTTATTTCCAGGGCCACTCCTCACCCGGCATCTACGCCCGTGCGTATCTCGCCGGTCGACTCACCACGCAACAGATGCACAACTTCCGCCGCGAACTCGCCGTAGGCGGCGGCCTCTCCAGCTATCCGCACCCGTGGGGCATGCCCGACTTCTGGGAGTTTCCCACTGTTTCCATGGGCCTCGGCCCGTTGTCTGCGATTTACCAGGCCCGCTACAACCGCTACCTGCAGGACCGTGGCCTCGCTCAGACCGATCACTGCCACGTCTGGGCCTTCCTCGGCGACGGCGAAATGGATGAGCCCGAAAGCATGGGCGCCCTCACCCTCGCGGCCCGCGAAGAACTCGACAATCTCATCTTTGTGGTGAACTGCAACCTCCAGCGCCTCGACGGACCCGTCCGCGGCAACGGCAGCATCGTGCAGGAGTTGGAAGCCGCCTTCCGCGGTGCAGGTTGGAACGTCCTCAAGGTCCTTTGGGGCGACGACTGGGATCCCCTTTTCGACGCCGACACCGACGGCCTCCTGCCCGAACGCATGAGCACCGTCGTCGATGGCCAATGGCAGAAGTACACCGTCGAATCCGGCCAGTACATTCGCGACCATTTCTTCGGCACCGATCCGCGCCTCCTGCAACTCGTCGAAAACATGAGCGACGAACGCCTCTGCAAACTGCGCCTCGGCGGCCACGACCCGGTCAAGGTTTACACCGCGTTCAAGGCCGCCGTGGAAAATCAGGGGAAGCCGACCGTCATCCTCGCCCGCACCATCAAGGGCTACGGCCTCGGTGAAGCCGGCGAAGGCAAGAACATCACCCACCAGCAGAAGAAGCTCAACGAAGAGGAACTTCGCCACTTCCGCGATCGCTTCGAAATCCCCATCACCGATCGCGAACTTCGCGACGCACCGTTCTACCGCCCACCCGAAGGCAGCCCCGAAATGAAGTATCTGCTTGAACGTCGCATGTCACTCGGCGGTTTCATCCCGCGCCGTGTCGTCCGCGCCAAACCCATCGAGGCTCCGCCCGACAAGACCTACGAAGAATTCAACAAGGGCAGTGGCGGCCGCGAAGTCTCCACGACGATGGCCTACGTCCGCATCCTCTCGCGCCTTCTCGAAGACAAGAAAATCGGCAAGCTCATTGTCCCGATCGTGCCCGACGAATCCCGCACCTTCGGCATGGACGCCCTCTTCCAGAAGTACGGCATCTACGCCCACAGCGGCCAGAAATACGAGCCGGTCGATAAGAACGTGCTCATGTACTACCGCGAAGAAACCAACGGCCAGCTCCTGCAGGAAGGCATTACCGAAGCAGGCTCAATGGCCTCCTTCACCGCCGCCGGCACCGCCTATGTCACGCACGGAATCAACACGATCCCGTTCTTCACGTTCTATTCCATGTTCGGGTTCCAACGCGTCGGCGACAGCATCTGGGCCTGCGCCGACATGCGCGGCAAGGGCTTCCTCATCGGCGCAACAGCCGGCCGCACCACCCTCGCCGGCGAAGGCCTCCAACACCAGGATGGCCAAAGCCACGTTCACGCCAGCATCGTCCCGAACCTCCTCGCATACGACCCGGCCTTTGCCTATGAGATTGGCGTCATCCTCAAAGAAGGCATCCGCCGAATGTACGTCCAGCAGGACGACATCTTTTACTACATCACCGTCGCCAACGAACCGTATGTCATGCCGCCAATGCCCGATGGCTGCGAAGAGGGAATCCTGAAGGGGATCTATCCTTTCCGCCGCGCCGACAAGAAGAAGAACTCGCCGCGAATCCACCTCTTCGGAAGTGGCTCCATTCTGAACGAAGTGCTTCGCGCTCAATCGATTCTTTCGGAGCGATTCCGCGTTTCCGCCGACGTCTGGAGCGCCACCTCCTATCAACAACTCCGCCGCGATGCCCTCATCGCCGAACGATGGAACCGCCTGCACCCCTCGGCCAAACCAAGAAAGAGCTACTTCGAGACGGTCATGTCCGCCGACCCGCGGCCTATTGTCGCCGCCAGCGACTACATGAAAATCGTGCCGGAACAGGTCGCCCGTTGGGCCCCCATGGGCCTCACCGCCCTCGGCACCGACGGCTTCGGCCGCAGCGAGGCCCGCGAGGAACTCCGTCGCTTCTTCGAAATCGACGCGGAAAACATCGTGGTCTCAACGCTTCATGTGCTTGCCGGCCGTGGCGAAGTCAAACAATCGCTTGTCGACGAGGCCATTAAGGAATTTAGCATCGACCCGGAGAGAACCGATCCATCGCGCGCCTAGTTGCGCGCCAAACTTCCCTGTGCATCCGCCCCCATTCCTGCAATGGATGCACAGTTCTTATGGGGCCGAGGTTGAAATCCTCGTCAACGAACGGTTAAGATAGTGCTTGTTGGCGAGCACCCTCCCCTTCTTCGCACGATCTCGCGAAGTATGCTGCCGCACATTACCTAGAGGCTCCTCTGGGAGCCAGCATTGGACTCTATCTGGAGACGTCACGTGACCCAATTTGGAAATCGACTCGTTGGACTTTCTTTCGGCACGATTGCACTCATGGCCCTTGCATCGCCTGCGTTCGCCGAAGATTTCGGGGCGGAGATTTCCCGCAACGCATGGACTGCGTTGGACGAAATCCCAGTGTCCCGTCTCGCCGATGAGGCGTGGGTGCGCCCCGAAAAGTACCAAGCTCTCATTCTCGATCGACAACAAATGACGGATGTCCTTCGACTGGCCCCATTGGAGTCAAACGTCGGCGACGTGAAGAACTCCGATTTTGTCGTGAGCATTCCCCTGCCTGACGGCTCGTTCGGTCGGTTCCGAGTGGTTGAGTCGCCAATCATGGCGCCGGGGCTTGCCGCGCAGTTCCCATCCTTCCACACATATTTGGGACAGGGGATCGACGACCCCACCGCGACCATTCGTTTCGATTTGATGCCGCAGGGATTCCACGCCCAAATCCTCTCGCCGACCCATGGCGCATCCTATATCGACCCATACACGCGCGGCGATGACACTCTGTACACGAGTTATTACAAGCGCGATCTGTTGCCGCGTGATGGTTTTGTTTGCATTGGACCTGAAGACGCGGAGGCCATCGTCGAAGAATTGGGAACCACGCTTCGATCCACCGGCACGACACGCAAAGAGTACATGCTGGCCTGTGCGGCCACGGGCGAATACACCGCATTTCACGGCGGGACCGTCGCCCTCGGCCAAGCCGCGATTGTGACCGCCATCAATCGGGTGTCGGGTGTCTACGAAACGGAAGTTGCAGTGCGAATGATTCTGGTCGCCAACAATAACCTTGTTGTGTACACCGACGGCGCGACCGACCCCTATACCAACAGCAGTGGCTCGACCATGCTGGGACAGAACGTAACTAACCTCAACGCCGTGATCGGCAGCGCGAATTATGACATCGGCCACGTCTTCAGCACCGGCGGTGGCGGAATCGCGGGCCTCGGCGTCGTCTGCGGAAGCTCCAAGGCCCGCGGTGTAACCGGACTAGGCAATCCCACCGGGGACGGATTTTGGATCGATTACGTGGCCCACGAAATGGGCCACCAATTCGCAGGCAATCACAACTTCAATGGCGCCTCTACAAACTGCGGCTCCAATCGCAACGGTTCGACCGCCTATGAACCTGGTAGCGGCTCGACGATCATGAGCTACGCCGGTATTTGCGGAGCGCTCGACAACCTGCAGGCCCACAGCGATCCGTATTTCGGCTTCATTAGCGTTCAGGAGATTAGCAACTTCATAAACGGCACAGGGAACTCCTGCGCGACTGCCGTCAACACGGGCAACAACCAGCCAACCGTAAATGCCGGGCCGGATTACACGATTCCCAGCGGTACACCCTTCGTCCTTACCGCCGCAAGCGGAAGCGATCCCGATGGCGATGCAGTGACCTATTGCTGGGAAGAGCGGGATCTGGGCCCCGCGCAGACAGCCGGCGTCGTCGGCGGTCTCGGCGCGGCCGACAACGGAAGCAGCCCACTTTTCCGAAGCTTCACTCCGGAAACGTCGATGAGTAGAACCCTCCCAAGACTAAGTGCGGTCTTGGCCAATACGCTTTCCCTAAAAATTGAGCGCGTCCCCACGACCAATCGAACCATGAATTTCCGCTGCACCATCCGCGACAATCGTGCCGGCACCGGCGGCGCCAACTCCGACGATATGAACGTCATCGTGAACACCGCGGGCGGCCCCTTCAGCGTCTCCTCGCCAAACACCGCTGTAAGCTGGAGCGGCAATCAAACCGTCACATGGGTCGTCGCCGGCACCAACGGCGCCCCGATCAACACCGCCAACGTGAGAATCATGCTCTCCACCGATGGCGGCAACACCTTCCCGACGACGCTTCTGGCAACCACCCCGAACGACGGCTCCGAAGTCGTCACGCTACCCAATATCAACACCACTCAGGCACGTGTTAAGGTTGAAGCCGTCGGGAACATCTTCTTTGACATCTCCAACGCCAATTTCACCATCACGCCAGCGGCCCCCGCCAACCCGAGCAGCCCGCAGGCTTCCGCCTCGCCCGTCTGTCCCGGCGATCTTGTTAATCTGTCCGCCACGATCGGTGCGAATGAGACCATCGACTGGTACACCGGTTCCTGTGGTGGTTCGCTGGTCGGTTCGGGCAACCCGTTCGGCGTTAACCCGCTCGTTACCACCACTTACCATGGGCAGGCCCGCAACACGATCAGCGGGCTGCTCAGCCCCGGTTGCGCAACCGTTAATGTCATCGTCTATCAGCCCGGCGATGCAAACGCCGATAGCGTCGTCGACGTCAACGACATCGACCCATACGTGAACCTGCTGCTCGGCAACCTCGTCCTCCCCGTCTGCGCGGGCGACTATGACGGCGACACCGACGTGGACGGCGCCGACCTCGTCATGTTCACCGACGCACTCACGCCATAGGGTGCGACGGGTTGACCATCACCCAAGCCGAGCCTCGCCCGTAAGGGTTCTCTCGCGCCTATAAGCAAGCATACTTGCAATTGGCGCTCGCCAAATCCACGCCTATTCACTTCCGCGTTCGACTGGAACATTCCCAGCCCTTCCCCGACAATTGCGGAAGGAGCCGCTCATGACTCACCGCTCGTGGCCAAACGTCACCATCATCCGCCACCCTGTTGTTCAGGAACGCCTTACCTGGGCACGCGACAAACGCACCGGCGTCGAGCAATTTCGCCGCCTTGTCGGCCAGATCGCCCGGCTCATGGCCTTTGAAATCACCCGCGACTACCCCACCAAAGACGTCTCGGTCGAAACACCACTCGGCCCCTGCGACGGCGTTTCCATGTCCCGCGGCCTCACCCTCGTGCCCGTCCTTCGCGCCGGCCTCGGAATGGTCGAGGGCATCCTGCAATTGCTCCCTTCGGCCCGCGTCGGCCACCTCGGCATCTACCGCGACCACGACACGCTCGAACCCGTCACCTATTACAACAAAATGCCGCCCGACATCGCCAAGACCGATGTCATCGTCATCGACCCCATGCTGGCCACGGCCGGCTCCCTCACCGCGGCCATCGATCTCATTAAAAAAACCGGAGCCAACTCCATCAAGGTGCTCTGCCTCGTGGCCGCCCCTGAGGGCATCGAACGCCTCATCGCCGCCCACCCTGATGTGCCGGTCTTCACCGCCGCCGTCGACGAGAAGCTCAACGAAAAGGGCTACATCGTCCCCGGCCTCGGCGACGCAGGAGACCGCCTCTTCGGCACGGCGTAACTGCTCCACGCCTCGCGCAACCAATCACACCGCAGCAACGCCCTCGAATATTCCACTTCGCGCGCACCGCCCTTCGCCTGCACAGCTTTCCCCACTAGTCGCCGCTCGGAATTTGGCAACCGCTCCATGCCATTTTCCATCGCAACTAGCATCGCCAGCGACCGAACCCCCTTCGCAACTTCCAGGCGCATGCCGCTCATCCGCTCAACCCGCCTCACCGCCCACGCCTCCGCAGCTTCTCGATTTCCCGCAAACCGCCGGCCGATCCACTTCGTTGCCGCCAGACTGATTCGCTTCAAGTCCGGCGTGTCCTTCACTCCATCCTCCAGATCCATCGCGATATGCGCTCGCGCCAGCCGCCGCAACACCGACGCCGAACTTCGATAGGCTCGATTCGCCCCGATCTTCCCCCATTCCTCCGTGGCCAGTTCCGCCAGTTTCTTTTCCAACGGCCGAAACCCAAGTCGATAATAAAACCAGAACGCCCCCGACTTGATCGCCTCCGGGTTCCCATCGCCAAACTGATACGGATCAACGGTGAACCTCCGGGATCGAAACACCCGCCGATACACTCGCATCACTTGCGCAAATCCATACGCGGATTCCCCGCCGCGAAAGCTGTCAAAAATGTTGACGCCGATTTCGCACCGATCAAAGAACACCCACCCGCCGCCATAGCCCAGCGGAATCCCATTCTTCGCCAACAGAAACCCATAGAAACTCTCAATCGGCAGCCGACGCTCCGGCGTCATCCCATACATCACCACATCAAACCCGCGCTCCAGCCGCCACCGCCGCACCTCCGCCATTTGCGTGTACGTCGCCGCGTCCGTCTCACGCTGTCGAACCGCCAGCGCCGTCCGCACCACGTCCATCAACCGCCGCGCCTCGGCAGCCGACACGGCCTCCTCCCTCGGCACCGGCCGCAAGACCTCCTCCCGAATTGCGCCCAGCTTGTGAATGCCATCCCCATGACAAAACGCCCGTGCCCCCGGCAGCCGCCCCAGCGTGCGCGAGGCCTTCGCCCCAACGCGCCAAACCACTGGTAGCTCCAACGAGTCAAACACGCGATCAAGGAGCGGCCCATCCACTCCCATCCGCTGAAACCGCGACACAATCCATGACAGATCCGACCCCCGAAATCGCCCCTTCGCCTGCCGCACCCACTCCCGTGTCGTCAGGTGATCGGCCATCAACCCATCACCCTCGACGCGCGAGGCCAGCATCGGCAGCACTTCATCGAAGTCGTCGCCGAGCGATCCATCCTCCCAATCGAATTCCACCTCGCGCGGAAATCGTTCCGCCATCCACGCCAGCAAATCGATCGAGTAGTGACAGGTCACTCGCGTGCCGGCCACCCCTGAATTCTCCAGCCGCCGATCTACCAACTTGCTCGCGCGTGTCAGCCGCCGAACCTCCGCTGCAATCCGTCGAAAGCCACGCTGGCAAAGCCCCCACACCTCCCGATCATCCGGATAGGCCGCGAGAAAAAGCAGCGCCTCGTGATACTCGCGAATCACCGCCGGCTCACTAAGCCTCAACCGCATCAACCGACGAAGCAGCTTCTTCTTCAACCCCGTCGCACCACGACCATACGTCGACCGCACCGACAGAATCTCTGCCACATCCTCCCGACTTAGCTCCGCATGTGCATCTCGCTTTGCCATGATCCCGCAAGTCTAACCATGCACCCGCTGGATTCAACGTACGGCACCGGCATCGCGCACCAAGTCAATTCCCGAACGGCCACGAACGATTCGCATGGCGCGAAAAATATTTTTCTCCGCGGGCGCTTTCTCATTCCACGTCGCGCCAAACATCGTATTATTTCCGCCGTGACGCAACACCGACTGACGCTGGCCTGCCTCCTCGCACTTATTCCTTGTGCGCCGCTCGCGCTCCGCGCCGACACCCTCGACACCATCCGCCAGCGCGGCCTCCTCATCTGGGGCGGCGATCAGGAGGGCGGTGGGCCGTACATTTTTCCAGACCCCACCGACCCCAGTCGCGTCATCGGATTCGAAGTCGACCTGGCCGCCCTCTTCGCTGCCGAACTCGGCGTCAAATCCCAATTCCAGCAATCCGACTGGAACACCCTGCCCGAACTCCTTCGCTCCGGCAGCATCGACGTCATCATGAACGGCTACGAGTGGACGCCCGAACGCGCCGGCCGCATGCTCGCCTCGCGCCCCTATTACATCTATGAAATGCAGCTCCTCGCCAAGGCCGACGACGGCACGATCACCGACTGGCCCGACCTCGATCGCAAGCCGCACGGCCGCGCCCCGCAGATTGCCGTCCTCCGCGGCACCGCCGCCGCAACCTATATCCGCAGCCGCTTCGCCGACCGCGCCGAACTGATCGAATACGATGGCACCACCGACGCCATGGCCCAGGTCCGCAACGGCCTGCACGAAGCCACCCTCACCGACTGGGTCGCCGCAATTTACTACCGCGATCACCCATCGGGCCGCGGCCTTAAGTTCGTCGGCTCGCCGGTCGAACCCGGCTTCTATGTCCTCTTCGCTCGCCAGGAAGACAAGCGTCTCGTCGCCGCACTCGACGCCACCATCGAAAAATCCTTTCGCGACGGCCGCCTCAAAGCGATTTACGACAAGTACCACATCTGGAACGCCACCCAAGAAAAACTCCTCGGCGCAAAACCCGGCGCCGCCTCGACCGTGCGCCCCGGCATCAGCGAAATCGTCACCACCTACGGCCCCGTCATGCTCAAGGCCGCCGGGATGACCGTCCTGCTCTCCGTCTCCGCGATGCCTCTCGCCATCATCGTCGGCCTCTTCGTCGCACTCGGCCGCCTCTACGGCCCTGCGCCCGTCCGTCTCGCCCTCGCGGCATACGTCGAAGTCCTTCGCGGCACGCCCGTCATGCTGCAACTCTACGTGCTCTATTTCCTCCTCCCCGAAATCTCCCCCATCGCCCTCAGCCCCATCGTCGCCGCCATCGCCGGCCTCGCCATCAACTACTCCGCATACGAAGCCGAGATCTACCGCGCCGGCCTGCAGGCCATACCCCGCGGCCAAATGGAGGCCGCCCTCGCTCTCGGCATGTCCCGCCCCACCGCCCTGCGCCGCGTCATCGTGCCTCAGGCCGTGCGCATCGTCATTCCGCCGGTCACCAATGACTTCATCGCTCTCTTCAAAGACACCTCGGTCTGCTCGGTCATCACCATCACCGAGCTGACCAAGCAATACAACGTCATGGCCAACAGCACCGGTGCTATCCTGCCCCTCGCACTTATGACCGCCCTCCTCTACATGGCCATGAGCTACCCGCTCTCCATCATCACGCGCCGGCTCGAATCGAAGATGGCCGGCGCGCCCCATGGAGGCCACGCATGATTCAAATCGACTCCCTCGCCAAGCGCTTCGGCCCGCGCCACATCCTCCGCGGCGTCTCCATGCAGGTCGCCAAAGGCGAAGTCGCTGTCCTCATTGGTGGATCGGGCGGAGGCAAGAGCACGCTCCTGCGCTGCATCAACGGCCTCGAAACCTTTGACGCCGGCTCTCTTCGCATCGACGACGTCACCATCGCTCCCGGCGCGCATCTCCACGCCGCGCACGCGACGCTTCAATCCCTTCGCCTTCGCGTCGGCATGGTCTTTCAACAGTTCAACTTGTTCCCGCACATGTCCGTGTTGCAAAACGTGATGTGTGGCCCGCTCTACGTCCGACGCGAATCGCGCGACGCCGCTGAACCCCGCGCCCGCGCCCTGCTCACGCGCGTCGGCCTCTCCGACAAGATCGACGCCCGCCCCAGCACCCTCTCCGGCGGCCAGCAACAGCGCGTCGCCATCGCACGCACCCTCGCGAATCAGCCCGACGTGATCCTCTTCGACGAACCCACCAGCGCCCTCGACCCCAAGATGACCGCCGAAGTCCTTGCCGTCATGGCCGATCTCGCCGCCGACGGCCAGACCATGATCGTCGTCAGCCACGCCATGGGATTTGTGCGAAAGAGCGCCCACCGCGTCCACGTCCTCGCTGACGGCCAGATCGTTGAGTCCGGTCCGCCGGCGCAGATCTTCGACGCCCCCGCGCACGTCGTCACGCGGGACTTCCTTCGCGATGCCATGATTTGAAATTGACCTGACCGCTGCAATCCGACGCGAATTAACGCGCCGATTTCCGACGCCGCGAAAGGCCCAACACCGCCGCCGTAAGCAGAGTCAGTGTCGCAGGCTCGGGCACGTTCATCTTCAGGAAGCCGTCCCCGAGGTTGGTCCCGGCGGCGTTCTTGAGGGTCACCAACAGGTAAGCCTCGCCCGCATCCGTGAGGTGCACGTCGTTGGGTTGAATGCTCCGCAAGAAGGTATCGTCGTCATAGAGACCATTGCCATCGAGGTCGATGGCATCACCCTCGCGAAGCAGAACCGTCGAACCGTTATAGACCAGCACTTCGTCCAGATTCGGATCCGCATTGTTCGTCGAACCGGCCAGCAACCAATCACCCGCATGATTGCCGGTGAACGCCAGGAAGCTCACGCCCCAGGCCTCCGCACCGGCAAACACGTCGCCGGTCTTGGCCATCAGCGTCCCGTTTCGCACGGCCCAGTCGTTGTCGGCCGGGTCGTCGCCGCGGGAAAACCAGTCGCCATTATCCAGCATTCGCGTGAAAAACACGTCCGCCATGAGCGGCGATCCCACGCCAGCCACCTGGGTGTTCTCTCGCATCACTACCGCATCGTCCACCGCGAGGATTAGGTCCTTGGTCGTATCCGCGATCTCCGTGTCGCCCTTTGCGAACCAATGCGTGCCATCCGGTGTTCCACCAGCGCCGTCCAGCACGAAGTTGTCCCACACTTCGCCGGCAATCGTTGAGACGCCGGACTGCTTGAACGACGTATTCCCCTTGAAGAACGCCGGATACCGCGAGCTGTGCATGTTCGTAATCGGCGTGTTGACAAAGGATGCAACTCCGATGTCGAGCAGTTGCACTGAATTCATGGAGTTTCCGAATCGTTCATCCCCCGAGGGTGCTGGCAACAAATCGGTCAATCCCAGCGCCGGGTCATCCTGCTGCAGGATGATGGTATGCACCCCACCAACCACGCGGATGATCTTCTCGGCCCGCGTCGATACGCCGCCCTTGGCGCGACAACTGAATCCGATGTTCCCCACGCTGTCCCACGAGGCCGGGTTCGGTGAATCGAAAAAGTCGTACTGCTCACCCGCCACACCGCCTAGGAGCGGCTGGCCGTCCTGCGCAAACGCCGATCCGACAGCGCCGCCGCCCTTGACCAGAATCGAATCGAGTGTGGAGGCCTGAGTGGTTCGCCCTTTGATCATCCACTCCCCGCCATCATGCCGCATGGAGACCTCTTCCAAGGCCAGCCAATTCGTGACCACCGGGTTCCCGGCTGCATCCTTTGCACCCGGCACGACGCCCGTCGGACTCGCCGCGACCTCGGAGTAAATCACCTGCGGGCCGACGGCCAGCGCCATCGACGCGCATCCGACCAAGGCAATCGCAACCAATCGTGAAACGCGACTTACTGACATGACATGCCCTCCTGATCCGACTTCACACAACGTCAATTCAAACTTAGCACGCCTCGGCACCACCCCATTTGCCCGGCGTAGTCTAAATGTTAACGTTCGCATCTTAACAAATCACACGCCCCGTAGCAAGGAAATCACAACAATTCCTTAACCCAGTCTTGCCCCGCCCCTCACCCCTTGTTTCAATGCCCACAAACGCCTTTCACCCCTTCCCAACCCCGATAGGAGGCCTTTCATGTTCGAACGGTTTACCGATCGCGCCCGAAAGATCATGGCCTTCGCGAATCACGAGGCCCAAGCCGCCGGCTATGAGTACATCGACCCCGGACACATCCTACTGGGCCTCATACGCGAGGGGACGGGCGTCGGCGTAAATGTACTCAAGAACCTCGGTGTCGATCTGCAAGAGGTTCGTCAGGCAGTCCTCGACGAACTCAAGCCGATCAAACAAGACGAGGTCGTCGGCAAATTGCCGCAATCCACCGGTGCCAAGCTTGTGATCCAATACGCACTTGAGGAGGCCAGGAACCTCAACCACAACTACGTCGGCTCGGAACACGTCCTCCTCGGATTATGTCGCGTACGGGACAGTGTGCCTGCCCGAGTGTTGGCCGGACATCAAGTTCGGGTCGAGCAAGCGCGAGAAGGAGTACTGAATCTACTGGGCGCGGGAGTGGAGGGTAAACAGTCAAATGCGTCGTCGCGGGATCCGATGAATCCAAGGGAGCCGACGGTCACAGAAGCCAGCGCCGATACCCTGATCTATTCGCTGCTGATTCGATTTGATAAGCAAATCTCTCAGCTTATGTCTGAGAAGGAAACGGCGGTGGTGGACGCCGATTACAATAAGGCAGCTCGCGATCGCGACGCCACCCTTATATTTTCCGAGAGCAAGAGCGAGATCATCCGTTGTCTGTTGAATTCGCAAATACCAGACCATCTCAAACCCTCGACCGATCCCTTCAACCAATTCATGATCCGACGCGAGTTGATCGCGCAACTCATCGAAGCATGCCCAACCCTGCAAACGGGTTTCACTGATGTCGTCGAACGGCTTCGCACGCCGCCAACTATTGGTTAAGCGCCCGACGCCTGATCTCACCGCTTCGAATCCAACTTCCAGTTGCAAATATCGTCTTCCGTCCCATCCACTCCATCAGGGCCGATGCTCCAGAGATCAAATTGCCCGAGGTTATGCACTGCCTTGGCCCCACACCGATATCTGACATCGTGGCCCCACGGGTCCTTCAGAACGGATCGATCCTCGAGATATGCTGTCCACTTCGTTCTCAATGTTGGATCAGATGGAGGCGTAATCAAATCCTCCATTTTCTCCGGCCACATTCCCATGTCATAGTGATACATCTTGATTCCCTGGGAAAGCGTGCCGTTCGGTCCGACGCACGCTTCCATTCGCAAGACAGTGCAAGGTTTGAGACTACGTGCAAATAACGACATCGCAACAAGTCCGAACGCCATGACTGTCGCACATACCAAGCCCACAGTTACCACCCGCCGCGACCTGCGATTCATAAAGTCTCCTGCTTGCATTTGATACGTCCCGCAGAGCCACCGGTTGCATTTCGCATCTAAGCCAACCAACGCCTCGAACCCCCAGCCCAATTCGTTAAGATGCACCCTCCGGCATTCGGACCCACCGCCGACGCTGGGAATTCTCAGGAGCCCTCCGCCATGCCCGCATCCAGTGCCATTTCCTTCGACGCTGCCACCGCCCGGCTTATCGAGCAGGCACACCGCTGCGACACAGTCCCCGTCATCGAAGACCACCTCCCCTACCAGAACATGGGCGAACTCTGGCATCGCCTCGCCACCGAACGCGCCGCAAGCCCGTGGCTCACCTACTACCCCTGCTCCGCCGACAATGAAGAGCCCACCCGCTTCACCTTCGGCCAATTTTCCGAACTCATCCAGCGCGTCGCCTGCCTCCTCGAACACGAATATGGCATCCGCGCCGGCAGCAGCGTCGCCACGCTGACCATCAACCAACCGCTCACCGTCGCCCTCTACTTCGCCTGCTGGCGCATCGGTGCCCGCGTTGTGCCAATCAACCCCAGCGAAGACGACGCCCGCGTCGCCTACATCCTCGAAAACAGCGAGGCCACCCTCTTCGTCGTCCACACCAGCACGCGCGAAGACCTCACCCACATTGAAAAATGCCTCGACGCCATGCCCAAGAATCCGGCCGGCGATCTTCAACTCGCCCTCGTCCTCGACGGCGCGAGCCGCTCCGCCGCCCTCGAGGCCGGCTGGGATGATTTCCTCGCCGCCCTCGCCGACGTCGCCCCGCACCCCACGCCGAAAGTCCCGCCCGCCGTCTCGTGGGATAGCGAAGCACTCGTCGTCTACACCTCCGGCACCACCGGCAACCCCAAGGGCGTCGTGCTCACCCAAAAACAAATGTTCGCCGACGCCTATTCGATCAGCCAATGGCACAGCATCGACGAACACACGGTGATGATGAACGTGCTGCCCATCCACCACGTCAACGGCACCATCGTCACCCTCGTCACCCCGGCCTTTGTCGGGGCACAGGTCGTCGTCAACAAACGCTTCCGCACCGGCGGCTTCTGGGCCAAGCTCCACCGCCACGACGTCGCCATCGTCAGCGTCGTGCCCACGCTGCTCCAATTCCTCATCGAATCCGCCGAAGAGTTCGACGTGCAGTCCCTCGCCACCCTCCGCCACTTCATCTGCGGCGCAGGCCCGCTCTCGGTCGAACTGGCCCGCGACTTTCAGGACAAGTTCGGCGTCAAGATCATGCACGGCTACGGCCTCTCCGAAACCGTCTGCTACTCCTGCTTCCTCCCCACCGACCTCGAGTGGGAGGATCACTGCTCGTGGATGTACGACCACGGCTTCCCCAGCATCGGCTGCCCCGTCCTCGCCAACGAAATGGCCATCCACGACGACCAGGGGCAACCCGTGGAAGATGGCAAGAAGGGCGAAATCGTCATCCGCGGCCACAACGTCATGGTCGGCTATTACCGAAACCCCGAGGCGAATGCCACGGCCTTCAAGTTCGGCTGGTTCCGCAGCGGCGACGAAGGCTTCAAGCGCCTCGGCAAGGACGGCCTCGACTACTTCTTCATCACCGGCCGCATCAAGGAACTGATCATCCGCGGCGGCATCAACCTGTCGCCCTTCGAGATCGACGAAGTGCTGAACTCCATGCCCGGCATCCGCGTCGGCCTCGCGGTCGGGTTTGACAATCGCTACTGGGGCGAAGAAGTCGGCGCGTATGTGCAAACGCAGACCGGCACCACGCTCACGCAGGAACAGGTGATTGCGTACTGCAAAGAGCGCATCCCCTGGACGAAATGCCCCAAGGTCGTCCTCTTCGGCAACGACATCCCCGTCACCAGCACCGGCAAATACCAGCGCGGCAAACTCAAACATCTTTTCGAGGCGTATAAGGATAAGCAGTTCAAGGAGTAATCCTCGCAACGAGCCGCACGCGCGAGCACGCGGCCTGCTCCCATTATGTAGGCGGCTCGCTGCACTTCGCAATGACTGACCGAATATCTTCAGAGATTTCACTTCCGCACTCGGGGCACGTACCAGAAGTATTTCCGACGAGTGAATAATTGCACTGCATGCAAATTGGAATTCCAAGATCGATCAGAAGTTCGCGCAGCCGGGTTCGAACTTCGGCTCGTGGTAGGGCAAGCTTATAAAGGCACACAATGAATAACGTGGTAAGGGTTAAGCTGCAGAACATAGCATCTCGTAAACCATGTATTAGCCGATAGTCATTCACCTTGAATACCATTGTGAAGTACACAAGGGCTGATACGATGCTACCGAGCCAATAGCGAGGGCTCTTCAGGATCACCTTTCTTACGGCACGAAAGGCTATCGTTCTTGCCTCAGGTGTCGGAAAGAGCGAGAGTTCCGGATACAGCCAGCGCGCCAATATGTTCAGTCGTTTGTGTTGCCGCTTCTTTTCCAATCTGAATCTCCATCAACACGACTTACTTCAATGATTCTTGCTCTCGCAAGATTGCAGGGCGTGTTTTTCCTGAAGCCACCTCCATTGATAATCACGTTAGCAAACATTTCGAATCGTCGCCAATTCGCGGCAATTTTGCCAAGGTAGTCGAGTCATTCGCTGATTGCGCGGTCGTGGAGCTGCTTCATTGCCCGAAGAAACCGCTCCCTCACGGTCGCGGCTCGGTTAAGGCGGACGGCGGTCGTCATGGGTCGTCGGATAGTTCTTCGACGCGGATTCCCTTGTGATGGTGCACGCGGTCGTTCGGTTTTTTGTCGCAGCAGGAGTCGATACTCAGCCAAAGAAGTGAAAATGCGATACGGCTCAAGTGTACTCTTGTTAACAAGATCGTCGATCAATACTCCGATGTAGGCTTCATTTCGACGAATAATCAACGGGTCTTGATCTTTGACTTTCAGTGCCGCATTGATTCCAGCCATCAGACCTTGCGCACCAGCCTCCTCATAACCAGAAGTTCCATTGATCTGACCTGCAAAAAAGAGACCTTCAACTCCCTTGGTCTCCATGTTCAGATTGATCTGATAAGGCGGAAAGAAATCATACTCGACCGCATATCCGGGCCTCAATATTCGGACATTCTCTAGTCCGGGTATTGTATGGATAGCTTCGTCCTGAATCGATTCGGGCAAGCTGGTAGAAAAGCCATTGACGTAATACTCAGGAGAATCATAACCCTCCGGCTCGAGGAAGATCTGGTGACGCTCTTTGTCTGCAAACCGATTGATTTTGTCTTCTATTGAAGGGCAATACCTGGGTCCAACACCTTTGATCCTTCCGGTGAACATTGGCGACTCATCAAAACCTTTTCGTAGCGCTTCATGTGTGGCGTTATTCGTATAAGTCAGATGACATGGGACTTGTTTATTGGTGATCCGATCTGTCCGCCATGAAAATGGTTCTGGCGGATCATCACCGTATTGAGGTTCACATTTGCTGAAATCTATCGTCGCTTTGTCAATCCGGGGAGGTGTTCCTGTCTTAAGACGTGCACTTTCAAAACCAAGCGCGACAAGGGATTCTGTAATCCCAAGAGCCGGCTTTTCTCCAAACCTGCCCGCACTGACATTCTTTAGGCCTATGTGAATGATTCCATTGAGGAATGTCCCACATGTAAGGATCGCTGTTCTGCATCTCATGATCGATCCTTCGGATGTTTTCACGCCCGATACGGTTCCGCTTTCGACAACAACCTCCACGACATTTGCTTCAAATATGTCTAAATTGGGCATGCGTTCAAGTAGAAACTGGGTCATTCTAGGATATCCGGCTCGATCTACTTGGGCCCTTGGCGACCACACCGCCGGTCCCCTTGACATATTTAGCATTCTGAATTGTATTCCAACTTTGTCGGTGATGAATCCCATTTGTCCACCCAAAGCATCAATCTCTTTGACTAGATGACCTTTTGCCGTTCCTCCGATGGCGGGATTGCAGGACAATGTTCCGATCTTGGACTTTTCCATAGATATTAGAGCGACCGAACAACCCATTAATGATGAAGAAAAAGCCGCTTCGTAACCGGCATGGCCGCCCCCAACTATGACAATATCGTATTTTTTCATCTTTTTGACACTAAGTATGTTCCACGTGGAACAATGATTGCCACGCCTTCATGGATGTTTCACGTGAAACATCACTTTCCGATGCAAAAACTGGCGAATATGTTGTTCAGTACAAGATCACTGGATATTTCTCCGACAATCTCGCCGAGCGATGAGATCGCATTCTTAATATCAATTGCTACGAATTCGAACGACACGCCGTCTCTCGTGGAGTTCTTTGCCATATCTAGACTAACCAAGCTTCGCTCGAGGGCGTGTTTGTGACG
>CAZSBF010000077.1:0-20070 GCA_964605185.1 uncultured Planctomycetaceae bacterium
ATCCGGCGATGTCCAAACCGTTCAGGATGCCGTTGCCATCGATGTCGCCAGGGCATTCACAGATCACCGGCCGACAATCGCAGCACGTGTCGACAGATCCGTCAGCGTTATAGATGACATTTTCGACGCAGTACGTCCCCGGGGGACAAGCGCCCGAGCAGAACGGAAGCGTTCCCGCAACCGCTTCGACGTGGCACTCATTCTGGCCACGACAATCGCAATCGATGACGGTAAACGTTCCATTCGGACTGCGACGCACGCAACGCGGACGGCAATTTTCCGGAACGCCCGTGGCATCCGGCGGACAATTAAACGGCTTGCATCCTTGGCCATCCGTCGTCGGCTCGCAGAACGGTGGATCGTCAACGCAGATGCAGCAATAGGACGTCCCGTTCGCGGTCGGTGTAATCCGCTGGATGCAGACCTGCCCCGGCGGACAAATGCCGACGCAGATCGGCCCGGTCGGGTCCATTTCGGCGTGACAACGATCGGGGCTGTCGCACGTGCAGTTGCCAACGGTTATGAGGCCCTGGTTGTCAATGAAAATGCACTTCGGTTTGCACTCTTGCGGCATGCCCAGTGCATCCGGGGGACATTGAACCGGGGCACAGGCCGAATTGTCTGGAAGCGGCTCACAGATCGGCGGCTGCTCGCAATGGCAGCAATAAGTTGTCGATCCATCCGCGGGGTTGTAGAACTCGGTGCGATTGCAAATCCAACCCGGAGGACAATCCCCCACGCAAATCGGCGTACCCGGCACCGGGCCGAACTCGATATGGCACTGGTTGGTTGGCATGCAAACACAATCAATGATTTGCTGCTGACCATTGGGGCCGACCTTGATGCAAACCGGTAGACATGCCTGCGGCAATCCCAGCGGATCGGGCGGACATGGAGTGGGGTTGCAAGCAGTGCCGGATGTGTTGGGCATACAGGGCGGCGGTTGCGAGGGTACGCATCCGCATTCAAAGGTGGTTCCGGGTGGATAGGGGGTGATATCAAGGAAGTTAGTGCCGGAGGGAGTCGGAATGCCGGACCCCATGGGTGGAGGAATGGTGACGATGACCTGGCATTCGTTTCCTGCAGGTGGGACCGGACAGGTCGCCAGACATCGGACGGAATTGACAGCCGCGACGTACGAAATCGCGCCGCACTCACCGGCATAGCACGCGCACTCCACGGCCGACACTCCACCTGGCGCTGGATTAAGAACGAGTTTCTTGGCAAAGCACTGAGTTCCGGTGACGGTCGTCGTGCAGTTCATCGTTGGGCTTGCACAGAGCGTATCGGCGACTGGGCAAGGAATGATCTGTCCGAAGGCTGTTGCCACACCCAAACAGAAAAACGACATGAACACGCTACACAACCAGGTGGTTAGCCGAAAAGTCGAACTGGATTCAATAGAAAAGCGACGCATGACAAATCTCCCTCCCCCACGTTCACTCGGTCAACAAAATACGCTGTATCTGAAAAGTTGCGCAGCATCGACAGATGCATGCGAATTCAATCGAATGGAAAAATGAGAAGCCAGAGTTGCTCACTCCCGAACCGTTTGACAACTCAGAACTGCCGGCGCGAACTCAGATGTGTTCTTCGCGGGCAAGCGAACCGATTATACCCGGAATGGTACCGATTCTTCGCCACTATAAAAAAAATCTTCCACCCTCACGGGACAGCCAAACTGCGGGAATCCACGCACTCCCTTTTTGATAGCTGAAACGTTGTAACTTCATGTTTTCCGCGGAGTTCGGGATAGAAAGGATCGGTGCTTCCGCCTTTTGGTCGGCTTTGACGCCAATGCACTAAGACGCAAACATCGCGTACCCCGCGATCAGAAGCACATTACCCGCCAGCAGCATGGGAATCATCGTCGCAATCAACGCCTGCCCCCGGCTGGTGTGATGCAAATGCTCCACTCCGCTGCTAACCACGCGGATATACCAAAGCACCCCCACCGGCGGCAACAAGAGCACCGCTGGCAACACCGCACTTCCAAACGCGACCGCGCGCACGCTCGATTCATAATCCGAACCCTGCTGCCCCAGGATCGCCAGCACCCCCTGAATCAGAAGCCCATAGAGATAATTCCACACGATCTGAATCAGCGGCACGAGTGCGATCAGCATCAGCGTGAATCGACTGTTCAGCAGCAGCCGAATGTCCGGCATCCACGTGAGCAGGCCGCCGTATTGCAACAGCATGATCGCGCCGATCAGTACGGCCCCCGCCACATAAGCACACAGCACGCTGAACACGATCTCGCCGTGATTATGGTTGGACGCAGACAGTCGAAAATATTCCTGCGGCTGCATCGCCAGTCGTGCGACGCCGTCAAGATACGCCCGCACAAACCCCACGCGATGCCGCTGCTCCCATGGCGTCCCCATCCGCAACGGCTCCCCCACCGCATCATCGCGAAGCGGGCGAACACGAAGCTGCGCGACATCCAGCGGCGCATTGCACTTCGTGCAGATAAACCGGCGCGGCGAAGGCAGTCCGTGTTCATCGTTTCCCGCATACGACTGTTCACAAGTGCGACAGACAAACGCGACAGATTTCTTGGGAAAGTCGTAATCGGTGACTTCGAAGGGCAGCCCACACTCGGGGCAGCGGTTCTCCGGCAAATCCCAAAGCAGATAGTTGCAGCGAACGCAGTTCATTCGGGCACTCGCTGAATCTCCGCGCCAAGCGTGGCCAGTCGTTGCTCGATCCGCTCATACCCGCGATCGATGTGATACACACGCGAGACCTTGGTCTTGCCCTTGGCTACCAGACCCGCCACGACCAGCGCCGCCGACGCCCGAAGATCGCTCGCCATGACCGGTGCCCCCACGAGATTCTTCACCCCCTCAACAATGACCGTCGGCCCTTCCTTCCGCAGCCGGGCCCCCATTCGGTTCAGTTCCGCGACGTGAACAAACCGGTCGGGGAAAATCTTCTCCGTAATGATGCTGTTTCCATCCGCAAGGCAGAGCAATGCCATGATCTGCGCCTGCAAATCCGTCGGAAATCCCGGGTACGGCTGCGTCGTCACGCTCACCGGCTCCAAACGCCGCGACGACGACACCTGAACGCCATCCCCCTTGCGCTCCACGTTCACGCCAATCGCCCGCAACCGATCCACGACCGCCATCAAGTGATCGAGCCGGCAGTTATTAATAATGACGTCACCATTCGTGATCGCCGCCGCCATCATGAACGTCCCGGCTTCAATGCGATCGGGAATCACGGTGTGCTCGCAACCGTGCAGCTCCTTCACACCCTCGACGGTAATGCGCGGCGTACCCTGCCCGACGATCCGCGCCCCGCACGCATTCAGATAATTCGCAAGGTCGATCACCTCCGGCTCACACGCGGCCGATTCAATCACCGTCGTCCCCTCGGCCAGCGTCGCCGCCATCAGGACATTCGCCGTGCCCAGCACCGTCGACCCAAACGGCCCGCCGAGAAACATCTCGGTGCCCTTCAGCTTCTTCGCCTTCAGGTGAATATCGCCGCCGACCAGATCGGACTCAGCCCCGAGACACTGGAACCCCTGGATATGCAGATCAACTGGCCGATCGCCAATGTTGCACCCGCCCGGGAGACTCACCTGCGCTCGCCGTCGCTTCGCCAAGAGCGGCCCCATTACGCAGACGCTGGCCCGCATCTTCCGCACGAGTTCATACTCGGCGTGGCAGTTCATCTCATCCTCAACCTTGAGATGAAGTCCGCCCTTCTCATCGCGCGACACGTTGACGCCCAGCTTCTCAAGCAGCGCGGCCAGGTGTCGAATATCCTCAAGCTGAGGCACCCCCTTCAGAACGGTCTCGCCCTCGGTCAGAATGCTTGCCGCCATGATCGGCAGCGCCGCGTTCTTCGAACCATTGACCGAAATAGCCCCCTTGAGCCTGTTCCCGCCGGTAATAAGAAGTGAATCCACGTTCGTCCATCCTTGGAGAGGTATGCAAATTTCACAGGCCGCACGCCTGTGATGAATTATTCCACCAAGCCAGTATAAACGGTGGCAAAGTCGATTGCGAGCGAAAGGCGATGTTGGATTAACTGGATTCGGCTTGGTCTCGCGGCTCGATTTTCTCACCACATTCGGGGCAAATTCCGCTCACGTTGCCGGTGAGGTCGTATTCGCAATTGATGCAGATATTCTGGCGAGGCAAAGCAACCGCGTCTCTGGCACTGAGAATGACTGCAGTGGCAACCGCTGGACCGAAGAAGATTGCAAATGGCAACGGCAGAACCAGCAATAGTTCCCACCATCCGATTGAGCGGAATCGAATAAGCATGTCGAACCCCAATGACCACGCGAGATAAATCGTGAGTACCAGGAGGTGGCCAACGACTAAACGATGAATGGCACGAATCCAGGGCGGCGGCCACTTTGGTCTGCGGCGCGCGATCCGTCTGCCAATCAGGTATGCGACCGACGGAGAAAGGTAACAGATGACCAATGGGCTAATACAAAGCAAGTTTTGAAAGACGGTCAAGGTCGTCTGTGTCATGGCGCGGCCTCTTCCTGGGCTCACATTCGCCGTAGAAACTCGGCTACATGAATGATTTCGGTATTGCCATGCTTCTCTAGGACGAGCAAATCTTCATCACGCGTCACCAGCACATCAGCCTGTGATTCGCTGGCAAGCGCCAGCAAATAATCATCATTGGGATCCCGGCAAACCGGGGCGATGGACGTGGGTAAGCAAAGTTCAGCCCGGCGGAGTAAATCAGCAATCGATGCTGCATCTGCAGTATCGATTAGCTCCCGAATACTCGGACGCCGAACCACATCTTCGAATTCTTCAATAGCCGCTGGGGAGGTCACAATGACTAATCGGCCCGACTCCACCGCATCGGCCATCAGTCCCCACCAGTCCTTCATCAGTGCGCTGATCAGGACGGAGGTATCGAGGACCGCTCGGATAACGGCTTCTCATTGCGTGTATCTCGCACTTCCGAGTCGATGCGATCATCTGCAATCGGACCGACTGCAACAACTCGGTCGGCAATCCGTTTGCAAATGACGCGCCAGCGCTGCGCCCAGGTGAACTTGTCAACCGCCTCCGCCACACAAAGTTGCTCCTCAGGAGTCAACGCGCGAATCTGATCCAGAATTGATTGCGTTGGTGAGACAGCCATGCTCTTATTATATCGCGCATTCGTCGGTTTCGAAGGATGCCCGGCACACCTGCGGCATCGTTCGATAATCGCACGTACTGCTGGTGGAATTGCCAAGCCAACCGCCTTCCCCCACACTACCACACGGGACTCAAGTCCCGTTTCCGCACCAACAATCGTCCGGCCTATATCGCCGGCGGAGGGATCATGACGCTAAAAGAATTCGCCAACGCAAAAGCCATCGAACTCGGCAAGGACGTTCTCCGCATGACCGCCGCTTCCGGCAGCGGCCACCCATCCAGCGGTCTCGCCATCATGCACATCGTCGTCACGCTCATGCAGGACGTCATGCGCTGGGACCCGGCCGACCCGTGGAACCCCGGCAACGACCGGCTCGTCCTCTCCGAAGGCCACGCAGTCCCCGCCGTCTACGCCGTCTATGCCGACATGGGCGGTGTCGTCGGTAACAGTCCCGCCAATGCTCGAAAACTCACCAAGGCCGACCTCGCCACCCTCCGCGAAACACACAGCGTCCTCGACGGCCATCCGAACCCCGCAGAAGGATTTCCATTCTTCGACGCCGCCACCGGTTCACTCGGCCAGGGCCTCTCCGTCGGTGCCGGCCTCGGCGTCGCGGCGCGCCTTGCGAAATCCGACAAGCAGATCTACGTCCTCATCGGCGACGGCGAGAGCCGCGAGGGGCAGATCTGGGAAGCGATGGACTTCATCGCCGACCATGGCCTCTTCAACGTCATCCCCATCTTCAACTGCAACGGACAGGGCCAGGCCGACTACGTTTCGCGCCAGCAATCCGCCGAAATGATTGCCGGCAAGGCCGAGGCCTTCGGTTTCGCCGCCATCATTATCGACGGCCACGACGCCGACGCCTTCAAGGCCTCCCTCGGCGACGCCGCAGCGAGAAAAGCCCCGATCGCCATCGTCGCCCGCACCCACAAAGGCTGGGGCTGTGCCTCGCTCAAAGACGTCTCGAACCACGGCAAACCCCTCGGCACCGCCCAACTCGACAAGGGCATCGCCGACCTCGATTCCACTGCTTCCGAATTGAAGATCACCCTCGGCGCAGCTTCGCGCATTCCCGCAAAACCCCAATCCATCACCCGCCCCGCGAAGAAGCCGATCGCCATCCCCCCCTTCGCCGAAGGCATGGCGGCCGCAGGTCTCGGCTCGCTCGTCGAGAAAAACGCCGTCGCCACCCGCCGCGCCTACGGCGCCGCCCTGCTCGCCCTCGGCGCCGCCGACGAACGCATCGCCGCCCTCGACGGCGACGTGCGAAACTCCACCTTCTCCGAAATGTTCTACAAGAAGTATCCGGCACGATTCGTCGAATGCAAAATCGCAGAGCAGAACATGGTCAGCGTCGCCGCCGGCATGGCCGCCGCCGGCCACATCCCCTTCGCCAGCAGCTTCGCCAAGTTCCTCGCCCGCGCCTATGACCAGGTCGAAATGGCCATGATTACCCGCGCCAACATCAAGCTCGTCGGCTCCCATGCGGGCGTCTCCCTCGCCGCCGACGGCCCCAGCCAGATGAGTCTGCAAGACGTCGCCTACTTCCGCAGCGCCAGCATGACCGACTCCCGCGGCTTCCTCGACCGCGATTCGGCTTCGCCCAGTGCCGGCACTAGTTTCCCTCCCCTTGATAAGGGGAGGGCCAGGGTGGGGTCCGCGAATGCAGGCAACATCCGCCCCGTCTGCGTCTCCCTCCAACCCGCCGACGCCGTCGCCGCCTATCACTTCACCGCACTCATGGCTAACCACGAAGGCCTCTGCTACATGCGAACTCACCGCCCCGACGTCGGCCTCCTCTACAAGCCCGACACAAAGTTCCACATCGGTGGCTCGCACATTCTGATGGAAGGAAACGCCCTCACCCTCGTCTCCACCGGCTACATGGTGCACGAATGCAAGAAGGCCGCAGAAATGCTCGCGAAGGAAGGCGTGAAGGTCACACTCATCGACGCCTACAGCCTCCCGCTCGACACGATGCCCATCTTCGCCGCCGCCGCAAAAACGAGTAGCCGCATCCTCGTTGTGGAGGACAACTACCTCGGCGGCCTCGCCGGCGCAATCGCCGAAGACGCCGCGGAACAGGGCGACATCCGCGTCGCCGCGATGAACTGTCGGGTGATGCCAAAGAGCGCGAAATCGACGGAAGACATCCTCACCTACGTCGGCCTGTCGTCAAAGGACATCGCGGCACGGGTGAAGTCATTGATCGGCTGACGAAACGCGTAGGGTCCGCTGTGCGGACCGCAGGTATTGACGGTTAAACTATTAATCCGCCTCGATCAAGACGTTAACGAACGGATCGACATCGGCTGCCCCCAGTAACCCATCGCCGTCCATGTCACCCTTGTAGACATCGTTGGTATCGATGGACCCCGCAACAACTGCATCGGCGAATGGTTGAATATCCGACCCGTCCACGTAGCCGTCTTCGTTCATGTCACCGAGGCGAACGCCACGATATTCCCATGTGTCGTCGAGGATCACGGATGCATTGACATACCCGCCAAAGAGAACGGTGCGATTGCGAATGGGATCGAACGACATTGCATGAAGCTGACGCGCCGGCGGGCCGCCCAATGTACGTCGCGTCCAAACGCTTCCATTCCATTCCCACGTATCATTCTGCAACGCCGGGTCGTAACCACCAAATAACACGACAACTTGGCGGGTTGCATCATAAACCATGCCATAGGAATCGCGCGGCGTCGGACCAGTTGTGGACATAAGCGACCAGATGGTCCCATCCCACTCCCATGTGTCGCCGAACCGCGACGCGCCGTCGAAGCCACCGAACAAAACGAGTCGTCCCCGCGCCTCGTCGAACGCCATGGAAATCCAACCCCTTGGTGTGGGGCCTGCGACCATTCGATCCACCCAATTCGTGCCGTCCCACTCCCACGTATCGCCCCGATAGTTACTTCCGTCATAGCCGCCAAAAAGGACTGTGCGACTCCGCGCCGAGTCGAACGCGAGGCCATGTTCGTAGCGAGCTGTAGGTGAATTGACTGGAAGTGCCTGCATCCACGATGTCCCAGTCCATTCCCACGTGTCCCCTCGATAGCCGCCTGTTCCATAGCCTCCGAATAGCACGATGCGGCCGCGAAACGTGTCAGTGCACATAGCATGATATTGGCGAATAGAAGGGCCAGTCGCGTCCTGTCTAGCCCAAATCTCACCGTCCCACTTCCATGTGTCGCCCAAAAATCCGCTATCCCCCCTTCCTGCGAATAACAAGGATGTTCCGTCATTCGGATCGAACGCCATCGCCGATACGTATCGGCGGCTAGGGCTGCGAGGAATCCATTTCGCGCCGTCCCATTCCCAAGTGTCGTCAAAACCCGAAGGTAAGCTTGTTCCTGTGAATCCCCGTGAGCCGCCAAAAATGACAGTTCGGCCTCGCGCGCTGTCGAAGGCCATCGAATGAGAATCGCGGCCGGCCGGCCCTGTCGATGCACGCTGTGTCCAAGTGACACCATCCCATTCCCAAGTATCTCCAAAACGCGGTGAAGGATCAATTGGACCTCTTCCACCGAACAGTACGACTCGTTGTCGAATCGAGTCAAATGCCAACGTATGCGAAAACCGGCCTATTGGTCCGGTGGATGAACTCAATGCCCACGATGTTCCATCCCATTCCCACGTCCCGGAAAGAGTGGTGGGATTAAGAGGATCAAACCCACCATAACCACCGAATAGTACCGTTCGATTGCGCACCGAGTCGAACGCCATGGCATGGTTGACTCGAGGTGAAATGACTGCAGTTGAGACCAAGGTCCATGTCGCTCCGTCCCACTCCCAAGTCTCCGCGCCTCCGGTGTTTCCTCCAAATAACAAGGTACGTTGTCGAACCGAATCATAGGCTAACGCGTGACCATATCGAGCCGACGGCCCGGTCGTCGCCGCCAATACCCATGTCGCCCCATCCCACTCCCACGTGTCGCCAAACGAAGCTGAATCAATTCCCCCAAACAGCACGGTGCGATTGCGCGTTGAATCAAATGCCATCGCATGACCGCTTCGAGCACCAGGTCCAGTTGTTGAGTGATGGCCCCATCTAATGCCGTCAAACCCCCAAGTGGCGCTGGAGTTAATGCCTTGTTGAATGCCGCCAAACAGTATTGCTGATTTATGAAAGGAATCATAGATCATTGCATGACGGGCGGGTGTGAGTGGATGCGGCCACGCGTTATACCAACCCGGCGGGTCTGCGAGTGCGGTATTAACGGTGAGTAGCGTCGCCGCCACAAACCCAGCCAAGTGCGATCGCACCCTTTGCATGGCAAATTCCCGAGAGATCGACGCCTTACATCAGTGAATCAAGCGGGCAATTGCGTACCGATTCAATCGCCCAAACCGTTGACCCTAATCGTAGTGTACCTAACTCAATATGCCGAATGCAACAAACTTTGTCGGGCATGTAAGCGAGTCGCCCTCGAACAAATCCGTCAAACCACCAACGATTCCACCAATCAATTGCCGCGTTACTTTACATTTCCGGCAACAGCAACTCCGTATTCACCGCCGCATCGCAAGTTATCGCACATTCCGGCGCGCAACCGAAATAGCCGCCTTGATTAGCGCCCCCACCGCCCGGCGTCGCGCATCGGCCACCGTTCGAATAATCAAAAAGCGTTTCGATTTCGCCGTGCCCAACAGCAGTCCCGAGCGATCAGGCAACGATGCCCCGTGAAGAAAGCCGAGCGTGACTTGTCCCTTGCGAAAGTCGATCAGGCAAACATTGCCTCCGATCGCCCCATAGGCAGCGTTTGGCATTGCGTAGCACAACGCGCCAAACTTGATCGACTCATCCGCCTCAGGGGCATTTTTCAAAACAAACCCGCGAAGCGCAAGAACGATGTCGCACAACTCACCCGGACATCTGGCCAGGTACCGGGCTATTTCGTCGCCACGCAACCGGCTTCCTTGTTTCTTCACGTGTCGCACGTCACGGCACCAGCAACTCCGTAAACGCCGCCGCATCCCGCCCATCGGTGAACGTATCCCCATTCACATCCGCAAGATTGATATTGCAGCCCGGATATTGCACGGCGTATTCCGGCGGATCGAGCAGCGCCAGTACGAACGGATCGACGTCGTCCAGATCGATGGTAAAGCTGCAATTCAAATCACCCGGCTGATTCACCGTCCACGTCGCCAGCGAACGCGGCGCAATGCCACCCGTGCTCGTCAACACGCCGTTCTGCGTCAGCGTCCCGCCCGCGCCGATCGTGAATGAATAAACCCCGGTCGCCCCGTTGAAGTTATCAACAACGAACAGCAGATTATCCAGCGTGCGGACATCCTGCCCTTCGCCTTGAATGCCCACGTCAAAGAAATTGCCGGTGGCCGTCGGCACGCCGGTTCCACCATTGATATTAAACGTATGCACCTGCCCCGAGGTGCTGTGGCCGACAATCAGATACGCATTGTCATCCGACACCCATGTGTTAAACGTCGACGTCGTCGGCGAGATAAACGGCGTGCCGTCAATGCCGCTGAGCGCGCCGGTGTTATCAATCGACATGCCCACGATCTTGTTCCCGCTTCCGCTGATACCGCAACCGCCATAGAGGAACTGTCCGTTGGGGCTCACATTGATATCCAGCGGAAACACCGCGCCGGTCGGTTCGCTGTCGAGCAGATTCAGGCTCCCGCCCGGGCCGACCGTATACGCCAATACCACGTCATTCGTCGAATTGTTCGCATACAGCACCGGCAGCGTCGGGTGTTTGCAAAGATATCCCAACCCCGACGATCCAATCGACGTCGCCCCCACCGGCGACACCGTCGGCCCGGCCGGGATGAAGCGATACACGCGAATCATGTTCGGCGACGTGGCGGCCGATGCCACCGCAAAGTATTCGTTGTCCAGCCATTGCACATCCAGTGGCGCATCCTGATTGAACGGCATGGCATACTGCACCACGGTCGAGACAGCGGCGTTGGCCGCGACCTGCATGATCGTGATGCCGTCGATATCGCCGGCCGGGTGAATCACCGCGAGGTACCGGCCATTGGGTGTGATCGAAATCTCATAGGCGTTGCAACCCTGGCAAGGATCGCTGATCGACGCCCGGCTCCCGGTGACGACGCGATTGACGAACGCCAACGTCCCGTCAGGGTTTACCGTGAAGGCCGACACGCTGCCCTCAAGATTGCCGTTGTTTGACACAAACACAGTGCGCGACGTGGATTGCCCCAGCGCCGCTTCAACACTGCATAGAAGCAAGACAGCCGCACCGGCGCGCAACGACATTCCAAAACCGACCGGAGATCGGAAACACGAAGACATGAGATTGCCCCTTTCCAAACAGATGCCCCGCACATCGGGCGCGCTGTTACGGAACGAGCGCGTCCACGAAGCCGGCTGCGTCGCGGCCATCAATCAACGTATCGCCATTGACATCCGCCGCGTTGATGTTGCACCCAGTAAATGAACCGACGTCGAGCAGCGCCTCCACAAACGGCGGCAAGTCGGCCAGCGTCACATGCGCGTCGCAGCTCACGTCACCCGGTACCGGTGCGCCAGTGATGGCGAAATCCGCCGGGCTTTGATCCGACCCGGTGTTGCCCACTCCGTCGCGAGCCACAATCTTGATGCGGCAATACGGTGCCCAGATATTGGGCGGGTTCCAGGTCTGCACCCAGTCATCCGTGGTGGTCGCGGCGATCACCGTGTCAAACGTCGCGCCGCCGTCGGTCGAAAGAAGAATATCCACGTTGGAGACGCTGACGTCGTCATCACTGATCCAGTTGATATTGACCGGCGTGACCGGCGGCAGTGATTCGCCGCCGCGAAGATTCTTCAGATACGCCGTCGGAGCAAGCCCACCACCACCGCCCGCAGCACCACGATGCTTGGGAACATGGCTGGCGATGCAGTGCATGACGCCCGCCGATCCGACGATCGCCTGGCAGTTGACCTGAACTATGGTCTTACCCGGCATGGCCAATTGCCACTCGGTCAGGGCTTGTGTGTTGTGCCCGGCGGCAACAACGGTCGCGTTGGTGTAAGTCGGCAGCAGGATGAGGTTGTTGCACATGACCACGTTGGTGTAGGTGTAGTGAATCCCGCTGATCGATCGGGCCGGCACACGGTGAACCGTGTAACCCTGACCTGCCATATACACGGCCGCGTTGTCACAAATCACATCCTGTGTGCTGCCGACGTTGTTGGGCCAGTCACTAATAATCACCTTGTCATCGGCCACGACCTGCATCCACATGTCAAGGTGCTGCGTCGAATCCACAGTCGTGGGAAACGGCGGGAAAATGTGCGTGTCCAGATTCTGATAGTCCTGCCAGATGTCATGAACCTGAGTATGCGTCAGGCCCGGATTCTCGTTCCATATCAACTCGGTCGCAAAGGAACGATTGTTCGAGTCGAGATGGTAATTACCTCCGCCATGCACGAGTTGATGTTCGTAAAATGCATGATGCCGCCACGTCGCAAAGTCCGCCGGCTCCGCGTCATCCAGCGGACGGGTGGGCCGGTTGTAATCGTGGTCGGTTAGGGCACGGCAGTCGCCTTCAAAAATGTAGCGCGGACCATAGTCACGCACCCACACTGCGTTTGTCACATACTGCCGGTACTTGACGCGACTCATGTTCGCCCCGGCGCCGGAGAGAGCCGTGTTCGCCGATGTCTGTACCGCCGCCGAGTCGCAGATTACATAAATATCCGCAGCGCCCGTCGTCGTTATTTCCTTGCCCATCGAGGTCAGGATCGGTGTAAAACTCTTCCACGTCAGCACGATCCCGTCCATCGCTTCATATTCTGCGGCACAGTGGATCGGACCCGTCGGCGGCGGCGTGACCGCGCGCGACGTAACATGTGGATGCGTCTCCATCCACTTCTTTTCGGTGTCGGTCATGTACCGCGGGATGATCACACCCTCGGGAAACACCAACTCATCGTTGATGATCACCGGTTCCCCTACCGCGGGTTCTCCGCCCTGAGCGGCCTGGGAAAAAACTCCAAGCAACGCCGTGATTCCAACGGCGATAAACGTTGATAATCGCATAATGAAAAGGCTCCCTATCCCCTGCTGGCACGCGGCCGAAAAACAGATGCAGAACAAGGATTGTACCCGCGATTTAGGGCAGGATTCAAGGCGAGCTATTGGACCCTGGACCTTCGAAAACCGCTATGCCGCCCAGCCAATCGGGTGTGCCCCATCAAGATGTGTGTTATCACTCGCACCTTCGGTGTCCGAAACGCGCGTCCGGGCCACATTCACCAAAAGCCCCACGAGAATGCTGAAGAAGATCACGCCCGTCCCGCCTGCTGACACAAACGGCAGCCCAATACCCTTGGTGGGAACCGACACCGTCACCACCGCCACATTCATCGCCGCCTGAAAACCGATCATCAGCGTCGCGCCCAGCGCGATCAATCGCCCCAACTCCGAATCCGCCCGCATCATCGCCTTTCGCCCCTGCCAGACGAGAATCGCAAAAAGCAGTATCACCGCCGCCCCGCCGACGATGCCGAGTTCCTCGCAGATCACCGCGAAGATAAAATCCGTTCGCCCTTCCGGCAGATAGCCATACTTCTCAATGCCCGCGCCAAGCCCGCGCCCGCTCCAACCGCCCGACGCAATCGTGATCAGCGATTGAATCTGGTGATACCCAGCCCCCTGCGGATCCGCCATCGGATCCAAGAACGACATCACGCGCTGCACGCGATACGGCGCGGCAATCACCAGCCCCACAGCCCCCGCAATCGCGGGCAAGCTGAGCAGCGCCACGTGCCAAAGCCGCGCCCCCGCGCCAATCAACATGCAAAAACCAACGCCAAACAGCAGCGCCGCCGTGCCAAAGTCCTCCTTGCCGACCAGCGCGCCAAGCCCACCGAGAACGAGGATCATCGGAAGCATCCCCGTCCAGAACTTCTGAATCCGTGGCCCCATCATCGCGCACCGCGCTGCAACGAACACCACCACCGCGAGCTTGGCAAGCTCCGACGGTTGAAACCCCAACCCCAGCGACCCGGGCCCAAGCGACAACCACCGCCGCGCCCCGTTTCGCTCCTCGCCGGTCCCCGGAACCAGCACCGCCGCCAAAAGCCCGACCACCACCAGAAGCAGCCAATACGTCGGCTGCTTCCACGAATGCTCCCGAATGCGCCACGACTGATACGGGCACATCCCAACCATGAGCAGTGTAATCAGCCCCACAATGGAGAACATCGCCTGCCGGAACGACGCGTTCTTGAGAATGTTCTGCGTGAGTGGCGGCGCATTCAGGCTCGCGCTCGCCGAAAAGACCATGACGATCCCGAGCGCAATGAGCGCGGCGGCAATGATGCTGATCGCGGTACTGGTCGCCGAAGGTTCTGTGCGGGTCGGGGGCATGTGGCATCCGTGCCGTAATAATCGAGGCGTGTTGATAATACATCGGCGGGGACCGCAGTCCAAGCATAGGAAGGGCATTTCTGAGGAAAAACTGCGGTGTGCCGGGGTCTATCGCAATTTCGTCGTCGCCAACGCAACCGCCGCAAAGAGAATCGCCATGAGCCAGAACCGCGTCACCACCTGCGTCTCGGTCCAGCCCCCGAGATGAAAATGATGGTGAATCGGCGCAACACGGAAAATCCGCTTGCCCCCGGTCATTTTAAAATACCCCACCTGCATCATCACCGAGCACGCCTCAATCACAAAAATCCCACCCACGATGAGAAGCATCAACTCCTGCCGGATAACGATCGCGACAAGACCAATCAGCCCGCCCAAGGGAAGCGACCCCGTATCCCCCATGAACACCTGCGCCGGATGGCAGTTGTACCAAAGGAACCCGAGGCACGACCCCATCATCGCCCCGCACAACACCGCCAACTCCCCCGCCTGTGGAATATGCGGATAGAGCATGTACTCCGCCACCCGCTCGTCCCCCGCCACCCACGCAAGCAACATAAATACAAAGCAGCAAAGTGCCACACACACGCTCGCCAGCCCATCCATCCCGTCCGTGAGGTTCACGGCGTTCGAAGTCACCGACACCACAATCACCGTGATCGCATAAAACGCCCATGGCGGAAGCAATATCCCAAAAAAGTAATCGCCCTTGAAAAACGGAATCGTCAATATACGGAAGTGCTCGCGCTCAACATCCCCCGCCGGCAGGAACGTCGCCTCGCCCCGCCAGTAAATAAAAATCCCCAGCACCACCCCAAGGCCGATCTGAAACAGCAGCTTCTGATAGAACTTCAGCCCGTCCCGCGATCCCGATTTCGCCTTATCCCGCAGCTTCACGCGATCATCGATGTAGCCCAGCACGCAAAGCCACAGCATCGCGAAAAAGGAAAGGTGAATGTAATACACCTTCAGGTTCGCCAGCAGGATCACCGACACAAAAATGGCGAACATCATCAACATGCCGCCGCCCGTCGGCACGTTCACCTTGTGCGCCGTCAACTCATTGAGCGCCTTGTGATCGAAATCCGGAATGTCCCCCATCTTCTTGTGCATCAGCGCCCGAATGAATCGAGGGCCGAGCATCCACACAACAAGAAACGCAACAAGAATCGCAATGATCGCGCGAAAGAGCGGGTTCTGATAAAAGTAGTTGGCGCCTTCGAAGTAATGGTCAAGAAGATGAAACAGCACGTCGTCAGCGCCCCAAATCCAACCATCAGACACCCGTCTGACGGCATGTCGACAAAAACCCCGAAACCCGGGGTTACGCCAAGGCCGAACACCTAATCATCGCTCCACGCGGGCCAACTCCTGCAGCGAATCTACCAGCCGCTCCAGCCGAACCCCCCGCGACGCCTTCAGCAGGATCAAATCCTCCGGCTCGATCAGCTCCGGCAGCCGCTCCGCCAGCGCCTCCACCGTCGGAAACGCATAGATCCGCTTCGAGGTACCCGCCGATCCCGTCGCCCCATCCGCCATCACCCGCGCCATCGCCCCCACCACAATAATCACATGGGCCGTCGATCGACCCGCGTCCCGGCCCACCGTCTGGTGGCATCGCGTCGATTGGTCGCCCAGTTCCCGCATATCACCCAGAATCAGCACCTTCCGCCGCACATCCTGAATACAGTCCAACACCTCAAACGCCGCCGCCATGCTCGATGGGTTCGCGTTGTACGCATCATTGATGACCGTCAGCGACCCGACTCGCGTCCGTTGCATTCGCATCGAAGGCAACTGAACCGTCGCCACGGCCTCTGCAATCTCTTCCGTCGTCATCCGAAACCGCGACCCGATCGCAATCGCCGCCAAGGCATTCACGACGTTATGCCGCCCCAGCACCGGCAACTGATACTCAAACCGCGCGTTCACCTTGAACCGCTGCCCATCGGCCGTCGCCACGATTTCCGTCGCACGCAGGTCGCATCCCGGCGATCCGCCCGCCGACTCATCATCCAGTCCATAGGTCAGCACCGTGAACTGATTGCGAATCGTCGCCGGCGCAAACCGCGACGCCTGCTGGCTCATCGCCACAAACGACCGACCGCGCATCGTGGATAGGATGGAGAATTCCTCCCCCGCCACCCCGTCGAGGCTCCCAAAGAACTCCAGATGCTCCTCCCCAATGCTCGTCACTACGCAGATGTCCGGCTTCGCAATCCGCCCGAGCGCCGCAATCTCCCCCGGATGGTTCGTACCGATCTCGACCACGATGAACTCATCGGCCGGCTCCACAGATAGCAGCGTCATCGGCACGCCGATGTGATTGTTGAAGCTCGCCTTCGCGCTTCGCCCGCGCCGCTTGTGCCCGAGCACCGTGGCGATCATGTCTTTCGTCGTGGTCTTGCCGTTGCTGCCGACCACCGCGACCACCTGTGCCGCGAATTGCCGCCGATACCAAGCCGCAAGCCGACCGAGCGACGCCACTGTATCCGGCACCAACACCAATCGCCCGCCCGTCTGATACCGCGGCGGCACCGCCGACAAATCGCTGATCACCGCCGCCGACGCACCGCGATCCAGCACGTCCGCCACATACGCATGGCCGTCGTGGTTCTCCCCCTTGATCGCAAAGAACAAACACCCCGGCTTCGCATCGCGAGAATCCGTGGAGACGCTCATCACCGTCGGCGACGCAATCGTCCCGAACACGCGCCCCTCAATCGCGATCACCATCTCCTCAAGCGTCAGCGGGCGCATACGCCCTCCGCGCGTCGGCTGGCGACGGCCTCCGCCGCGACCTCCGCATCATCGAAGTGAATCTTCTTGTCCCCGAGAATCTGATAGTTCTCGTGTCCCTTCCCGGCAATTACCAGACAATCGCCCGGCGATAAATTGCCGATCGCATGGGCAATCGCTTTCGCCCGATCTGGAATCGTGATCCCCCGAATCATCTCCGTCTGATTCAGCCCACGCTCAATATCCGACAGAATCGCCAGCGGGTCTTCCGTTCGCGGGTTGTCACTCGTAATCACGAAATCATCGCACCCTTCGGCCACGGCCCGCGCCATCTTCGGCCGCTTCAACCGATCCCGGTCGCCGCCGCACCCAAACACACAGCACAGCCGACCCGTCGTTAACGGCCGCAGTGCCGACAGCACATTCCGCAGCGCATCATCCGTGTGGGCATAATCGACAAAGATATCCAGACCCAAATCACCGGTCGGCACGCGCTGCAAACGCCCCGGCACATGCTGCAATTCCGCCAGCCCCTTCTGAATCGTCGGCAGATCGATCCCCGCCGCCAGCGCCGTCGCCGCCGCCGAGAGCGCGTTGAAGATGTTGTGCCGGCCCACCAGCGGCGTCTGAATCTCCGCACGCTTGCCCTCATATTCCAACAGGAACCGCCCACCCATCCGATCCTCGCGGAGGATCGTCCCGCGCACGTTGCAATCATCGCGCAGGCCATATCGCAGCACGCGGCCACGACAGTTCGCCACGATCCGATCCGAGGCCGGGTCGTGTCCGTTCACCACCGCCGCCGCATCGCTGCCGAGGTTGTCGAACAGCCGCTTCTTCGCGATCAGGTAATTCTCAAGCGTCCCGTGATAGTCGAGGTGATCCTGCGTCAGATTCGTAAACACGCCGATCGAAAACGTCACGCCGTCCGTCCGCCGCTGATCGAGGCTGTGCGACGAAACCTCCATCACCGCATGCGTTGCCCCGGCCTTCTGCGCCTCCATCAGATGCCGCGTCAGCATCACCGCATCCGGCGTCGTCAGGCTCGACTCGATCCTGCGGCTCACCAGGTCATACTCAATCGTCCCGAACAGCGCCGTCGTTCGACCGGCCGCGCGAAACAGGTGCCGTACCATGAAGGCAAATGTGCTCTTGCCGTTCGTGCCGGTCACGCCGACACACGACAGCCGCCCGGCCTTCTGAATCTCATCCAGCCCCAAAAGCATCGCAGCGCACCGCGCCACCGCCAGCCGCGGGTCGGGCACTTTGAACAGGGGAATTGTGGAGTTGGTAATCTCGGGGGCATCGCCGCCCGCGATGATCGCCGCCGCCCCGCGCTTGATCGCATCGGGAATGAACGCGTTGCCATCAGCCTTTGTGCCCGGAACGGCCACAAACAAGGCCCCCGGCGTGACGCGCCGCGAGTCCTCACATAGGTCAGTAATATTGATTGATGCGGTCGTCTCGACGCCCAGCCCCAGCGCCTTGCGAAGTAGTTCCTTCAAATCCATTTGCTTCCACTCCGTGCTGTCACGGTCCATCGTGAACGCCGGGCATTCTACCAAATCTCAGCCCGCGCGCAACGCCCCGCCCGACCGGTATTTACACGTTGTCCGCGAACACCAGCTTCATCCGTGAGAAGAACCAATGCCCGCACAGGAAGAACACGCCGGCCAGCCCTATCAGGACCCAGAACGAATTCCCCTGCGGGAAACGCCCCAGCTTCAGGCAATCTTGATAACACGTGATCAGGTAATACAACGGGTTCACACCCAGCAGCGGCCGCACACCGGCCGGGATCGCCTCGGGCATCAGCCCGAACGGCGTGATCATCATCAGCATCAAATTGATAATGCCGACCACGTTTTGCAAATCGCGGAAATAGACGTTCAGGCTGGACAGGAACCACATCACGCCAATGGTAAAGAGCACCTGCGCGATCCAGATCACCGGCAGCAGCAACGCCCACTTGCCAAGGCAGCCCAGCCATGCGAGGGCAATGAGCAGGATCACGGTGCTCACGGTCTGCGTGCATTGGCAGGTAAGCACGGCCTTCACCGGGATGAGTTCGATCGGAAACAGCGTATTCTTGATGAGGTTGGCGTTGCTGGTCACGCTGCTAGTGGCGCTGGCCAGGGCCTCGGAGAAACCGATGAACGGGATCAGCCCACAAAAGACAAACGCCACCCACTCGGTGGTCGACATGTCCGGCTTGCGCACCTGATAGATATAAATCTGCACGCCGGTGTAGCACGCCAGAAACAGCATCGGCAGCAACACCAGCCACGCCATGCCCAGCACGCTCCCGGCATACCGCGCCCGAATGTCATTCCGCGTCGTCTGCACCAGCAAATGCCGATGCCGCCAGAGCAGTGCGAATGGAGCCGTGACAAATCCCATCGGGGCATACGATAGGGGTTTGGGCTGGTTGGCGAAAGGCAGGGAAGTAGAATCCGCAGATTGCGCAGATTTTCGCAGAGAGGAGTTCTGGCAATTCCCCCTCCTCAAGAGAGAGGGTTAGAGTCAGGGTCTGTTGGCGATTCGGTTGATGCCAGCTCGTCATCGTTTGGATTGGAGTGAGGGAGTTGCGATTGTGGTGCGGGGAGTTGGTGTAGCTGCTCGGCCGCAGTGGTAATTCGGTGGACGGACAATTCTTCGGCGATGTCGAGGCGGCGGCGTTGGATTTCGATTTGGGCGGTCATGCGGTAGGACTCGGCGAGGCGCAAGAGGGCGCGGGGTGAAAGTTTTTCGGTGAGCAGGGTTTCGACCATTCGCTGGCAGACCAGTTTGGGCAGGAGGGCTTCGGAGTTGTCTGGGTCGGGGACGTTGTACTGGGCGA
>CAZSBF010000078.1:0-14753 GCA_964605185.1 uncultured Planctomycetaceae bacterium
AGGTGCTCCTCCAGCAACATGCGAACCATGGCCCCGCGCGGCTTCCAGAGGATCAGCCCGCTGCCGACCATCGGGTCGATGGTAAACAGGTTCAACTCATGGCCGAGTTTGCGGTGGTCGCGCTTCTTGGCCTCTTCGAGCCGCGTCAGATGCTCGGTGAGGTCCTTCTTATTGTGGAAGGCCGTGCCATAAACGCGCTGCAACTGCTGCTTCGTTGCATCGCCATGCAGGAACGCCCCGGAAACATTGAGCACTTTGTATGCACCGATCCGCCCGGTGGACGGAATGTGCGTGCCCATGCAGAGGTCTTCCCAGTATTTGCCGGGCTCCGCACCGGTCACATAGAAGCTGAGCGTGTCGCCCTTGGCTCGCTCGGCGTTTTCCACCTTGTAGGGGTTGCCCTCTTTGTGCAGCTTCGCCAGACCGGCCTCGCGCGACATCTCGTAGCGCGTAAAGGGTCGATCTTCCTGCACGATCTTGGCCATCTCGGCCTCGATCTTGACGAAGTCCTCGGGCGTCAATTTTCTCGCAAGGTCCACGTCGTAGTAATAGCCATCGTCGACCGGCGGGCCGTAGACCAGCTTCGTCTCGGGGTAGAGCTTGCACAGCGCCTCGGCCATCAAGTGCGCCGTGCTGTGGCGGAGGATGGTGAGCGACTCCGGGTTCTTGTCGGTGAGCAGGGCGATCGTGCAATCGCCGGTCAGCGGCGCGGCAAGATCGAGCGTGACGGTGCCGCTACCGAAATCGGCCTTGGCGCCGAGGGCCGCGCGGGCCAGACCGGGGCCGATCTTGGCGGCGACATCTTTGGCGGTCGCGCCGTCGGGCATTTCGAGAATCTTGTTGTCGGGAAGGGTGACGCGAATCATGCGGGGTGTTTCGATCTTGTGGAGGTCGTAGGGTGAGGCGAAAGGAACGCGAACGGATGAAAAACTGGGCGCAGGGCGACAGCGCGATGCCAGCACATCGGGTTGTGCAGGATCGCGGACATCAAGCTGTAAGAGGTGTTTGGATCAAGCGGCGAACTCTCGATGACTCTTGGCGGCCGGTTTCACCCGGCTCGTCCCGTCCCAAGCCATGGATGATACCTTCACAGGATCGTAGCGGTCAAGGAAGCCGACAACCATCAGGGAGAGGCGTTGAAAGGAGCTGTCAGCCCAAACGCCTGAATCGTGTCGGCCCACAAATTGGTGATTGTTCCCACAACCGTATCTTTCGGAAGGTACAGGTGCGGATTGCTTGCCGTCAGATCCCCCTGTGTTTCTGCGTGACCATCAAAGAACACGAGATTAATTTTGTATGCGTTGCCTGCAGCACCCGGCGGCGCAGCCCCGGAGGCATGACGAAACGCATATGCACGCGCGTCGGTTGATCTGGCCGCAAAGTTCGAGCCATTGCCGGGCGCGAACGAGCGGTCCCATGATTTACTCAACTTCATGTGAGGCCCGCCGTCGGAGAATGCGCCGCCCCACGCCGCATTAACCGACAAATCAACGTCTGGGGCTGTCGAAACATCAGAGTACCTTGCACCGTCGGCGCAATACACCTTGCTTGCCGCAACGCCCATTCGTGACACAACTGGGCGCCAACTATTCGGAAGCTGAGTATCGGTAAAGGAGTTGTTGTACCACGATGTGCCGACCGAGTCGTAGCTTGGCATCCCGGCATTGGCTGCATTCGTCGCGCGGATAAACAACGGCCAGCGAATAGTGTTGTAACTGATCATGCGACCGACGCCGGCGTTCGCACCGGCGAACGGTTTCGCAAGGAAATCATTTGCCTTACAAAGCAACCCCGGTGCGCCGCGGAGAGCCTTGAATCGCTCTGCTGCGGTTGGATTTGTCCCACCCGCCAATGGAATTGGTAATCCCCATTGCTGGGCTAACGGGCCATAGAAATCCCATCGTTGCAACAGGTGCCCGGCACCGGCAGCCGGCAATTGCCCGGTCTTCTGATTGATGAGGGCCAAACCCGATGTACCCGGCCCACCCATGATTGCATCGTCGTTGTCTGTGGCATAATTTTGCATCCCTTGAGCGATGCCGCGAAGCGTTGCCATACAAGCCACTCGCTGGCCCGTTCGCCGGGCGCTCGAAAGTGCAGGCAAGAGAAGTGAAACCAAAAGCGCAATGATCGAGATAACCACAAGGAGCTCGATCAATGTGAATCCAATGCGGGACCGCTGGCTTCGGCGGACACTAATGATTCGCATTTTTGTCATCCTCACTGGTCCTTCTTCGCCTCTTCCTCCGCCGCTTTCATCAAGTCAGCGTTGGGGAGTGGATTATGACCGCGGACTTCCCTGCCGCAGTCTGGGCAGTAGGTTTTTTCCCGGCTTTCGGGGTTCAGTGTCTTTTTCAATATGACATAAGTCGGCTTTACCTTAGCCTTCCATTTTCCATCCGCACCCTTGGTCCAGTAACACGCCTCTGGGCTATAGCCTGTTTCGCGGCCGGAATGGGGCGATTTGATCGGCTCAATCTCGCCCTCTGAGATCTTATGCTCGAATGTCTTCCCGGTCTCTGAACACAAGAAGACCCGAACATTGGCCTCATCGGCAGCCGACTTACCTCCCAACATGTACCACGCAATGACAATTGCCATCGCGAACACCACCGTGGCAGTTATCGTCAGCGCCTTCTTCTTACCGGGCGACATCTCTTCAGAAGACAAGCGGCAGACTCCTGCGGCGATGGGAGACCAATCCTTTAGCTCGGGTGTATATTTTCAAGGTTTGCCCCGGCTAATGCAAGCCCAATCCCGGTTAAGAGTTTGTGGGACGAAGGGTTAGGAGCGACAGCCCCTGCAACCGATACGGCCGGTCCAAACCTACATGCATACCCTAGCCGTGCCCCGACACATGACATGTGAGTTGTTGATGCCCCGGTCGGGCGAATGCGCCTAAGTCGTGGATTGGCAGGGGGGTTAGAACGATTCGGACGCGATGATGTGGAGTGAGACCAAAACGAATGTCGCATGTCTGCAAGCGGCCATGCATGCCCGGCTATTACGGCTCCGACTCGCTTCGAAGCGGGTCCGCCGAATCGCCATCGGCGATGGAGATGGCCGAGAGCTGCCGCGTCAGCCGAGACAGATTGAAGAACTTTCCGGGACAGGCCGTCTTGTGAGTGATGCCGCCGTGGGTATTGATCTTCGACGTCGGGATGTCGCACTTGTCGCTGAGAAACGTCACGAGCTTCGCGAGCGTTTCCATCTGCTTCGTCGTGGGGCCGTGCGACTCGAAATTCCCGATGAGGCAAATGCCAATGCCATGTTCGTTGTAGTAATTGCCCGGCACTTTGCAGTGCGCGCCGTGCTTTTGCTTTGTCCAGCGCGGGCCGACAAAAACTTTGCCGTCGCCGTAGCCGATGCCGTTGCCGATCACAAAGTGATACCCCAGTTCATCCCAGCCGCGCTGCTTGTGCCACGAGGCCATGCCTTCGGGCGTGCTCTTGTCGCTTTCGGAATGGTGAATGACGATGCATTCCCACCGCTTGGAGAAACCGCCCGGCGGAATCCAACTCGCCGATCCGCTTGTATCGCGCGGTCGCGGTCGAATCGGTTCCGGTGTTACATCGCGATCGGGCAGTTGCGCCACGGGTGGCGGACGCTGGCCGACATAGGGATCGACCTGCGCGATGGTGTTCTTGTTGGGCTGCTGACAACCGACGGCCAGCATCGTGATGGCGCAGACACTCCACAGGGTTAAGCGAGGTCGACGTATCACTGGGGGGTTGCTCCTCGATCGATCGGGCGATGCATTCATACGAGCCGCTCATCCATGAATCGGCCGCGCCCGGTCCCGGCGGCGAATCAGCGGTACAGCCTACCATCGGCCGGGCCGCCGGGGCAAGTTGGCACCTTCTGACATCGGCGAAACCGGTGTTTTCGTCCTTTTCACGAGGTGGAGATTCCCGGACAGATCGGCCTTTATCGCGCGGCCGGGGCGAGGTTGGAGTGCATCCGCTCGAGTTCGGTAAGGTGACGCTTGTGGTCGGAAAGGAGGCGGGAGACAAGGCCGTCGGCCTCGGCGCTGCCGGTCGGGCCGAGCCGTTCATATTGCTGAATCAGGCCTCGCAGGCCGGCAATGACCTGCGGCATGAGATAGCTCAGGTTCAGGTAATGCACGCCGCCAACAGACGTCGGGTAGGTCGCGGCAACGGGCGATCCTCGGAGCTTGAGGATCAGATTCGCCAGATCATGCCGGTGGGCGCGGGCGTCGGCGAGCATTCGCAGGATCACGGCGCGATCGTCGGCGGCGGGCCAGGTCACGAAGGGGTTGCATTCGCTCAGCCGATGCAGAAGGCTGCCATATTCGGCTGCGAGCAGCGTGTTGAGTTTGGCGATAGTGGTGTCGTTTGCCATGGGAGGACCGATCTAACTGAAGGACGGTCAGTGCATTGAATCCGCGGTCGGCCGCTCGGCGACGCGAATGCCCGTGGGCTGCATCGCGCCGTACATGTCGCGGGCCCGCTGGTCGGAGAAATTCTTCAACCTGCCGGCATAGAGCGTGCCGCTCAGCACGATGGCCGCGGCGCACATCAGCGCGGCGAACTGGCCCATCGCCGGTGCCCGCACCGGGGCCTCATCGCTCTGGACGAAATACATCGCATAGGCGATGCGGGCGTAGTAATACAAACTGAGCAGTGTGTTGAACACGGCGACGAAGATGAGCCAAATCAGGCTTGCGTCGTACAACGCGATGAGCAGGTAATACTTCGTGATGAATCCGCCAAGCGGGGGAAGGCCGACGAGACTGAACAGGCACGTCGCCATGACGACACCGAGCAGGGGGTTTCGCCAGCCGAGACCGTTGAAGGCGTCCATCGTTTCGCGACCGGTGGACCAATAGACCATCGCCACGACGCCGAAGGCCGCGAAGTTCATCAGCAGATACACGATCATGTAGGCGATGACGGCCGACGACGCCGGATGCGGCAAGCCCGCGGCGGATTCGCGCGGCTGCCAGATAATCGAGACGGCCATCAGCATGTATCCCGCGTGCGCGATGGAACTGAACGCGAGCAGTCGTTTGAGGTTGTTCTGCCGGAACGCGGAGAAATTGCCCACGGTGCAGGTGATCGCCGCCATGATCGCGACGGCGTGCGCCACCCAACGCATGGCATCCGCCGATTGCACCGTGCAGCTCAGCAGCCACATGATGCGAAGCATGAGGCCCAGACCGGCGGCCTTGCTGGCGACGGAAAGCCACGTCGTGATCTCGATCGATGCACCTTCGAATACATCGGGGCACCAGAAATGGAACGGCACGGCCGAGACCTTGAACGCAACGCCGACCAAAAACGCGAACAGGCCGACACCTGTGAGGACCGTGATCCCCTGCGCTCCGATGGCCGTGCTGATTTTCATGAGGTCGAGCGTGTGGAATTGGCCGTAAAGCAGGGATGCGCCATAAACCGAGATCGCGCTGGTGACAGCGCCGAACAAGATGTATTTGAGTGACGCCTCCGCGGCCGGTCGATGCTTCTTGCGGAAGCCGGCAAGCCCATACGACGGAAGCGAAGCCGACTCCACCGCGAGGATGATCATCAGCAGGTTCGACGTGCTGACCATGAGGGCCATGCCGAAGGCACTGCCGACAAAGAGGACAAAGAACTCCACTGCGTCGCGGCGTCGCGCTGCTTCATCGGGGGCACCCGCATCGAGCCCCATGAACCACATGCCGGTCACGAGGACGAGGAACACACTGATCAGAAGAATAAAGAAGCAACTGAACTGGTCCACCACGAGCATCGGCGCCGCTGCTTCGGGTGCGAGGCCTGCAAACGGAATTGCGCCGCTGTTGAGGCCTCGCCAGCAAAGCGCGGCCGTGAAAACGCCTCCAAGCGTCGCAATCGCACCGGCGACGCGATAATTCCGCCCGACGAGAATCGCCGCGAAGAGCACGGCCACAATCGTGCCGGCCAGGCTCCAAAGTGGGCCGAGCCGTTGAAGATCCGCCGCGCTGGGCATCCAGAAGGGCGTCGCTGCTAGTAGTGCGTGCGTCATCAAAACCTATTCCTGCGATGCAGACCTAGCTGCCCTGAATCACCTTGATAATGTCGTTGAGCGTGCCGTTCATCAGATCGAACGTGTACTTCGGTAGCACGCCCATGAAAATCGCCAACGCCGCCATCGGAATCAGAATCGCTGTCTCGCGGGCGGTGACATCGGGGAAGTCGGCATACTGTTCCTGCTTTTTGCCGAGATAGACGCGTTGAATCATCCAGAGGATGTAAGCCGCAGTGAGGATCGCACCGAACGCCGCGATGACGGCCATGGGCTTGGCCCAGGGGAAGCCGGCGTTGAACGTGCCGAGCAGCACCCAGATTTCACCGATGAATCCGCATAGCGCCGGCAGACCCAGTGATGCGAAGAATCCGAGTGTGGCCAGCGAGCCATACTTGGGCATTGCCAGCCACAAACCGCCGAAGCGATTGAGATCGCGATGGTGGGCACGATCGTAAATCACGCCGACCAAAAAGAAGCACATCGGGCTGGAGACGCCGTGAGCCAATATTTGGAACATCGCCCCCTGGAAACCGACGTCCGTCATAATCGCCGTGCCGAGCACGACGTAGCCCATATGGCTGATCGAGCTGTAGGCGACGAGCCGCTTGAAATCGGTCTGCGCCAGACAGCAGAACGCGCCGTAGACAATGTTGATCACGCCCAGTGTGGCGACGGCATACGCGGCCCATTTGCCCGCCTCGGGGAAGATCGGATAGCAGACGCGCAGGAAGCCATAGGCACCGAGCTTCAGCAAAACGCCCGCCAGGATCATGGAGATCGGCGTCGGAGCTTCGACGTGGGCATCAGGCAACCACGTGTGCGTTGGGAAGAGCGGCACCTTGATCATGAAGCCGATGAACAGCATCACGAACATGGCCCGGCCAAAGGTCCAGCCGAGGAACTTCGTGGACGTGTCGTTGAAGTAGTCGTGAATCTTGGCGTTAATGGCGTAGTCGATGATGTTGAACGTCGAATTGCCGGGGTCGCCCATGGCCGTGCCGCTGGCGAAGTACATCGCAATCAGCGCGACCAGCATCAGCACCGAGCCGGCCAGTGTGTACAGGAAGAACTTGATCGCGGCGTATTCCTTCCGCGGGCCGCCCCAGACACCGATGAGGAAATACATCGGCAGCAGCATGACTTCCCAGAAGATGTAGAACAGGAAGAAATCCAGCGAGGCGAAGGTGCCGAGCACGCCGGTTTCCAGAAGCAGGAACAACGCGAAGAAGCCCTTGGCTCCCTTTTTGTTTGTCCAGTGGTCGAAGTTCCAGCTTGCCCACGCCGAAAGCCAGGTGATGAGCGTCGTCAGAATGATGAGCGGGAACGAAAGACCGTCGAGGCCGACGTGCCAGTTGATGTGGAAGTTGCCAACGTGAATCCACGGCGTTTGATGCACGAACTGCAACGCCTTGCCGTAGCCGTCGCCGGACCATGCCGCGCCGCCGGGCAGGAAGGGGCCGAACATCGTGCAGGACACGAGGAAGGTGACGAACGTCGTCATCCACGCGATCCCGCGAGCCATGGACGACGGCGCGATCAGCACGGCGACCATGCCGATCAGCGGAAGAAAGATCAGCCAAGTCAGTATGTGTTCCACGGACAATTCTCCGTTCAACCAAACCGGGATACCCGGTGCATTCGTGACGCTGTGCCTGTTCGCAAGCGCCGGTGCGGCTGCTACTGTTCCCTCCCCTTACGAAGGGGAGGGCTAGGGTGGGGTCTTCAATCGTTCGAGTGCATCATTTCGGCACCGACTATCAAGACCCATTCGCCGCCAGCACCCTCGTGCCCACATTGTTCATGATCCACTGCAAACCGTCCGCCAGCCGGTGATAGTTCAACACGACCAAGAGGGCGACCGCGGCGCTTCCCGCGGTGATCATGACATACATGCGAATCCGACCGCTCTGCGGCCGGCGAATCTCCGAACCGATGTCGAGCATCGTCTGGGCAAGGCCGTTGGCAATGGCATCGACGATGCCCCAGTCGCCGCGCTTGACCGGCATATCGAGCTGGCGGCCGGTGAAGACGCCGACGAACTTGCCGAGCAGGGCCGTCATATTCACGATGCCGTCGACCACGATCTTGTCGAAAAGACCGCAGGCAAAGCCGAACGTGACCGTGCCGCCGACCACGACTGCGTCGTACACATGGTCGAAATAAAGCTTCTGTTCGAGTGCGGTGTGGATCGGGCCAAACATTCGCTTGAGCTTGTCGGCCAGCCCCAACCCGCGCAGGTAAACCAACACGGCAAATCCCATGCCGATGAGCCACGAGAAACCAACGCCCATCTTCAGCCAGTCGTGCGGGTTTTTACCCGGGGCGTGGTTGAGCATGATCATCGTGCCGCCGCCCGCCTCGGCCTGCGTGTGCGCTTCGCCATCGATCGCAACCACCGTGGAAGAATCCGTCGCAATGACCGCCGCGTCATGAATCAGCGGCCGGAACATCTGATAGCTGGAGAAGAACGTGCCGGCCGCGAGAATCACCAGCGGCAGGAACATCTTCCAACTCTCATGGGCGTGGTCATACACGTGATGATCGCGCGGCTTCCCGCAGAACGTCATCCACCAGCAGCGCATCATGTAAAACGGTGTGATGTAGGCAATGGCGATCGGGAAGAAGAACATCCATTTCGGGATGGCCGGCAGCTTCGCGGCGATGGCCATCTTTTGCGGTGAGCCTTGTGCATGATCGCCGTGAGCATGCCCATTGGCTTCATGTTCGTTAGACGCATGTTCATCTTGTGCGTCCGAATGTTCACCCGCATCGTCGGCAGCAGCGTCGGTCTTTTTCAGTTCGGGCAGATTGAATGCACGTTCGTATGCGACGGCGAGGATTTCATCCTTGCTGAAAAATCCGCCGAGGCCGAGCTTTACATGGCCAATCTCAACTCCCGGGAAACCAAACCCCGCAATCGCGAGCACACCAATGAAGAATGTCCAGCACGTGACGGGCATCTTTTTCCGCAGGCCGCCCATCTTCCGCATGTCCTGCTCATGGTGGCAGCCTTCGATGACCTGGCCGGAACCGAGGAAGAGCATGGCCTTGAAGAAGGCGTGGGTCATCAGGTGGAACAGTGCGGCGACCCACGCCCCCATGCCCATGCCGAAGATCATGTAGCCAAGCTGGCTCAACGTGGAATACGCGAGCACCTTCTTGATGTCTGTCTGCACGATAGCGATGAGGGCCGTGATCGTGAGCGTGATGCAGCCGATGCAGGCGACAAAGAACTGCGCCTCAGGCGTCAGCAATCGGAAAATCCGCGCCACGAGATACACACCTGCCGCGACCATCGTCGCCGCGTGGATGAGCGCGGATACCGGAGTCGGGCCGGCCATCGCATCAGGCAGCCATACGTGCAATGGAAACTGGGCACTCTTGCCCATCGCCCCACAGAACAGGCCGATGCCCATGAGCGATGCGACGGAGAAGCCGAAGAGGGTGTACTTGTTTGCGAAGATGCCGGTGTTGTTGTGGAATTGATCGGCGAAATTCTTGGCGGCCTGATCGAGATCAAGCGTGTTCAGATACAGGGCGACCAGCGCCATGCCGAGAATAAAACCAAAGTCGCCGACGCGATTGGTGATAAACGCCTTGATCGCCGCGTTGCTGGCGTACTTCCGGTCAAAGTAGAAGCCGATCAGCAAATACGAACAGAGGCCGACCAGTTCCCAGAAGATGAACAGGAACAGCAGGCTGCTACTGACCACCAGCCCCAACATGCTGAAGCAGAACAGCGATAGATACGTAAAGAACCGGTGGTACTTGCTGACGTGATCCACCTCATCGCTGTGCCCCTCCATGTAGCCGATGGAGAAGAAGTGAATCCAGAAGGCGATGAAGGTGACCATGAAGTACATGATCACGGTGAGGCTGTCGAGCTTGACGCCGACGGTCAGCGGCATGGAGCCGAGCGTTCCCCAGTCGAATCGATAGGCCGATGCAGTCAGTTCTGACCGCTCCGGCGTGCTGAGCTTCAGCCAGTTCACCAGCACATAGGTCGAAAGGGCGCAACTGATCCCGATGGCCAACAGCGCCACGTACGACGATTTCGGCTTGCCAAGGCGCGGACCGAACAAGGCCAGGAAAAAGAAGCTGGCCAGCGGAACGACGACGCCTAGTGCTAATGCTGTCTGGTATTGCATCATTGTGGGACCGGTCTCCCGACCAGTCGCGAACTGTAGGGCCCGCCGTGCGGACCATGCCTTAGTTTCTCAACTCGTCCCCACGATCCACGTCGATCGTCTGGAGCGTGTTGTAGAAGTTCATAAATATCGCAATGCCGATGGCCGCTTCAGCGGCCGCCAGCAGAATCACAAACACCGCGAACATGTGCCCATCGGGCGCCCCAGTCTGATACCGGCTGAAGGCGACCAGATTCACATTGGCGGCGTTGAGCACCAATTCCACGCCGATCAGAATCCCCAAAGCATTTCGCTTCGTCACCATGCACAGGATGCCGAGTGAAAAGACGATCGCCGAGAGGACGAGATAGTGATTTAAGCCGATGGTCAGCATCGTCCTATTTCTCCGGCCTTGCCAAGTACGCCGCACCAATCATCACAACCAGAAGCAGTACGCTCGCCGCCTCAAAGGGCACGAGGTAGTCCGTGAGCAGCATCGTTCCAACATCTTTTACGTGCGGCGACGTCGGCAGCGGAGTCCCCGCAGGCCAGTCGTTTCCGACCAGCAACGTGCAAAGCCCCGTCGCCAGTAGTATGGCCACGATCACAGCGCCGACCACCTGCCCGCGCGTCGGGTCGAACACGACCCATGGAGATTTGCTCGTGAGCATGACGCCGAACACGATCAGGATCAGCGTGCCGCCGGCATAGACGATCAATTGGATCGCCGCCAGCAGGTTTGCATTGAGCAGGAAATACAAACACGCCACGCCGCCGAGCGTGCCGAGCAGGCACACCGCCGCACGGACAATGTTGCGCGAGGCGACGACGCCGATCGCACTGATCAGCGTCACCGCGGCAAAGATGTAGAACGCGAGTGCTTCCAACATCGCGAAAATTCCGCCTTTACGAACCCGGCAGGTGATCGATGACCAGGGTGCCGACCAGCTTTCGGCGATTCGAGTAGCCGTTGTAGCCGATCCAGAACATGCCGATCACCAAGACCGCGCCAATCAAAACCAAGACCTTGTGGATGAGCGAATCTAGCGTGCCCAGCCACTCCATCTTCAAATGTTCGATCCCGAGAATCCACAGTGTATTGCCGAGCAGGATCACCATCGTCAGCGGCAGGAGCACCTGTACGCAGGCGTAGAGCACCTGGTCGATGCGAATACGCGGCAGCGTCCAGCGAATCCACAACTGCACGTAATAGAGGAACGCCGACTTCAACACGAACAGGATCGGGCCTTCTTTGAGCAGCACGCCGTTTAGGACATGAACAACCAAGTCCACATACCAAGTGCCGGTCGCCTTCAGTGCGAACTCGGGGGGGAAAGGCGACTTCCAACCGCCGAGGAACAGAATCACCGCGATGCCCGACACGACGAACATCGCTACATACTCGCCGAAGAAAAACAGCGACCATCGGAAGCCGCTGTATTCCGTGTGGAAACCCGCGACCAGTTCCGACTCCGACTCAGGCAGATCGAACGGCGCCCGCTTGCAGGACGCCAGCGACGCAATGTAGTAACTGAAGAACGCGACGAAGCACCAGATGTTCTTGAAGATAAACCACGTGTGGAACCCGCCGCCCTGCTGATCGGCAATGGCCGTCAGTTGCAGCGTGCCCGCCGTCATGACCGGTATAAGCAGGCTCATGCCCATTGGGATTTCATACGAGACCATCTGACAGGCCTCGCGCATCGCGCCATAGACCGACCATTTATTGTTGCTGGCCCATCCCGCAAGAATGACGCCGACGACTTCGATGCCCAGCATCGCGAGAATGAACAGCAGCGCCACGTCCAAATCACGAAAGACCCACGCGCCGGCAAACGGAAGCGCGATCATCGCGCAGATCGGCGGCACAAACGTGAGATAAGGAGCGAGTTTGAAAAGAACCTGATCCGCATCCGGCGGAATCATGTCCTCTTTGAAGAGCAGTTTCACGCCATCGGCCGGCGACTGTGCCCAGCCATGCCACCCGCCGACACGCATCGGTCCAAGCCGCGACTGCATTCGGCCGGCGATCTTCCGCTCCCACCAGATGCCGAAGACCGGGATGACGCTGACAAATCCAACGATCCCACCAACCGCAAGGAGGTCGCGGAGCAGTTCAAACTGCAGTGGCCACAGCACATATGCCACGATGGGATTTGCTAGTCGAGGCAGGTTCGCGGACAGATAATCGCTGATCTCCCGCGCCGTCAGGCTCGCATCAAAAACCGCGAGCGAAACGACCTCGGCCCCATTTTGCGGTGATGCCAGCATGTCCTTCGCGAGTGTAAACACCAGGGAATGCAGCCAGACGAGAAGGCATACGCCGATCACGCCGCCGAAAAACACGCCCGCCGCGTTATAGCCATACTTCAGTGTCTTGCCGATTTGCTTGTAGAAAAGCACCCCAAGCCCACCGGAGATCAGTACCAGTCCAATCGCAACCGGGGCGAGGAATCCAAGAATCGAAATGGCGATCTTAAGGTTGGTTATTTTCGCGCAGGACCCGAGGTCAAACGCGCCATAGACCCCAAGGCCAATCACGACATGGACGATTCCGAGCGCAAGCAGGTTGCGAATCGCCGTCCGCCGATAGGTTTGATAAACCGCCGGGTCTTTGGCGACCCAAGGCAGGGACAACTGGCTCAAGGTTGCACTCCAACCGGACCTATCTGCGGGCCGGCATAGGGCTTGCGGTTATAGCAGGGGGTCGGGTTTTTGCAAGTGCATGAAGGCCCGGTTCTGGACCGGGCCTTGGGGCCAAAGTTACGGCAACGCACCGAGGGGCTACAATCCGATGTATGTGGCAGGAAATCGTGACCTACATCATTGTGGCCGGTGCCTCGGTCTTTCTTATCAGGGGAATCGTGCAGTCTTTTCGCGGCGGCGACGCGGGCTGCGGCGGCAATTGCGCATGCGACGCGGTCAAGAAGCCGACCTCCAACCTCGGTACCCAGCGGGAGCTTGTCCAAATCGGCATCGACCGTGCAAACAGCGAGGCATAGTCCGGCATGGCGACGGTCGACCTGCGAAACAACGTAGCGATCGTGACGGGGGCCGGGCGCGGCATCGGCCGGGCAATCGCTCAACGGTTGGCCAAGTCCGGCGCGTCGGTCATCGCGGTCGCCCGAACACTTAGTCAAATCACGGAAACGTGCAGCCAAATCAAAGCAGGTGGGGGAAACGCCATCCCCATTGCAGCGGATGTCACCAAGGAAGCAGACGTTTCCCGGCTCGTCGAACAAACTATTGCAGCACTCGGCCGAGTGGATGTCCTGGTGAACAACGCCGGCGTTGCTCCGTTGATGCGCATCGAGCAAACGTCTACCGACGATTTCGATACCGTCATTTCGACCAACGTTCGTGCGGTCTTTTTGTGCTGTCGAGCCGTTTGGGGGCCAATGGCCAAGGCCGGCAGTGGTGCGATTGTAAACATCTCGTCGGTGGGAGCGTTTGATCCGTTCCCCGGTTTCGCCGCCTATGGCGCTGCCAAGGCTTTCGTGAACACCTACACCAAGGCGCTGGCGGCAGAGGGAGCCGGGCAGAACATTCGAGTCTACGCCGTCGCACCGGGCGCCGTTGAAACGACCATGCTCCGCGGTGCATTTCCAGACTTCCCCAATGACAAAGTCCTCGCTCCAGACGATGTGGCCGCCCTCGTCGAGACTCTACTCGCGCCGGCCTGTCGATACAGCAGCGGCCAGACGATCGTGATTCAGAAGTAATTCGACAATTCACAGCCTTCCGCGTCGGCGAGTTACATCGGATAAACTCCACCCCATGGCCCCACAGACGATCGCCATCCTCGATTTCGGTGCCCAATACGTTCAGCTCATCGCCCGTCGCGTTCGCGAGAATCAGGTTCACTCCTTGATCTTCGCGCCCGATGTCCAAGCGTCGAAACTACGAGAAAACAACATCGTCGGCATTATTCTCAGCGGCGGCCCCTCCAGCACCTACGACGCAAACGCACCCCGGCCCGACTCGGCCATCTTCGAGCTTGGCGTTCCCGTTCTCGGAATCTGCTATGGAATGCAGGTCGCCTGCGAGTGTCTTGGTTGTCGAGTCTCGCCTTCAAGCGTGCGGGAGTTTGGCCGCACTCGCCTGGAGATGATCTCGTCCGACCCAATCCTCGCCCACGTCCCGCGCGCCACGACCGTATGGATGTCGCACGGCGATATCGTCGAAACGGTCGGCCCCGAATTCGTCGCGCTCGCCAAAACGCCGACCTGTCCACTCGGCGTCGTAAAGCACAAAAGCCGCCCGGTCTATGGCGTGCAGTTCCACCCCGAGGTGACGCACACGCCCGAGGGCGGCCAGATCCTCCGAAACTTCCTGTACGAAATCTGCAAATGCGAAGGCACGTGGAACGCGGGCAACATCATTGACGACGCCATCGCGGCCGTGCGGGCGAAGGTGCCGGATGATGCCGCCGTCATCTGTGGCCTCTCCGGCGGTGTTGATTCCGCCGTCACAGCGGCGCTTCTGCATCGCGCACTGGGTGGCCGCCTGACCTGCATCTTCGTTGACAACGGATTGCTCCGAATGCACGAAAGGGAGCGCGTGGAAGCCATCTTCCGCGGTCATTTCAAGATGGACCTGCACGTCGTAGATGCCGCG
>CAZSBF010000078.1:14763-16487 GCA_964605185.1 uncultured Planctomycetaceae bacterium
ACTTCTTGATGTGCGGGATCGGGCTTTCGCTCTCGTGGTAATCTAGCAACTGTTCGAGGTGTTCGCGATACCCCTTGGTGACTCCGTACGCCCCTTCCGTGATGATGTCCGACTGGCCGTCTTTGGCATGCACCGAGGGGAAGCCCCCGAAAGTGTCGAAGCCGACGATGCGGCGGCTGTAATTGAACGGCTCGTAGATGCCGCGGAGCGATTCCTCTCCCGGCTTTCCGGCGTGAGCGAGCCGCAGGAAAAACGCATCCGCATCGGCCACGAGTTTATCGAAGTCTTCAAGGAAGAATCGAAGCGAATCCCCCGAGCACACTTCCTCGCACAGGGCACGCTCTATCCCGACGTGATCGAGTCCGGCCACAGCCATTCCGGAAAGACGGCAAACATCAAGCTGCACCACAACGTCGGCGGCCTGCCCAAGGAACTCGGCTTTCAACTGGTTGAGCCGCTCCGCGATCTCTTTAAGGATGAAGTCCGCATCCTCGGTGAAGTGCTGGGTCTTCCTGAAGAAATCGTCTGGCGTCACCCATTCCCCGGCCCCGGATTGGCGGTACGGATCATCGGCGAGGTCACACGCGAGCGCTGCGATCTGCTCCGCCGCGCCGATCAGATCATCATCGAGGAACTGATCGCCGCCGGCTGGTATCGCAAGGTGGCACAGGCCTTTGGCGTCCTGCTCCCGGTTTCCAGCGTCGGCGTCATGGGCGACGGCCGCACCTATGCCGGTCAAAATGCCATCGCCGTGCGCTTCGTAGAGAGCACCGACTTCATGACTGCCGACTGGGTCCACATTGAGCATTCGCTTCTTGCGCGGATCTCCACGCGAATTACCAACGAAGTCACCGGGATCAACCGCGTGGTCTACGACATCACCAGCAAGCCGCCCGCCACGATTGAATGGGAGTGATTCCGACTTCGAAGGTTGCATATCCGCGGGCCTACGAGTACGTTTCTCCCTCAATTCGTCGCCACCTCGAACGGAGCCTGTATCCGCATGAGCCAATCCAAAGAGCAATGGGGTAGCCGACTTGGCGTGATCCTTGCGGTCGCCGGATCGGCTGTCGGGCTGGGTAATTTTCTTCGTTTTCCAGGCAACGCTGCGGCAAATGGCGGCGGCGCCTTCATGATCCCCTATTTTTGCGCACTGATCTTCCTCGGCATTCCGATCTGCTGGGCCGAATGGACCATGGGCAAATACGGCGGACAGTTCGGATTCAACTCCTGCCCTGCGATCTTCGGTGTCATCGGACGCAAGTCGATCTGGCGATATCTCGGTGTCCTCGGCCTGCTCGTCCCAGTCGTTATCTACATGTATTACGTCTTGATCGAATCGTGGTGTCTGGGTTACGCCTTGAGCTACGCAATGGGCTGGATCGATCTTGGAACGGCCCCTGCCGCCTATGCCGAGAAAAGTGTCTCGTATTTTAATTCCTTTGTCGGAGCGACTCAAGATGGCTTGATGATGGATGGAAAGCTGCACATCAGTGTCGTTGTCTGGATTTTTGTCTTCGCCGTGAACTTCTACTTCATCTATCGGGGACTTTCCAAAGGCATTGAGATGTTCTGTACCTACGCCATGCCGGTCATGGCGGTGTGCGCATTAATCGTACTGGTACGTGTCTTGACCCTCGGCACACCCAATCCGCAGAACCCGGAACTCAGCGTCCTTAATGGACTGGGATACATGTGGAACCCCAAACCTCTGAACGCCGACC
>CAZSBF010000078.1:16497-20058 GCA_964605185.1 uncultured Planctomycetaceae bacterium
ACCAACACAAAGGTTTGGATGGCCGCCGCCGGTCAGATTTTCTTCAGCTTATCTGTCGGATTCGGCGTCATCGTCAATTACGCCAGCTACTTGAAACGCAAGGACGATGTCGTCCTCTCCGGATTGACCGCCTCCGCCACAAACGAATTCTTTGAGGTCTGCCTTGGCGGCCTCATCACCATCCCAGCAGCCTTTGTCTTTTTGGGTGCAGCCGGCGCTTCGCAATCCGGCACGTTCAGCCTGGGTTTTCATACACTCCCACTCGTCTTCGAATACATGCCGGGCGGAAGATTCTTCGGCTTTGTGTGGTTTTTCATGCTCTTCCTGGCAGCCATCACCAGTTCCTTGTCCATGCTCCAGCCGGCCATCGCGTTCATCGAAGAAGCACTGGGCATCGGCCGTCGCGCATCGGTGACGCTGCTGGGCTTGGTGACGGGACTCGGATCACTCTTCGTTATTTTCTTCAGCAAGGACTTAAAGGCCCTTAATTTCATGGACGAAACAGTCGGCACCATCACGATTGTCATTCTGGCCGCCGTACAGGTAATTTTATTCGGCTGGGTCTTTGGGGCCGACCGGCTCATTCGATTTGCCCACGAAGGGGCCCAGATGCGCCTCCCACGGTTCTTCCCCTTCGTCATCAAGTACATCAGCCCCGCCTATTTGCTCATTATGCTTGGGATGTGGTGCAAGGACAGTTTGATGGGCTATGTGGATCAGGTCCGATCGGATAATGTGATTGCACTGACCTTTGCTGTCATTGTTGTTACGACAGTTTTTCTGCTGCTCTTGATACAGATTGGCGGTCGTCGTTGGAAGGCCGAGCAGCGGGGAGAGGCCGAAGCCGAAACGATCTTGCGTTCAGGAGGAACACAGCGATGAGATTCTCGGGCTGGATATTCATGATCGGATCGATCGGCTTTGTGCTGTGGCTTATTACATGGTGCTTTTACAAGGTGTTGACACAGCCCAGCGCGGCTGACCACATGCACGCGCCCATTGACATCGACACCCACGATCAGAATACCTGATCGCGCAAGTTTACGACCCCAGCAGCACCTTCACGAATGCTCCGACGTCGCGCCCGTTCACCAGCCCGTCCTCGTTGCAATCGGCCGCGCAAAGCTGCGCCGCCGTCGCGAATCCCGGCTGCAGCACCGTTGTTACGAATGACGCAATATCCGACGTCGTCCAGACACCGTCCACGTTCATATCCGCCAATTCGCACTTGCGGAACCACGGCGTTGCCGCCTTATCCGTCAGCATGAAATTGCGAAGCATCGTGCCGACCTTCTGCTCGCCGGTCATGGCAGGGTGCGTGCCATCGCTGTCGAGATTGCCGCAGTTCCACATGAGGCCGTCGCTTCGCGGCATCGCGCCATCGGCCCACAGATACGGTCCCCACGCGACCCACGGTACCACCGTGTTGTAATTCATATCGCCGGCGATCGGGTCGATCGGCCCACCGCTCATCTGATTGATCTGCGCCTCAATGAGCCACTTCATGCTGAATCCGTTTTCGTAAGCATAGGGTTCAGGATTGAGCGGAAACATCGGAACAGGATAGCCGGCATACCCAGCGTAGATGCGCGACGAGACAAACGCGATCGTCGCATTCGGATATCGAATCTTCGCGGCGCGGAGGATGTTGGCAGTGGCTGCTTCCAACACATACGCATCGGCCCCCGCATTGGGCAGCTTTACCGTCGGCCCCGGATTCGCCACCTTAATCCACAGCACCCGCACATCGGCCTCGACGTGCCCCTGCGGCGCAAGCACCATATCCCGCACGCGGTCATAGTTCGGATCGATTGGGCTGTCCCACGTCGAAGCCGCCTGCCCGCCGAGTGCGCCATTCACCATCCGAAGCTGCGCCGTGTTCACCCGCGAGTCGGCCAAGGACTGCCCCATGAACGTCCACGCATCGCACGGTAACCCGCCGCCCGCTGAGCAGTACTCCTGCGTCGTGTTCGACATCCCGATGGAGAGCAGCACGTACTTCGGAAGCGTCCGTATCGCCAAGGCTCGCGCCCGGCCAACGGTGCCATGCGCCGCGGGGATCAGGTTCGAACCACCCGGGTACAGCCCACCCTGAAACGGCGTGCCGCTCGGGCTGTAGAACCCGGCACCGAGATCATTCAACGGTGTGAAACCGACGCTGGTGACGGTGCAGTCCGACGCGGCGGCAAAGCGCGCCCCGGCAAGAAAAACGGTAACGAGTGCGGCCAATCGAACGACGTGCGTGCGCGAAGTCATGGTCTCTCCTCCACCGGTTTCATTGTACCGATACGCCACGTGGCCAAACGACTCACAGGGCCCGGTATTTCAGGGTTTTCTGCGGCACCGCCCGCCCCGTAGAATCGGTCGAACCGGCAGGACGCCACATGCAACCGCAGTTCTACATGTATTGCTTCCCGTGGGACTTGGAGGACGAGGGCCTCGAAGAATCCATCGGCCGCCTCGCCGGCGAGATCGGCGTCGACGGCATCAATGTCGCCGCGACGACGTCGGAGATACTCCACTACCGTCCACGAAAGCCTCTGGAGAAACGCGTCTTCAAGACCGAGGCCGGCGCCCACTTTCAGCCCGACAAAAAGTTCTATTCCTCCTGCCGAATCAAGCCCCATCCGGCCGCATGGATGAAATCGCGCAACGCGCTGGAGCGCATCGTCAAGGTGTGTGAAAAGGAAAAGCTGAAAGTCCGCGCGTCAATCAACTGCTGCGTCGGCCGTTCGATGGTGCAGCGATACCCGTTTGCGGCATGCGTGAATGCGCTCGGCATAACAAGTGAGTGGGTCTTATGTCCCAGTCATCCCGATGTGGTCGATTACCTGCGGTCGGTGGCCGGTGATCTTTCATCGAATTTCGGCCTGGACGCGATTGAAGTTACGAATCTTCGACGCGACGACGTTTTTTCCGATTTCAGCGATCATGCGTTGGTACGCCACGTGCCGACGAAGGCCGTTGAGTTGCTGATGGCAATGTGTACATGCTCGTCTTGCGGTCGGCAAGCATCGATGCAGCAAGAAGCAATTGATGCGACTTTGGGTTTCGCGAGGTCGCGAATCGTCAATTGGTTAGATGATCCAATGGCTGATCGAGTGAGTCGGTCGGAGCTGCTGGCTGCAGAACCATGTATCGCCGTATACTTGCAATCTCAGCTTTCGAGTATTGTTGATGTCTTAGGCACCATCAAGATCGCTTCAAAGTGTCAGATCACTATGCGATATGAAGATGGACTGGCTCTCGATCCAATTGACAGTTCGAGTGACAAAGTGATCGAGCATGTTGACCGAATAGTCGTCGACTCACGCAGCGTGGACCGTCAACCCAATTGGCTTGCGTCCATCCTCGCAAAGGAAAGTGAATCCGGCAGATTCGAAATCGCGATTAGCACACGGCCGGATAGGGTTGAGGCGGCACCTGAACTTGTTTCCACGACTCATCGTTTGTCTGGTCGGTCCTTTCACACGATTTCCTACGATGGATATGGCTTGGCTACGCAACCCATCCTCGACGCCATTCGCCAAGCCATCCGCTTCGCCCGCCGCGAAGCACGTT
>CAZSBF010000079.1:0-11429 GCA_964605185.1 uncultured Planctomycetaceae bacterium
CAGCCAACGATTCGCCGCATAAGCACGCAATCCAGACACCTTTTTCAACAGCCCCCAATTACCCAAATCCCCTTTGTAACAACTCAATTTATTTCCCCGCGTCGCGTAGCAACCGCTTCCGCCCCTCTGTGCCTCTGTGCCTAGGTGCCTCAGTGCCTCCGTGTCCCCCATACCTGTTCCCCGTTCCCTTTCAAGTGGCTCGCCGCGCCGGCAAACGCCAGCAAACGCCAGCTGTTTTCCGAAAATCCGCGCCATTCTGCGAAATCTGCGGTTTCAACTCCCCTCTGGGAACCGCCCCTCCCCGCCCGGCGTCTAAGGCCCGGAGTCGCTACGATGAACTCAACAAGGAGAACCCCCATGGCCGCCCGAATCGCTGTTTTTGTCGCCCTGTCCCTGACCGCGCGTGCCCTCGCCGAGTCCCCGCCGCCGCCGCCGCCCGCCGCAGGCGACGAAGGGCCTGCCCTCACCGTTTATTCCACTGCTGACCCCGCATCCTTCGACCCGCAACAGTTCATCGCTCAGCAGAAGATCGGAAACAACCCGAACTTCGCGTGGGCCGTCCCCGGCTTTGGTGTCGTCAAGGAGACGCGAAAGGTCAAACTCACCGAAGGTTCGAACGAACTGCGCTTCACCGACGTGGCCCAATTCATCGATCCCACCACCGTCAGCTTCGCCGACCTGACCAACCCCGGCGGCTCGACCGTGCTGGAGCAAAACTTTCAGTTCGACCTCGTCAGCCCTGAGAAGCTCTATGAAAAATACCTCGACCGCGAGATCTCGGTCATCCTCACCCGCGGCGATCAGGCTGAGACTGTCACCGGCAAACTCCTCTCCGCCGTGCAGGGCCAGCTCGTCCTGCAGACCGCCGACGGCGTGCGCATGATCAGCAGTCAGGGCCAACAAGTCCGCCTCGGCGAATTGCCCGGCGGCCTCATCACGCGCCCGACGCTCGTGTGGAAAGTAGCCTCCACGCAAGCCGGCGAACACTCGATCCAGACGACGTATCAGACGAACGGGTTGACGTGGCGAAGCGACTACAACCTCGTCATCGACGACAGCGAGACCAAGGCCGACCTCGGCGCGTGGGTCACACTAATGAACCTCTGCGGCGCGGGCTTCAAAGACGCGCGACTCAAGCTCATCGCCGGCGACGTGCAACGCATCCAGGCCCAGCCGCAGATGGCGGGGCGCGGGGGAAAGAGACAAATGGCGGAAATGGCGTTTGCCGCCGATGCCGGCTTCGAGGAAAAGTCCTTCTTCGAATATCACCTCTACACCCTGCCGCGACGCACCGACGTCCTCGCCAACACCACCCAGCAGATCACCCTCTTCCCCACGGCCCGCGATGTGAAGGTCGAAAAGCTGCTCGTCTATTACGGCCTGCCCGAGGCGGCCCACTGGAGCGCGTTCGGCCAGCCCATGCAGGATCGGAACCTCGGCACACAGTCGAACCCAAAGGTGGATGTCTACCTGCGATTCAAGAACGACAAGGACAGCCACCTCGGAATGCCGCTGCCGAAGGGGAAGATTCGCGTCTACAAGCGCGACACGGCCGACGGCACGCTGGAGTTCATCGGCGAAGACCTGATCGACCACACCGCGAAGGATGAGAAGGTGCTGGTGAAGCTCGGCCAGTCCTTCGACGTCGTCGGCGAGCGGACGCAGACCAATTTCACGATGGACACCAATCGCAAGACCATGACCGACAGCTACAAGATCACCGTCCGCAATCACAAGAAGGACGCGCAGAAGGTCGTCATCCGGGAAAACCTCTTCCGCTGGACGACCTGGTCCATCACCGAATCGAGCGATAAGTATGAAAAGGTCGATGCCCGGACCATTCACTTTGAAGTGGTCGTGCCGCCCGATGGCGAGAAAACGGTCACCTACACCGTCCGGTATGAATGGTGATCAGTCGCGCTGCCGCCGCCCCCGCCGATAACGCGGTCGCGGCAATTGCGTTGCGCCAGTGAGCGGCGGCTTTTACCGAATCCACCGTGGCGGTCGGTCGATACTGATTCGGACGCGCCTCCGAGCGAGGTGCACGATTTGTATCGTAATCTGTAGGGACTATGGCGAAAGCAACACCGACAACACCCGCCGTCACGGTCGAAAACGTGATGATGATCTGCCCGAACCTGAAGTGCCGAAAGGTGCTTCGCGTCCCCGGTCAGTTCCGCGGCCAACACGTCCGCTGTCACTATTGCCAGACCACGTTTGAAGTGCCCGCCATCAAACAGCCCAACAAGCAAGCCGCCCCGGCCCAGCCCCCGAAGAAATAGTTGTTGTAAGAAACCGAAGCAGCGTCGTCAGACCAGCGGCCCTCGGTCTGCGCTGTCGTGGCCTAATCGTTGTTGGCGACACGAAGTTCGCCGGGAAGATGAGGGATGGTCTCGGTTGACGCGGTGGATGGCATCGTCTGTTTCGCAAGTGTCTCCGGCGTGAACTCCGGAACCAGTTCGATGAGCGATTCCTTGAGCCGTTGCTCCGACAGGCTGTCGGCCGACGCAACAAGCTGATCCATCAGACGGCAAACACGCGGCCAGTCTTCCTTGCGATTCTGCCAGACATAGATCTTGTCGTGCGTGGTCTTGCCCATGTTCTCGCCGGTGACGGAAAGCTCTTCGTAGAGCTTCTCGCCGGGGCGAATGCCGGTGAACTGAATCTCAATGTCCTCGCCGGGTCGCAGGCCGCTCAGCGTGATCATTTCGCGTGCGAGGTCGACGATCTTGACCGGCTCGCCCATGTCGAGCACGAAGATGTCGCCATCCTGACCCATGACGCCGGCCTGCAGAACGAGCTGTGTCGCTTCGGGAATCGTCATGAAGTAGCGCGTCATACGCGGATCGGTGACGGTGACCGGCCCGCCGACGGCGATCTGCTTGGCGAAGATCGGCACCACTGAACCGGATGAGCCGAGAACGTTGCCGAACCGCACGGTCATGAACTGCGTCGTCGCCCCCTGGCGAAGCTGCTGGATGTACATCTCGGCGACGCGCTTAGTGCAGCCCATCACGCTGGTCGGGTTCACGGCCTTGTCGGTGGAGATCATCACAAAACGGCGGACGTTGTGACGTTTGGCGGCGTCGGCGACGGTCTTGGTGCCGTGGATGTTGTTCTTGATGGCCTCGCCGACGTTGATCTCCATCATGGGTACGTGCTTGTGCGCGGCGGCGTGAAAGACAGCGACTGGTCGCTCAGCGGCGAAGATGCAGTCGACGCGTTTGGCATCGCAAATGTCTGCCACATAACACGTGCGGGGAATCTCGGGCGCAAGTCGCGACAGCTCGCGGTCGACTTCAAACAGATTGTTCTCGGCCTGCTCGACAAGGATCAGGCGTGCCGGCTTGAAACGCAGGACCTGGCGACAAAGCTCCGCGCCGATGGAGCCGCCGGCGCCGGTGATGAGCACGCGCTGGCCCTGCAAAAACTCGCTGATGCGCGGTGTATCCAGTGCGACCTGTTCGCGGCCGAGCAGGTCTTTGATGTCCACGTCGCGAATCTGCGAGACCTTTACGCGGCCTTCGATGACCGCTTCCATCGCGGGGATGGTTCGGAAGCGAACGTTGAGGCCTTGAATCTGTTCGACGATCTCGCGCAGCTTCTTTTGTGGTGCCCGCGGCATGGCGAGGAGGATTTCTTCCACGCCTTCACGCTTGCAGATGTTGTAGGCCTCGCTCGTGCGCCCCAGCACCGGTACCGCGTGAATGCGGGCGCCGATCTTTGACGCATCGTCATCGAGGAAGCCGATGACGCGATAGCGTGCGATGGGCATTCGCAGGATTTCGCGGAGCAACGCCTCGCCGGTGTCACCGGCACCGACGATAAGGCAGGGCCGCGTGCCGGTTTCGGAGACGGGCCGGATTTCCTCGTGATAAAGACGAACCAGGATTCTCGCACCGCAAACAGCGGCGATGGTCATGCCCCAATCCATGATGAAAATGGACTGAGGAAACTGGATGGTGTTCCGCGCCGAGGATGTTGAAGCGTCCAGGAAGTTGGTGCCGAACGTGTTAAAGTGAATCCACTCGATGGTGAAGTAGATCGCCAGAATCACAATCGTGCTAATGTGGGTGGCCTTGGTGATCGCGAGCACGTCGCGCATGCCGACGTACCGCCACGACCCGCGAAACATCTTCATCCAAGCGAAGACAATCATGCGGGCGACGACGACGATCGGCACCAGGGGGATGAAGAAGTGCGGCAACCATTGTTCAAAGTTCTTGAAGTTGTAATAAAGCCCAAACGCCATGAAGAGGGCAAGGGCAAACAATCCCGCGTGTGCAACGGACGAAACGACGATGCGATAGCGCGAAATGAGTCGACGCAGGCCGAGGGGCGTGTTGGCGTCGTATTTGTCTGGTGTCGTTCCTTGCATTGCGCACTCAAGCACAGCCCGGCGCTGTGTTATTTTGTTTTTTCCCCCCCGATCGGCACCGGGATGAGCGTGCTAATTCGCCGGACGCGACGCGGGGGCCGTTCGAAGTTCCAGCAGCATGCCGCGGAATTTCTTGATCGGTTCTTTGTAATCCTCGGATGTGTTCTTTTCGGCGTTGGCAACAGCGTCCGCGGCCGTACCCAAGTCGCCGATCAAGAACGAGTAATAGGAGAGCATCCCCGCAATGGCCCCGTAATCGGGAAATTTCTGGGCCGCCCGGTTCACTTCTTCCCGCGTCTTTCGAAGTTCGTCCGGATTCGCCCAGAATTGGCTCACATTAACGCGAAGATCGTCCGCCGTTTGCGCCGAACCGACTGCTTTTAATAGGTGCATCCATGCAGACGCAAACTCCGCTCGTTGCGTGGCGACAAGCGTCAGTGCGATGTTTGCGCGGGGTTTATCCGGCTCCAACTCTCGCACAAGGTCAAAATAGTTCCGGGCGGTAATCCACTGCTTCTTCGTGAATGAACGCGCACCAGAGACATAGTACTCTTCCGCCATACGGCTTAAACGGCCTGCCAAAACGTCCTGATAGTGGGTATCCGGTTGCGTACTCGACAGAGTCGACGGGTTCGTAGTACTAATCTGCCTCGGCGGAAGGAAAGTGAAGGTACCCTGCCCCGGATCGATTCCTGTCGGCATGAGGTTTCGACCAATCGACGACGATGCCTTTCGGGCAATCGGGGATCGCACGCTCAACAAGTTGCGCCGCTCCAGCATGGCCTGAATCGGACTCGGCGGTAGGGGCTGAAAATCTCGAATTATCGAAGGAGACCGTCGCGGCATAAGTGCTCGTACCTGATCCATCCGGGTCAGAACACCCGAGTAGGCGTTGTCCTGATAGGTGCCGCGGCGGTTTCGATTCGAGGTGGCAGACGACAAATAGCGCGGAGCTTGTCGCATACCGGCGAGCCGATCGAGGCTGGTTCGTACACCTGTTGCCCCGGTTCCCCGGCGCGCTTGCTGGGCTTCCGCCGGTGTGCTCATGACGCACAACACCACGATGAGTCCCAGAATCCCGGTGCGGACAATCATGCGAAATCGCTCCAACTATTAAGCAAATAGAGCCTTAGATGATATCGGCGTGACGTAAGTGGGTCAACAGCTTCACTTTGCGCCTTGGCGGCCCGGCGGACGACAATTCTTGCGCGTATGATGGTGTCGGCCATTGTTGGAGTTGCGCGACGTGCCGCGAATATCCGTGTTTTCAATATCGCTGGCGTCCAAGTGCCGGATGCTCTTTGGACTTGCGGTGTTGCTGATCATCGCGGCCACACTTTTTGTACCGTGGCTTCGAATGCGTGATTTGGTGCACGAGCAGAATTGGCTTGTCGCACGCCAAATCGGCCGATTGGCGCTGGCTGTTTCCGAAGCGGGGGGAACGAACTGGGCGCTCAAGCGACAAACACTCGAAAGCTGGTGGCCCAGTGGAGCGGCCCGATATGGGGTTCGCGGTCCTCAACCGCGCCTCATTGAAATACCAGATCCGGCGAATCCAAAACCTCCGCAAAATGTGGATGATTATGTCGCGGACTCAATTCGCATACTGGCGGAGAACCCCGCACGTTCGGAATCCGAACCGGGATATTCCACAATTGACGGTAACCTGCTCTATCGCATCGCGCTTCCCATTCGGTCTACCGGCGGTGCCTTTCCACAAGGCACTTTGCTCGGTGTGGTGTCCGTGGAATACCCGGTGCCCGAGGCCCGCATTGCACTGCTCTACAACTTTGTGCTCAGTATTATGGCCGGCGCACTGGCGGGGACGCTCGCCGTCCTCGTGTTCTATTTGATCACGCAAAAGCTCATTCTCTCGCCCGTCCGCGAATTGACGCGCGTCTCGACCAGCGTGTCTCAGGGGGAACACGGCGTCCGTAGTACCATCGCCACCGGCGACGAATTTGAAGAGTTATCGCGCTCATTCAACGCCATGCTGACGCACCTTCAGGCCACGGAAAACGAGCTGCGCACCATCAACAAGAGCCTCGATTCGCGAATGGATGAACTTGCCGAGCGAAACGTCGCACTCTTTGAAGCCAATAAAATTAAGAACCAGTTCCTTGCCATCGTCAGCCACGAACTGCGCACGCCGCTGACGTCGATCATTGGTTTTGCGGAGCTACTCCGTGAAGCCGCCGCGGCACAGGGCGGCCGCACGCACCGCTATGCCGAAAACATCATGTCCAGCGGACGAATGCTTCTCGGCCTGATCAACGACCTGCTCGACCTTGCGAAAATCGAGGCCGGCAAGCTTGAATTGCATGTCGCAACCATGGATCTTTGCGAGCTTTGTCGGAATCTCATCGACTTTGTGCGACCACTCGCGGACAAGAAGAGCCTGCAGCTTTCGGCCCAACTCCCGGAGGACTTGGAACCGATTTCCTCCGACCCGGGGCGAATTCAGCAGATCCTCTACAACCTGCTTTCGAACGCGATCAAGTTCACGCCAGAGGGTGGACGTGTTGAGCTCAACGTCATTCGCGTCGACGAGCGAAACGTGGCCATCTCAGTTAAGGATAACGGCATCGGCATCGCCCCGGAGAAGCTCGCCCTTGTCTTCGAAAAGTTCAAACAGCTCGATGACTCCATGACCCGGGAGCACAGCGGGACCGGGCTGGGCCTCGCGATCAGCAAGGAATTGGTTAGCCTCCTGCGTGGGACGATTACGGTCGAAAGCGCCGCCGGCCATGGCTCGACGTTCAGGGTGACGATCCCGGTTGATGCAAACCTGGGGGCCGACACCACCGAGCTCCACAATGTGAATCTGGCATGATCCTTCGAAATCGCACGCATCTCGACACCGACCGTCTCCTCGCCATGTGCCGGGATGCCGTCGGGGGTTGGCCGACCGACGGATTGTGCGTCTGGGTCCGGTATAGCCGCGGGGCCGACTTTTCGGGGGTCTGCTACTACCAGACTGGCCGTATCTTCATCAATCTGGGTCGCCACCTCTTGTATCCGTATTACCTTCGGACGCACCTCGCAAGGGCTCAATCGGGTCGCAATTGCTGGTGGCGGGAGATGTACACCCTCGAAATTGCTGACGCGAACCAACTGGCCCTGTTTATCTTCCTCCACGAGTTCTACCACTGGCTGGTGCGACGGGCCCGGCGAAACACGCGGCAAAAGGAGGGCATGTGCGATCGGTTTGCCGCGAGGGTATTGGTTGACCGATGGGGTAGTGTTGTTCGGGATGGTGGGGGTCGATTGGTCGCACGCGATACCTGGGACTTTCAAGATCTGGACGGTTTCGTGGCCGCCGCGAAGGTCCGACGAGCCGCTGGATGACGTCGTTACCCCACTTTTCGCCAAGCCGCTATTGACATGTAACATCAATTCAGATATAATGTTATGGTGACGGTGCTGGAGTTCGGCCGTCGCCAATTTTGGTGGGGACGAACAACAAAGTACGAGCCTACGATTTAGTGCGCAATGTGAACGACGCGTCGGCTCGAAGACTGACGCCTGACAAACAAGCTTCCACTCGCTGCGGCGCCCTTTGACCGCGCCAAAACCAAACAGGGCGCCGCACGCCTTTTTTACACATTCAATTCTTGCTTCGGCACTGCAACGATCCGATCGCCGCTCTTGTTCGCTGTGCAAACGACGTCAAGCGCGCGGCGATTCTGCGCGATCACAACTGATCAATGGACAATGTGAGATTCAATTCGGATTGGTCAGGAGAGGATTACAGCCCGATCGACGTTGGTGCATCCACGTCTTCGTGGCTGGCCAGGGTCGGCGTCCTGTCGAGGCGGATGTTGCTCGTCGCAATCGCAAACTCGTTACGGAGCTCGGAAATCAGCTTGGCAAGGCACTTTTCCTGGGCCGTTGTGATTCCCTCGTCCTGCTCCGAAACGGTCAACACGATCTGAATCGTGCCGAGTCGGCGGGGGTCGTGGAGCCTGGCCTTCCACGCCGTCGTCTGGAACAAGCGGCCTTCTTCGTCGATGCGAAGATGGAAAAAGCTCTTGTCGCGCGTCTCCGCCATACCCGTTCGGACAGCAATGTCCTTGAAGGTCGCGGCGGACTTGGCGCGGGCCGACAGCGGCGTGACCGGTGTCATCTGGCCAAGCCAAAAGAGAAAGAACGCCCCGAACGTCATCGAGACGACGAGCAAAATGAGCGTCTTGAAATGTCGGTTCTTATTTGCGACTGATTGGGCCTGCATGAGCTACCTTCACCATCGGCGGATGGCCTTGAAACCGGGCAGAAACTGCCGATTCCGCAGCCAAGGGATTTATAACAGCTATCGGTCATCCGCAAACGAAAAACCGCCGGAAAACGAAAAAAATGTGGCTGTTAGTGCTGACAAAGCGTGTATTCCTATCGGACCGCATCGATGCGAGATTGATATCGTCATTTTTCTAGGAACACGGCTCCCATCGTATAGGACGTGCTCCGATTCACCGCTCGACTTGGGGCTACCTGTCCCGACAATGCCGCATGAAGCGTCGCCATCCCACGCGTGAACCTGCCAAATCCAAAGCACTGGGGCGTTTCGAGATAGCGCTTTCCGTTGTCGTGAAACACGCCGTCTCCCGCGAGTCGAAGTTTGGACGGTTCGACGAACTGGCGCATAACATCGTCCGGTGTATCAATGCGGCCAAACGATTGTGGATTGGCGTAGTCAAATGTATACGCCGCCGTGCCACCGGGCCGCAGGACGCGGGCGACCTGCTCATTGCATTTAATACGCCCCGAAACGGGAAGGTGTTCAAAGACGCAGACGCTGAATACATGATCGAAATGAGCGTCGGGGTATTCCAGCCGGCTCATGTCCATAGTTCGGGCGGTGAGCCGCCACTTCATGCGATCCGCAATCTCCGCCGTTCGATGACAGAGCTCGTCTTGAAGATCAATGGTGTGAACATCGAGGCCGCGGCTGGCGAGGTAGCAGGTGAACAATGAACCGGCCCCGCCCATGTCGAGGACGCGGGCACCCGGGCGAATCGGCGTGTTGGCGACGAGCCAAGCGATTTCCCAAAGAAGGAACCACGGTACGCGAAGCTCGTCCGGGTTTTCGGGGATCGGGTCGTACCTCTCTCCGCGATTCACGTGCTCCCACACGCTCGGCCAGGAATCGACGCGGCCGTACCACGAGGAGTACTTTGCTCCAGCGGTGTTCATCCGCCGGATCAGCCCGAACAGCTCCATGAGCACCAATCGGCATCGATCGGACGCAAGGTCGTCTCGGTCCATCGTCTTGTTTATCGCGTGTAAGTCCATGATTTGGCTTCCATTATGGTCGGCAGGGAAAGGCATTTGACGCGATATTGCGTGGGGGGGCGGCGACCGTACAATCGCGCGGCGATGTGGAGACGTCGGCTCAAGTCATAACCCGTGCAGCATAGAACCAATCCTTGTCACTCCAAATCCATCACCAGCGCCCCCGGGAGTTGAACTGGCTTCACGCGGCCGGGATGTTGTTTGGCGACTGGGGAACAAGCCGACTCTACGTGCTGGGTCTGGCGTTCTTTTATTCTGGGATGTCATCGCCCTATCACATCGGGGCGATGTGCCTGCTACTGGTGGCCGTGGGGTGGGCGTACACGGTTGTCTGCCGGTGCTTCCATGACGGCGGCGGTGTCTATTCCTCGGCCAAAGCGACTCACCAACAGGTTGCTCTGCTCGGTGCGTATCTGCTTTTTGCGGATTACGTGATTACGGCTGCCCTGTCGGCGGTGGATGCGTTTCGCTATTTCGGTGCGTCGACCCATGCCGCGCCCTATTGGGCAATTGGGGCCATTGTGGTCGTCGCCGGGATCAACTTCATTGGGCCGCGCAAGGCGGGGACCTTTGCCTCGTACATCGCAGGTGCGATGTTCGTCGTCATATTGATTATTGCTGCATTCTCGCTCAAGGGATTCTCGCTGAGCAACGTGATGGCAGATCGCCGTCCGGCGGGAATTCAATGGACGAGCTTCGTTCACATCATCCTGGCACTTTCGGGTGTTGAAGCCATCGCCAACATGACCGGGATCATGGTGCAGCCGGTGCGTCGAACCGCCAAGAAGGCGATCTGGTTCGTCTTGTTAGAGGTCGTAGTCTTCAACATGTTCTTCGCGGTGGTCATGACCGGACTTTCGTCCGCCCCGCACGAGATTCTGGCGACGAAGGACGCTGCCGCGCTGACCACCCACGACACGGATATGCGCGACACGATGATGAAGGTTGTTGCGGCGGAGGTGGTTCATCCGAAGTTCGCCGCCATTGCCGCCGTCATATTCGGCTTGTTGCTGCTTTCGGCCGTCAATACGGCGGTCGCCGACATGATCAGCGTTCAATATGCGATGGCAAGGGATGCGGAATTGCCGTCAGGATTTGTGAAGTTAAACGCCTTTGGTGTGCCGTGGATGGGGCTGGTGACGGCCGTCGTCATTTGCACGATTGTGCTGTTGTTCGAGGGCGACGTCGACAAACTGGCGCACCTTTATGCCATCGGCGTGGTCGGTGCAATCACCCTAAATCTCAGTTCGACCTGCATCAATCGCAAGGTGGACGTGCATCTGTGGGAGCGCGTGGGCCTTGGGATTATCGCCGCATTTCTGTTTGTCGTAGAGATCACCATTGCTGTCCAGAAGCACGATGCGACGATCTTCGCCGGTTCGGTGATTCTTGGTGGGTATATCCTCCGCTTCCTGGTGAAGAAGGCGCCGGCGGTGAGGCCGTATATTCCGATGGTCGCCGAAACTGTCGGAGCGTGGTTCGAGGCGCCGCCGCTTCCCGAAGGAACCAGCAAACTTTCGATGGAGGGAATCGCTCCATTCGATCCGACATTGCCGAAGATTCTCGTTTCAACTCGTGGCAACCCCGATTTGCTCAGGTTCGCCGCCGAGGAGGCCGATGCTCGGGGCGCGAATCTCCTCGTACTCTTTGTTCGCGATCTGCGGCTGGCCTATGGGCCGCCAACCACCGGCGAGATTCGAATGGAAGATGACATTGACGCTGTGCCGATTTTTTCTCACGCCAATGAGTTAGCACGCGAGTT
>CAZSBF010000079.1:11439-19770 GCA_964605185.1 uncultured Planctomycetaceae bacterium
CCCGCTGATGCCGATTTACTGCGTCGCCCGCTCTCCGGCGGAGATGATCTTGGACTTTGCGGGTACTTACGCGGTCGATTACGTCATCATGGGCGTGACTCGACGAGGAACCGTCTTCCGTGCCCTTCGCGGCGACGTGATCGCTGAAGTTGCGGCCAATCTGCCTCATGAGACCAAGCTTCTCATCCACGCCTGACCGCACTCCATCGTAACACATTGCCAGCAATAAGGTTGCAACCGACCCGCCGCCCGGATAACCGTAAGCCGACTTGTGTTCCCTCAAGATCAGTGCGGGTCGGCCGATTACCGTCCACTCTTCGTCACTCTCGAGCGCGCGTTTCGCCGATTTCAGTAGTGAGACGCAGGCTATTCGCGGTCGTTGGTGCCGTGTATAGTGGCCCGCCAGCACTGAGAAACCGCTTGACCCACGGTCTTCTTTAGGGGCAGGATGAATCGCCGGACACGGATGTTGAATACGTTTCTCTCCGCCCGATCGTGCGTTGGATTGGCCCTCGCCTTGGCCACCCTCGCCACGACGATGGGTGTATTTCAGGATGGCGGAACGGCAGCTCCAGCGGTCGTTGCCGCGCCTGACGGCCGGGTCATTGATGAAATTCGATTCGAGGGTAATCGGGCATCGGACTCCGCATATCTGGCAACGGTCGTTCGCATCGCGCCGGGCGCGGTATGGAAGCGCGAGGAGATGGCTGCGGCGTGCGCCCGCCTGGCCGAGACCGGCAAGTTTGAGGGAAGCCCATTCGCGGAACCGCGCGAAGAAGAGGGCCGACTGATCGCCGTCTTCGTCGTTGTGGAGCGGCCGTTCATTACCTCCATTGACTTTGTCGGCAACAAGAAGTTTAAGTCGTCGGAGTTGCTTAAGGAGATCGAACTGTCGACCGGCTCGCCGATCAGCGAGTATCTCGTTCAACAGGCCCGGCAGACGATCGAGCGCAAATACAAAGAAGCGGGCTTTGCACACGCCACCGTTGAAGTGGATCGCGACGTACTCGCGTCCGAACAGCGGGCCCTTTTCCAAATCACGGAAGGCCCCCGCATCAAGGTTCGCAAGATTCTCTACGAGGGCGCGAACAACTACAGCCCGATGAAGCTGAATTCGAAGATCGAGACGTCGACATATATTTGGCTTCTTCGCACCGGAGCCTTTGACGATGAAACGGCCCAACGCGACGTGGCGGCGCTCAAGAAGTTTTATAACGATCGCGGCTATCTCAACGCGCAGGTCGGCTATCGCGTGGAGCTTGCCGACAACCAATCCGACTTGACGCTGATCTTCCAGGTTGAAGAAGGCCAGCAGCACATCATCAAGGACATTACCTTTGCCGGGAACGCGGTCTTCAGCAACGACCAGATTCTCGCCCAGATGAAATCGGGCGTCGGCCGGCCCATCGATGCCGACGAGTTGAAGGAAGACCGCGACAAACTGACGGCCGAATATGGACGCATCGGGTACATCTACACAGATGTGCAGTCGAACTACGTCTTTGACGAAGTGGACGGGTTCGTCAATCTAAAGATCAGCGTCACTGAAAAGGCGCAGTACCGATTCGGGCGCATTCAGATTCGCGGGAACCGCCGCACGAAGGACAAGGTCGTCCGACGTGAGTTGCGATTCTTCCCAGAGGAGCTTTACAACACCGTCGCGGCGAAGGAAGCCGAGAACCGGCTGGTCGAATCGCGCCTGTTCAGCGAGGCGACGATCACGCCACAGGGTGAACTGCCGGGCGTGCGCGATGCACTCATCGACGTCGCCGAGGCCGATACGACGGAAATCCGCTTCGGCGTCGGCGTGACGACGAACAACGGACTCACTGGCTCGATCATGCTGGAAAACCGCAATTTCGATCTGTTCGACTGGCCGCGAAACTCATCGGAGCTATTCAAAGGGAAAGCCTTCAAGGGCGCGGGCCAGACCATGCGCATCTTGATCGAGCCCGGTACCGAGGTGAATCGTGGGCGCATCGATTTTCGCGAGCCCTATTTGCTCGACAAGGATCTCGGCTTCGGCACGGGCTTTTATGTATTCCAACGCGATCGTGATGAATACAATGAAGAGCGAATCGGCTTCTACACCAGCCTCGACAAACGCTTCCGCGAAGGCATTCTCAAGGGCTGGGCGGCTGAGATTTCCCCACGCTTTGAGTACATCGACATCAGCGACGTCGAATTCCTTTCGGCCAAGGACATTGAGAAGGCAAAGGGCAGCAGTTGGCTCACGTCGCTCAAGGGCACGCTGGTCCACGATCGCACCGACAGTGCTTGGTTGCCAAGCACCGGAGACAAGTTAAAGGTCTCCTACGAGCAGGCCGGCGTCTTTGGCGGGGACTGGTCGTTCGGCAAGGCCATCGGCGAATACGAGAAGTACTTCACGCTGTATAAGGACAGCTTCGACCGCAAACACATTCTGCAGGTCGGGGCCTCGGTCGGGCAGATCTTCGGTGATGCACCAGTGTTTGAACGGTTCTATGCCGGCGGCATCGGGTCGATTCGCGGATTTGAGTTCCGCGGTATCAGCCCGCGTGATGGAATACGCAACGACCGCGTTGGCGGCGACTTCATGTTCCTCACCAACGTGGAGTACAGCTTCCCGGTGGTCGGCAAACTGGTCCGCGGCGTGACCTTCCTCGACATGGGCACGGTCGAAGAAGACTTCGGCATCAACTCCTGGCGCGCGGCCGTGGGCGTGGGCGCCCGCGTCTATATCAAGTACTTCGGCCCGATCCCGCTTGCGTTCGACCTTGCCTTCCCGATTGCGAAGGACAACGAAGACGACGAGCAGGTATTCAGTTTCTCGTTCGGCACGACGTTCTGATTTGGCTACATTTAGTATCGTGTGGTCGTTACCCCATTTCAATTATCAAGGCAATGGTTCCTGCTGGGGCGAAAGGCCAACTCTGAACTAAGATTTTCCCGCTTCATTGGCGATTGAGTGGTAATACCGCCGGGGGGTGGTGCCGAAGGCACGGCGGAATGCGGCGATGAAGGCGCTGACGCTTTCGTAACCTACATCCAGCGCGACGACCGTTACGTTCTTGCCGGCGGCGAGGAGTTCAAGGCTTTTGAGCAGGCGAATCTGTTGTCGCCAATCGCGGAACGATAGTTTTGTCTCGGCGATGAACAGGCGCTCCACGGTTCGGCGACCGACGGCGGCGCGCTTTGACAAGGTCTGCAACTTATTGGCCGCCCCGGGGTCGGAGGCGACCCAGTCGGCAATGCGACGGGCGCGTGGGTCGATGGGCCAGGGCACGTGCAGCGGCATTGCCGACAGGTTGCTGAGCAGGTCGAGAAGAATATCGAGCAGAAGTCGGCCGCGGCGGGTGTCGCGGGCAATAGGGCCGACGGCGACGAGGTGGACGATCAATTCCCGAAGGAGCGGCGGAACGGCGACAACGCAGCACGATCGCGGGAGCGTCTTGACCAATCGGGCGCGGAGGTAGAGCGTGCGCATGCCTACCGACCCCGAGAGGCGAAGGTGGTGTTTCACCTTTGCGGGCACCCACACGGCGCGATTGGGCGGGACGACCCACGTTCCCACGGCGGTGACGACGGTCATGACACCGCTGATGGCGTAGATCAACTGATCACGATGGTGGTCGTGCTCGGGGATCTTGTGGCGATGCGGAAGGTCGAAGGCGAAGGGCACGAGTTCGTGGCGTCGTCCCCAATAGGCCTTTTCGAGTGGGTTGCGCTTTTTCGACATTTTTCGGCATTATAGCGATAGAGCGAATCGCGCTTCAATGCTCTAATTGGGTTTACGCATGAGCGAGAACGGGAGAGTGCAATGGGTCGTTTCGTAACATCATCGTTGTTGTTGTGTGCCGGAATCGCCGTCGCTTTCGGGCCGTCGGACAAGGCCCCGCGCGATGCCGGCACCAAGAAACAGGAGGTAACCGCCATGGGACATTTCGTGATCGTCTGTTATCGACCGAAGGCGGGGAAAGAGGCCGCATTGGTGCAGTTGGTGCGCGACCACGTGCCGCGACTACGCAGGGAGGGGTTGGTGACGGATCGGGAAGGCTACGCGATGCGGGCCAAGGACGGGACTGTCGTGGAGGTCTTCGAGTGGAAATCGGTCAAGGCGACCGAGGAGGCGCACTCGAACCCGGCGGTACAGCAAATGTGGAAAGAGTTCGGTGAGGTCTGCGATTATGACATGATCGGGAATCTGCCGGAGGCGAAGCAGATGTTCTCAGGCTTCGAGGCGATTGACCTGCGCAAGTAAACAACGGTCACTTGCCGGGCGTATTCGCCGCGGGCTGCTGCGCTGCTGGGGCGATTTCCTTGCGAACTTTCTGGATCAGCTCTTGCAGCATCTGGCCGCGGGCTTCGAGGATGTCGGGGGGAAGCTCATCCGTGCGGACGAGAAACTCCAGCGTGTAGCCGCCTTCGGAGCTGGGCATGGTGATCTTGGCGGCGTAGGGGCTGGTGCGCGGGGCGGACGCGGTCGTGCCGGGGTCGGCCGTCGCGGCGTCGGAGAGGGCCATGTGAACGCTGTCGGTGCGGATTTCGTACTTGAGGCCGGTCTCGGCACAGATGAGTTCAATCGCCTGGCGGATGGAGACGGATTGCAGAAGCAGCGTGTAGCTCTGCGCGGTGGAGTTGGGCAGCTTCATCATCATGCCCGGATCGAAGGTGATCAGCACGTCGGCCTTGTCGGCAAGTTCCGTGAAGATCTGCGACAAGGGGACGTTGGAATAGCGCACGGTGACAGGCCGAGACAACTTCACCGCCACCTGCGCCTCCATGCTGCGGATGACGACATGATCTTCTTCGACGAACCAGACCCAGTTCAGTGCGGCGGTCGCCGTTTCGAGCATCTGGCTGATGGAGCCACGGCCGGACTGCTCAAGCTGGCGCTGAAGCATGGCCTTCGCGTCCACCTTGCTGGTGATTCGGTATTGAATCTTCTGGTTGGCGAAGATGTCGGTGGCGTATTCCTTTTCCGTGAGTTGATGGAGTAGCTTGACCTCATCCCATGTGGGGCGGCGTCGGAGGCGCTTGAGTGGTTCGAGCGCGGACAGGACGATCTTGCCGTCGCGTGCGCTGAACGTGAACGCGAGGGAGTCGGTGATCTGTGTTAGCACGGAACGGAGCGAGGCGCTGGTGATGCTGAGATCGGAGAGGCGCGTCTGCTTTCCCCATGGGAGGCATTCGATGGCGTCGTCGTCGAGGACGATTTCCACGCCGGCCTGTTTACCGAGGTCGGCCAGGACGCCTTCGATCTCCATTCCCTGAATCGAGAGGTTGGAGAGCTTGGCATCGAGGCGCGCACCGATGTCCGTGGATTGAGCCCGTGCGTGCGCGGCAGTGATGAGCAAGACAAACAAGCCGGTGAGGATGCGATTCATCATCGTCTCCTTATGAGAGTCGTGGCCGCCGGCTCTTGGCCCGCGCCACACTGTCACCTTAGAGGATCATGCCCGATTGGGCTACGGGATCATCGACGGATCGATGGGCGGCTCGTTCGTTTCGGAACGGGGCGGGCCGACGGCGATTCCGGAGCCTTCCGAGGTTGTATCCTCCGTGAGGGCGTTCGCGGGTTTTGATTCGTCGATGGTGACGGAGACCTTGCCGTCGTCGTCGGGCGTTGCAAAGAGCACGCGCGACGGCTTGCCATCCGACGATGTCGGAGACGTGCCCCGCGTGGCCCATACGGCCAGTGCAATCGCCGCGGCAGCGGACAGCGGAACGCCGATTCGGAAGATCCAGCCGCCACTTCGACGATTCACATCGGGGTCGGCGATCTTGCGGGCAGCGGCACGTCGGGCGGCGAGTTGCGACTGCGCCTCGCGCCTGACCGATGCGGAAATCTTTGAGGACAAGGCGTCCCAATCGACCGGCGGAAGCGGGTTGGCCGCGTTCTGAAGCATGTCGTCAATGGCGCGATACTCGCTTACGAGTTGGCGCGGCAGTTCCGCGTCGGCGATTGAGGGCGTCGACGGGTCGATCAGGTGATCAACATGCGCCGAGGCGCGGGCTTCGGCGTCGCTGCGAATGGCGGCGGAAATCTTTTGGGCCGACGTGGACCAATCGAACGCGGCATCGAGCGTGCGCCAACCGGAAAGCAGTTGGGCAAGCTTGCGACACTGCGCCTGATCGAGGGCGTCCATGGGGGCGCCATCGGATTCGGCGAAGAGCCGTTCAAGATGTTCGCGATTCGTGTTCATACGGTCGTCATTCTTCCAGGTACTCGGCGAGAGTCTCCTTCAGGGTTTTTCGGGCCTGAAAGACGTTCCACTTCACCATTTCCACGCTGCACTGCATGATTTCGGCCACTTCCTTCTGTGGCAGGGCCTCCAGTGCGAAGAGGACCAGGGCCAGTCGCTGCTGTTCCGGCAGTGCGTGGATCGCGGCCGAAATAGCGTTCTGCGTTTCGGACGACTGCACCGGATCGTGGGGATCGGTGCGAGCCTTTTTCGGATCGGCGATGCGATCCTCATGGACGCCGGTCTCATCGTCCTCATGCGTCGCGAGCGACAGGTTCTTGTGCCGACCGCGGCGAAAGTTCAGCGACAGGTTGCTGACAATCCGTATCAGCCAGGCTCCGAATCGCATCGGCTCTGAAAGCGACGCGAGCGATTTGAAGGCCTTGAGGAACGCGTCCTGCGTTACTTCCAGGGCGTCGTCGAGGTTGCCGAGGAGGCGATACGCCACCGCCACCGCGCGCCGCTGGTATTTCTCAATCAGACGGTCGAACGCGGCGGTGTCACCAGCGAGAGACCGGGCTACGGCCTCTGCGTCGAGCTGCTCGGCCTCAGTGTGTTCCATTTGCAGGCTTGCGCCGCGTTTTCGTCATAACCCTAGACAGCACAGGCGTATGTGGGTTAGCCATTTACGGGCTGAAAAATGGCGGTTTTTCTTGCCAATCGTGTTAAACTGCGTGCAGGGCATACTTTACGCGAGCGAGTATCGGACTGCAATTGCGAGGGTTTTTTCGCGATGGCCCGATACGGCGAGGGCGATCGGCGGTAATTGCCGGGGCGTTGGGGGGGGGTGGATCGGGAGTGATTTATGGCAGGCGAATTGGACAAGCTGACGCGGCGGCGGTTGCTTCAGGGCGGTGCGGCAATAGCAGGCAGTGCGTTGTTGGGCGGAACGGAGCGGCTCGTCGGACAGGACAAGCCGTTGATTTACGAAGGGGGCCCGCGACCCGCATGGCGAAAAGATGCATCGTTGCCGCTCGCGGTTTCTAGCGCGAATGGGCTAAGAGCAATTGAGACGGCGATGCGGATGTTGAAGGAGGGCAAGGATCCGCTGGATTCGGTGATCGCGGCGGTGAATATCGTGGAGGATGATCCGAACGATCATTCGGTGGGCTTGGGCGGTTTGCCGAACGAGGATGGCGTGGTGGAGTTGGACTCCTCGGTGATGCACGGTCCGACGCACAAGGCGGGCGCGGTGGCGTCGTTGCGGAATATCAAGAATCCCTCGTGCGTGGCGCGGATGGTCATGCAGCGGACGGACCATGTGTTGCTCGTGGGCGAGGGGGCGCTGCGGTTTGCACGGGCGCATGGGTTCAAGGAAGAGAACCTGCTGACGGAGGATTCGCGGAAGAAGTGGCTGAAATGGAAGGAGTCGTTGTCGAGGAATGATGACTGGCTGGAAGAAGAGGAATCGCCAAAAGGAGCGGGTGGGAAAGAGGCCGTGCCGTTTACGTGGGGAACGATCAACTGCCTCGGCATCAATGAAAAGGGCGATATCGGCGGCGTAACCACAACGAGCGGATTGTCGTGGAAAATCCCGGGGCGCGTCGGTGATTCGCCGATCATTGGGGCCGGGCTGTACGTGGACAACGAAGTGGGCGCGGCCGGTTCGACGGGGCGGGGCGAGGCGAATCTGCAAAACTGCTCGTCGTTCTTGATCGTTGAGCTGATGCGAACGGGGCTCAGCCCGGCACAGGCGTGCATGGAGACGATGAGACGCATTGCCCAGCACACCGAGAAGCGACTGCGCGATGAGAAGGGCGTGCCCGAATATGAGTTAAATCTCTACGCGATTTCGAAGTACGGCACCTTCGGTGGCGCGACGATGCGCGCGGGGCCGAAGATGGCTGTGATGGACAAGGATGGAGCGCGATTGGTTGAGTTGCCTTCGCTTTATCCGGCAAAGTAGAGACGCGGCAGATCGTGTGCCGAGTGACGAACATCGTGTGGAAAAAATGACTAGCGGCGGCCGGACTTGAACCGGCGACCCAGGGCTTATGAATCCCTTGCTCTGCCAACTGAGCTACGCCGCTATGACAATGACGAAGAAATCTATAGTCGATTCCACGCTTTCTGACAACCCCGCCCCACCCGCCCGGAATCACAAAAT
>CAZSBF010000080.1:0-19228 GCA_964605185.1 uncultured Planctomycetaceae bacterium
CGCTCGCGGCATCGCTGCAATCCCTGACGAACCATTAACGTGCCGATCCCCTGTTTTTGAAACTCCGGAAGCACCGCCATCGGTGCCAGAGCGATCGCATTGTGAGCGACGGATGGTCCCTCAATGACGATCGGTGTGAACAAAATGTGCCCGACCATTCGGACGTCATGTAGGGCCACAAGTGAAAGCGCCGCATCGAACGCAGGATCGCGGCGCAGTGCTTCTACCAGACGCGCCTCGTCGGGCACGCCGAACGCGGCTTCGACGATTCGAGAGATTTCGGCAACGTCCGCAGGCGTTTCTTCGCGGATGTGAATCATGACAATGTGACTCTTGCAACCCTCTTACGCAATTTCATCCGCGTCATTGGCCCATCGCGCTATTTGGCGTACCATAAGGGTATTCCATGGGTGTGCCGCAAAAAAACTCATCGATCTACGTCATCTTCGGTGCTGAGGACTTTCTTCGCCTTCGTGCCATGAACGCACTGATCTCGCGCATCGTCGGCGAGGATCGAGATTCCATGGCGATGGCGGAGTTTGACGGCGACACTGCCCGACTCGCGGAAGTGCTCGACGAAGTCCGAACGCCGTCGCTGCTTGCGCCGGTGCGGCTCGTCATTGTGCGCGACGCGGATGATTTCGTCTCCGCGAATCGAGAACCACTTGAGCGGTTTCTCGCCAAGCCGATTGACACTGGAGTATTACTTCTCATTTGCCGGTCGTGGCCGAAAACCACACGGCTTTACAAAGCCGTCGACGCCCTCGGCGGCAATATCCCCTGCGAATCGCCCAAGGGCAACGAAGTCCCCGGTTGGCTGGTCGCTCATGCCCGCAGTGCCTATGGCTGCACGCTTGATGGCGCGGCCGCCCGGCGACTCGTCGATCTCGTCGGCACCTCGCTTGGGTTGCTGGATATGGAACTGTCCAAGCTGGCCACGTATGTCATGCCAAAGACGATGATCGGCATGACCCAGGTTGAGGAGCTTGTCGGAGCATCCCGGGAAGAGAAGGTCTTTGGGATCACGGATTGCATTGCCCGCCGCGATGCCAAGGGTGCGCTGGCCATGTGGGAGCAGGTCATTTCCACCGATCGCGACGCCCCTTATCGGGCTATCGGCGGCCTGGCCTACGGTTTCCGCAAACTGGCCGAAGCCAAGCGATTGACGCAACAGGGCCTCGCCATGCCTGAAGTCGCCAAACGAGCCGGCCTTTGGGGCGACCTCTCGCAGATCAAGCGGCAATTGGAGCGTTTTTCCCTGCCGCAATGGCAGGATCATTTGGTTAAACTATTGCGCCTCGACGTGGCCTCGAAGACCGGGCTCGGGCAGGTTCCGACGTCCGTTGAGCGGTTCATTGTTGAGTTGTGTTCGGCCGCCTGAAACGGCCACGCCACGATAAGGATTTCGCCATGCGATTATCACGGATGTTTATTACGAACGGAGTCGTTGCTTCTCTCCTGCTCGCGCTCGGCGCGGGCTGCAACATGGAGAATTGGGATTGGTTCGGAACCAAGAAGAATGATAAACCGGTGACCAAGGCCCGCAAGCCCGCCAACGAGCCGACCGTTGCCGCCGCCGACCGCCCCAAGCAACCCGGCAACCAGAACACCGACGACGCCAAGGCGAAAGAGGTGGACGAGAAGGTCGATAAATACGTCCGCAACATGAATCAGAATCAGAAGTACGACCCCAACTACGAGGGCAACGACTTCCAGTCCAAGATGCGCCGCCAGAACGACCCCAACCGCCAGGCGCGCATCAAGCAGACCGCGGCACGGACCAAGGAAAACGGCGACTACCCTGCCGATTCCGAGTCACCGCAAACCCGCGATGCCGCACTCGCTCCGACGGCCCGCTCCACAGAGACTCCGTCGCAACAGGAGCCGATTGCGAACGACGCGGCAAAGACCGACGAACTCGCCGAACAGGGCACGCTAGCCGAGAAGAATCAACCTGAACCGGCACCAAGAACCGAATCGTCCGTCGCCGCGAATAAGCCCTCCGTCAAAACCGCACCGAAGATCGATGACCCCGGTCAATCGCCGGAAGACGGCACTCCGGCCAACCCCGAGCCGACCGAATTGAAGAAGCCCGAATCGGGCAAACCAAAACCGCCGGTCATCAGCGAGATCAAAGTGACGACCGCCCCGCCGCCGGAAAAACCGATCGAGCAATCGGTGACGCCCGACCGGGCTGCGGCGAATACCCCGGCCGTCGCAACACCCGAACCGGTGGACACATTCAAGAAGCGGCTTGCCGAACAGGAGGCCGCTGTCACCAAGGATCCGAACAATGTCGAGGAGCAGTTCAAACTCCGCCTGATGTATTTGGTGAATGGACAGGACGACAAAGTAACGTCTCCCGCGGCAGGAATGAACAAAGACGTGGAGGAAATCCTCCATGCTCAGCTTCGATCCCTCATGACGGCTCGCTCCTCCGCCCAGCGCGATCCGGCTGCATGGGCCAACAAGCAACTCGATGCTGTTGAAGAGTTGCGCACGCTTGTCCGATCCCGCGCCGATTTGCGCGTACCGCGCATCGTGCTTTGCAAGGCCATCGAAGGTTACGGCCGCTACACGCCGTTCGAGCCGGCCGATTTCCCCGCCGGCAAGCCCAATCGCGTGTTGATCTACATCGAGGTGGACAACTTCACGTCGGAGAAAACCGCATCGGGCCAGCACCGCGTGTTGCTCAACATGCGGCAGAGCCTGATGAGCCGCGCGGGCGAAGAAATCTGGAGCGGCAAGGACGAAAACATTGAAGACCTCGCCCGACAGCCGCGGCGCGATTTCTATCTCATCGCCGATCGGACGATTCCGAAGACGCTGGCCCCCGGCGAGTATGTGATCAAGGTTGAAGTGGAAGATGTGCTGGCCGGTAAGCTCAACAGCGCGAGCGCGACGCTCAAGCTCGTCGGTTCGTCCGGCACGACCGCGCCCTAGGAATTGCCCCGCGGCTCGGATCAATCGCGTGTTTCAACCCGTCGGCTCCACATCCTGGCACAATCGCCACCGCGAGTATTTTCGCGAATTGGACGCGATCCTCCGGCGGGCGGGTCGCGAAAACCCGACCGTCATGATCATCGGGCCCGGCGCGGTGACAACGGTTGCGTCACTCTTGCTGAATGATGCGTCGACGAACGCCGGAACCATCCGCAAACTCATCGGCGATGCGGCCCGCTACAGCGATCAGGTTCTCCGGCGAATTCCGTTCCTGCCGCTCACGTCACTCGAACCGTGCGAAGTCGAATCGATTCTCACAGTCCCCCACCGGTTGATCGTCGTGGATCGCTCGCAGCGGATCCTCGACGCCGTGGCCCGACGCCTCCCCGCCGCGACCTGCCTCTGCGCCGACCTCTCCATCGGCTCGCCACCCGCCACTGCGGATGTGGTCATTGCGTTCAATATTGTCTGCCGGTTGGAAGACCCCGCAAAAGGAATCCGAAACGTCACAGCGGCCGTCAACCCAGGTGGATGGCTGCTCATCGACGACCGCAGCGCGGAGGCGGGCCTGAAGGCGATTGCGGAGTTCTGGCCGGTCGCACCCAAAATACACCGGCGCGCGTCGTCGGCCTGAAAATGTCTGTGATACCCGTCAAAGGTCACAAGGTAGCCGTGCCGTGATTGAGAGCCCGGGCCAGGGTGTGACCCGAGGCCGCGAGTTCAAACGACCCAATCATACATACCGATCAACCCGAGTTCACAGAGTTTGTAGACGTAGCGTTGGTATTACTCCGCACCGGTGATGCCGGCGTCAGGGCCCCATTGCTGTTGGACGGCCTAAACTCGTAGCTCGGCCCACGCGACGTCAAGATCGCTCGCCAATTCGCAGTTCAGCGTGTTTCCGTTTGTTGTCGAGAATCGTTCGGCCGAGCATTCGTCGGCCACAATGTTGTGACCGCGATTGGGGCTGTAGTCACTTGTCTTGTAGGCAATTACATGTCCGTTAACGTGTTTTGGGTAATTTTTGCACTTTTAATTTAATTAGTGACTGTCCCTAGATTCCAATTTGAAATGCATCCAGTTGAACCAATGTCTCGCCGGAATACACGGGGCCGAAACCCTCTCCAATTCGGTGCCCGACCCAGGCGCTGCTTACGCGACCGCCGCCGGTGATGGCCACGGAAGGAAAGTAGTTATAGCAGTTTCGTCCGCCTTGGTTGACGTAGGCGGAGAGTTCCTTCGGACCACATCCGGAGGGCGCACATGCCCCCCAAGTGACGCACTCGCCGCCGGCGGAGAATCGATTCGCCAATACCGCGCGGTAATTTAGCGTCCCGCCGCTAACGTTGAGCAGCCACCTTCCGTCGGACTCCCAGGTGACAATGAACCGGGCTGAGCCGGAGAGAGATTCCGTTATCGCGACCGCTGCGCTCTGTCCCCGTGAATATCCCTGTGAATCTTCGGTAGGATCCATGCTGTCAACAGCAACAAGACCTTCCGAAACGATAAGAGTTCCTTCTGCGTACGGATAAGTCGTTGGAGCGGGAGGCGCCGGGTACTGGGCCTCGCTCTTGAGCGAGAGGATCGTTGCCAAAGCGAGTGCCGCAAACATCAATCGAGATGAAACGGCTGTACTGGTGACCGTCTGGCTGTTCGATTTGGAGTGAACACTGTTTCGAAGTGTGGCGAGTGCATTCGGCGTGCTTTGAGTGAACATGGACTCGACTCCTTTCGCAGGTGCCGCCGAATCCCAATTCCTCTCCCGGCAAATTACTTTCTCAAAAATGAAAAGCTACAATACGACGTCAATTCATTGAGTCCTCCTTCCAAACCTCTGTTGCAATAAGACGACAGCGCTAAGAAACACAACTAAAGAGCGCGCGTCGGGTTCGGGAATATCCGAAAGCTGCATGGCCAAGTTGGGTGGCACTGGAGTCCAATCGCCGACATTCATATTTATGAACGCACAGCCGTTCGTGACTGAAAGGGAAGCCTGCCATCTAAAGAGGCTGTCATCTAACCCCATTTGGAAGATTTCAATCCAATATCGCGATCCTCCAACGGCCACAAACGGCGTAGAAAGCGGAATGTCAAAACGATATTCTTCGGGACTACCCATCACGCCAACCCGGCGACCGGTCGCAACACGCTGTACATTGACTACTGTAAGTTCGCGCATTAGGACACCGGGCAGTCCGTCGGCAGGTCGCGCCGCGTAGAAACGAACAAGGATAGTCTCATCGCCGGTAGGCGGATCGAGTGAAGACCCGGCGACCCCTCCGTAAAAGGCCCACCAAGTCAGTTGACGCACAGGCGTGTCGGTCTCAAGGGTGAAATCGTCCGCCACCTTTTGCCAACGCAACAATCCGAATTCATTGTAAAATGCCGTGTCCGATGCGAATCCGTAGTACTGCGAGGGCGGCTGATCGACGATGATCCCGGCGTGGGTGATCGGAGACGACGACAGCGCGAATGCAACAACATAAACGAGTACTTTGTTAGCGTAAATCATTGGAAAAACTCCTCTCGCCAGCGGATTCGAGCATCAGTGTAATTACTCTTATTATAGCCTCGTGCATTGAAGTTTCCGTACCGTTTCTTAACCGTGCGCTGCATCCTACCCACGCGCGCACCGCCCACGAGCCGCATCGGCGCGCCGCGCGCACCGATCACGCAAAGCCTCAAAACCCTCTCTTTCACTCGCCCGAACTCGAATGCCCTGTTGCGTGGCGACGACCGGACGCTTGGTCCACGTCACCCCGCAGGAATGACCCCATTCTTATCAGCAATTTGCGTGCCACAAAACCCGATAATCACGCAAGTGCCGCGGCCCGCACCAATTGTGTTTATTCGGTAGTAGTTTAGTCCTGATTCACTGCCGCGAAAATCCCCGCAGTGATGCGGAGCTATCCACGTGGGAGTGGAGTGTTGGATCCACGCCCACCATTCTATGCGGAGTCGAAGAGTCTTTGCTGCGGCGTCGCACTTTGTTGGAGTATCTCGTTGTTTAGCCACAAGCGAGAAACCTGTGCCACGGGAATGAGACAGGTCTAGTTCCCGAGTGCCTTTTCCAGCTTCGCCAGCGCCTCGGCCTCCAGCTGGCGAACACGCTCGCGCGTCAGGCCGATCTTGGCGCCGATTTCTTTCAGCGTCAGCGGCTCGGCATCGCCCCAGCCATAGCGCAATCGCAGGATGGTCTGTTCGCGCTCGTCCAGGGACTGCAACAACTCGGCCACCCGCTGGGCTTCGTCATCATCGAGCACGAGGTCATCCGGCCGCAGCGATTTCTCGTCGGGCAGCATGTCAGACATGAGCGAGCCGGATTCGCTGGAGGTTGCCTGCGTCGGCGCGTTGAATGCCCGCACCGCCCGCTTGATGATGCGAACCTTCTTTTCAGGCAACTCCATGTGCTTGGCGATTTCCTGAATCGACGGTGTGCGACCGCTCTGATCCTGAAGCTCGATGTGGACTTGCTTCCAACGCGCAATGAGTTCGACCATGTACGCCGGGATGTGCACCGGCTGAACGGTGTTGATGAGCGCCCGCTTGATGGACTGTTTGATCCACCAGCTTGCATAGGTGCTGAACCGAGCCCCCATGTCCGGGTCGAAGCCCTCGACGGCGCGAAGCAGGCCGAGGTTGCCCTCTTCGATCAGGTCCGAGAGTGACATGCCGCGATTGGAATAGGGTTTGGAGATGTTCACCACGAGGCGCAGGTTCGAGCGGATCATCCGCTCGCGGGCCTTGTTGCCCTCTTCCTCGAATTGTTCTTTTTCCAGAAGCGACAGTTCGCCGCGAGAAAACCGGGCCGACGCGCTGGCGCCGCGCTGTATGGTGCGGGCCAACTCCTTCTCTTCGTCCGCGGTCAGGAGTGCGCACTCATTGATCTGGCGAAGATACTGCTGTAGTCCGGGTTCGACGACGATGGCAAATCCCTCCGATGCAAGACCGCCGCGCCGCCAAACGGAGACGCGCCAACCCTAATGATCGGCATTCGACCGCACCGGCGTGATGCGACGAAAAGCTGCCAATCCGGGGCGTATGGATTCTAGGACCGTACGCCCCGGTTGGCGGATATCACGATTTCGTCAGGAAGCTTGTTCGGCGTCGGCCGCGGGCGCCTCGCCGGCCGGGGCCTCAGCCTCAGCCTCAGCCTCAGCGGTTGGATCGTTCAGCAAAGACGTGGCCTGGATCATGCCCATGCCTTCCTCGCCAGCGCCATGGAGACCGCCGCGACGCGCCTTGACCGGACCGGCAGGCTTGGCGGTGCCGCCTTCGCCTTCGCCGCTCGCCCAGTCGGCCCGCTTCTTGGAGAGGCCGATCTTGCGATCCTGTATATCGACGCGGAGGATCTTGACCTCGATCTCCTCGCCAATCTGCACGGCCTCGTGCGGATCCTCGATGCGCTGGTCGGTCAGCTCGGAGACGTGCAACAGACCTTCGAGATCCTGCTCCAACTCGACGAACACGCCGAAGTTGGTGATCTTCGTGACCTTGCCGCGAACGATCATGCCCGGGATGTAGCGATCCGGAATGGCGTGCAGCCAGGGGTCTTCGGTGAGCTGCTTCAGGCCGAGCGCGATTCGCTGCTTCTCCTGATCGACGGTCAGTACGACACAGCGGATGTCGTCGCCCTTCTTGATCAGTTCCGACGGGTGGCTGACCTTTTTGGTCCAGCTCATATCGGAGACGTGCAGCAGACCGTCGATGCCTTCCTCGATTTCGATGAACGCACCGTAGTTCGTCAGGTTGCGAACCTTGCCGCTGACGACCGTGTTCGGCGGGTACTTCTCGGCCACGCGTGTCCAGGGGTTCGTCTCGGTCTGCTTGATGCCGAGGCTGATCTCCTGCTTGGCCTGGTTGATTTCGAGGACAACGACCTCGATCTCCTGGCCGACCGTGAGCATTTCCGACGGGTGCGTGATCCGACGCGTCCAGGACATCTCGGAGATATGCACCAGGCCTTCGATGCCGCCTTCGAGTTTCACGAATGCGCCATAGTTTGTGATGTTGACGACGTTGCCCTTGACCCGCGAATTGAGCGGATAGCGGGCCTCGACCTCGTCCCACGGGTTGATCTGCGTCTGCTTGAGGCCGAGGGCGATCTTTTCCTTCTCCTTGTCGATGCTGAGCACCTTGACGTTGACCTTCTGGTCAACGCGGAGAAGTTCGCTCGGGTGGCCGATGCGATCCCAGCTCATGTCGGTGATATGCAGCAGGCCGTCGATGCCGCCGAGGTCGATGAACGCGCCGAAGTCGGCGATGTTCTTGACCGTGCCCTCGACGATCTGGCCGATCTCGATGGTCGACATCAGCTTGCTCTTCGCCTCGTTGCGATCGTGCTCGATCAACTTGCGGCGGCTGATGACGATGTTGCGGCGTTCGGTGTCGATCTTAAGGATGACCGCATCGACCGTCTTGCCGATGAAGTCGCCGACGTCGCCGGGACGCCGCGTATCGACCTGGCTCGCCGGCAGGAACACCGGCACGCCGATATCCACGAGCAAGCCGCCCTTGATCTTGCGAACACAACGCCCACTGACGCGGTCGCCTTCCTTGCATGTCTCAAGGACGCGCTGCCAGCCGCGAATCCGGTCGGCCTTCTTCTTCGAAAGAATGACCGTGCCCGTTTCGCTTTCGACCTGTTCGAGAAGTACTTCAATCACTTCGCCGATCTTGACACTCGAAGGATCATCCCATTCATGAAGTTGAACGTATCCTTCGCTCTTGAGGCCGACGTCGACGACGACTTCCTGACCGCTGATTCCGATCACCTTGCCCTTGAGGAGCGAGTCGGCCTTGTATTCGGCAATTGTCGTGCCGATGGCCTGCTCCAGCACCGCGGTGTTGACCGGCGTGTCGAAAGCCGCTTGAAGTTCAAGGTTCAGTTCGTCATCCGAGACGTCGATCTGTGCCATCATGGCGTCATTGATATTGTGATGCATGGTGTTGTCGCTTCCGCGGCGAAACGAAGTTTTTGGATTCGTAGCCGCGCTCTAACGTGGGGTTTCCCGGGCGCGTCACGAGCGGACAGCGCGACCGAGCGGCCGAAGGCGATCGTTCGCCCGAAGCCCTGGTTTGTTTGCCCAATGACCTGTGGCGGACCATCCGCGAAAGGAGTGATTGGGGTGGCAACTGACAGCCCGGCAGTATACATCAATCTATCGGCCGCGCAAAGCCTGATCCGCCAGCGCATAACCCCCTGTCAATCCACGATTTCGACGGCGTCGCGAATTCGCCCGCCCTGTGATTCTTGCCCGCTTGTTGGGATGCCCCTACAGTCGCCAACCCATGAACGCCCCCATCGGTGTGAGCCTTATCGGTTGCGGTGCAGTCGGTGCGCAGGTCGCGCGGATGCTCATCGAGCAGGCCGACGAACTCCGACAACACAGCGGCTGCCGATTCGAACTTCGGACGATTCTCGTTCGCGATCCGGGTCGCCGCCGCGACGTGAATCTCCCGGCAAACCTCTTCACCACCGACGCATCCAAGATTCTCTCCGATACCGGAACTCAAATCGTCATCGAACTCGCCGGCGGCACTGACCATGCCAAGACATTGATTCTCGCCGCGCTGAAGTCGGGCAAGGACGTGATCACCGCAAACAAGGCCCTTCTTGCGCTGCACGGCCGCGAGATCTTCTCCGCCGCGCGAAAAGCCGGCCGCTGCGTCGCATTCGAAGCGTCAGTTTGCGGCGGCGTGCCGCTCATCGAGTCAATCCGTCGCGGGCTCATTGCCAACCGCATTGACGCCGTCATGGGAATCCTCAACGGCACCAGCAATTACATCCTCACCCGCATGTTGGAGAACAACGCCAGCTACGCGCATGCTCTCGCCGAGGCGCAGGCTGCCGGCTATGCCGAAGCCGACCCGACGCTGGATGTTTCGGGCGGCGATGCAGCGCACAAGCTTGCCATCCTCGCGGGCATCACCATGCGCGCTGCCTGCGACTTCAACCATATCAGCGTGGAGGGAATCGAGAAGATCGAACTGAGCGACCTCACCGCGGGCGATCAGCTTGGATATCGCTGCAAATTGCTCGCCATCGCCCGGCGCTTCGATGACGGGCTCGATTTATCCGTGCAACCAACGTTCATACCCACGACGCATCCGCTCGCGAATGTGTCCGGCCCGTTCAACGCCGTGAGCGTCTATGGTGATCCGATCGGCCACACCTTTTTCTACGGACGCGGCGCCGGCGGGGCAGCGACAGCGAGCGCGGTCGTCGCCGACCTTGTCGACACCGGCATCGGCAATGCCCGACGCACCTTTGAAAGCCTCATACTGCTTCCCGATCAAACCCCGACGGCCACCTACCGGCCGACCGGCGAAACGGCGTGTCCGCACTACATCCGCGTCGGCCTGCGCGATCAGCCCGGCGGCATCGGCAAGCTCGCCACCGTTCTCGGCAACCACGGCATCAGCATCGCCACGATTGTGCAACACGAGCCGCCGCAATCCGTCTCTTCCGCCGCGGTCCCCGTGATCGTGACAACTCACCCGACAAAGGAACGAAGCGTCCGCGCTGCGGTGGGCGATATCGCCCGCATGGACGTAACGCAGTCACCGCCGATTTGCATTCCGGTTTTGGATGAACGAGAATCGTAGAATCCGATCTCGTGAATGAGGATCGCTACCGCGATTCTACGTCCGGCAGCTTCGCAATCGTCATGCCAATGTCAAAGCAACCATCGCTGTAGGCATGGCATCGCATGACTCGGCCATCGAGTGATTTTCGGCTGGGACCCTGTGCGAGGAGTTGCACGCGCACGCAACTGCCGACATTGATCGGAACCTGACTGAGAAACGCCATGCCGGATCGTGAGATGTTGTGGGCCGTGACTTTGATCGGCTCACCCACCGTCCAACCTGTCGCGCCAACGACAATGACATAGACCTTGGCCTGACAGTGAAACTTGAATCGCTGAAATCGTCGTTGACACGATTCCTTTTTCGCCTTTTTGCGCTCGGGTTTCTGACCAGGCCCCTGCTTCTTCACCACAATGGGTATGTCGCGCACCGAGTCCATCATCTTCAGCCACGCCGCCATGGCCGTCGGGTCATAACGGTCCGGGGTTTCCGCCTGAAGAATCTGGATGGCCTGCGGAACGGTCAGCGTCTTCGCCTTGTAGGGCCGAAACGCCGTCATCGCATCAAACGAATCGACGATGGCGCAAATGCGACTAAGCGGATGGATCTGATCTCCGACCAGCCCGTGCGGGTATCCAGAACCGTCGAGGCGTTCGTGGTGTTCTTCGGCCACGCGCATGATGATCGGATCGACTCCGCCATGCTGCTGAATATGTTTGCGGCCGAGCACCGGGTGTTGTTGCACCAGTTCCCAGTCGCGCTCCGTTAGCTTTCCCGCCTTATTAAGCAAATCCGGAGGCAGGTAAATCTTCCCGATGTCGTGCAGCATTCCCGCCTGGCAAACGAGGTTCAGCTTTTCCTCATCTTCGTATCCCAGTGCGTAGGCGAGCGAAACCATCCACGTCGCCACGTTTACCGCGTGCGTCGCCGTGTAGAAGTCGTGGTGCGCTGTTGCAAAGAGTCCCTCGAATGCATCCGGCCGCTTCATCGTCAGCGCCGTCACGGCTCGCGCCACTTTCTCAAGCCGGGGCAACTGCTTGGCAAGGTGCGGCTCCGTGAGCACCTCGTTTACCAGTTCCATGCTCGTTTCATAGACCAGCGCCGCGGCTTCGGCGTGGGCAATGGATGGATCGGACGCGATCGTCGCCAGTTGGTCTTCAGTCTGCCTGCGGAACTTGTCGTGCTCCGTCATCGGCACATAGACGAACTTCACACCGCTCTCTGACAGCCGTTGCCGATCGGCATCGGAAAAGCGCGTATGCTTCGACCGATACAGCACGAATTTCGTGCCGTCATCACTGAAATCATTCTGCCCGTTTGAGCGCAGGTAGATCGGGATCGACTTCATCGCTGCCAGGGGAACGCGCGAAATGGGAACGGGAATGAATCCGGCCTGGCTCGACGTGACGTGGGAGCCCGGCGTGCCCGAAAGCACCGCGGCCCGCTGCAGTGCCGTCGGCGTCGCGGCGGCCGGTTTTGCACCGGGTTCGTGCGTTAATGTGGTTGCGCTCATCGATACAATTCCCCACCCGCATTCCGACCTGTCGTCTCGAATACGTGTCTCCCAAGTCGAACCACCTGCGCGACCGCTTGAGCACGCAATTTCGACCGCCCGAAAACAGCAGGATTAGGACTGGTTCTCGGGCGAAATGGTGCGAACGCCGCCGCTCCTTATAATCCCCTTGTCTGCAACATCACCCAGCCGCTGGTATCGCGCGGCCGACGAAAACGGCCGCCAATAAACAGGAGATCGTCACCATGATGAAACTTCGCCTCTTCACCCCCGGCCCGACGATGGTCAGCCCCGACGTGCTCTTGGAAATGGCCCAGCCACTCGACCACCACCGAACCAGCGGCTTCAAGGAGATGTTCAAGGAATGCACCGAGCTGCTGGCCTATGTCTATCAGACCAAATTCCAGCCGCTCATCCTGACCGGCAGCGGTTCGGCGGCGATGGAGGGCGCGATCCTCGGCTGTTGCAAGCCAGATGCAAAAACCCTCGTCTGTCACGCCGGCAAGTTCGCTGAGCGCTGGGTGAAGATTCTCAAGCGATTCAAGCTGCCCCACGTCGAATACAAGCTCGACTACGGCCACGGCTTCAAAGCCGAGGGCGTCGCTGACATGCTCAAGAAAAATCCCGATGTGAAGGCTGTCATTTTCGTGCATAGCGAGACCAGCACCTGCGCCCTCAGTGAAGCCCAGGGCATCGGCAAGGTTTGCAAGGACCACGGGGCGCTGTGCCTTGTCGATGGCATCACGTCGATCGGCACCATCCCGTTCAAGATGGATGAGTGGGGCATCGACGTGGCCGTCACAGGTTCGCAGAAGGCGCTAATGCTCCCCCCGGGTCTTGCGTTCGCAGCCGTGAGCGACCGGGCTTGGCAGGTGATTGAGTCGCACGATTCGCCGAGCTTCTACAACGACTTCAAGGCTTATAAGAAGAGCCAGGCTGACAGTGACGTACCCTGGACGCCGAACAACCAACTCGTGAAGGGCCTCCGTTTCAACCTCCGCCAGATTAAGGCCGAGGGTATTGAAAACGTGTGGAAACGTTCCGCCAGTCTCGCCAAGGGCACGCGCGCCGCGGCCAAGGCGTTGGGACTTTCCATCTATGCCGCCGACCCGGCCGACAGCGTGACCGGCATCAACATTCCCGCGGGCGTCGAAGATGACAAATGGCGCAAGAGCATGCGCAGCAAGTACGGCATTCACGTCGCAGCGGGCCAGGGCGAGTTGAAAGGCAAGATGATCCGCCTGAACCACATGGGCTACGTCGACGACGTCGACACCGTCGGCGCGATCGCGGCGATGGAATGGACGCTGGCCGAGCAGGGGTACAAGTTCGAAATGGGCGCGGGTGTAGCGGCGTTCATGAAGGCCGTGAAGAGCTGAAAGTAAAATTGGGTGGTGAAGGTCAAAAGGAACCCAATCGCGGACATCGAGTCTGCCGACGCGAAGGTGCGCAAGATTTTTGCGCGCATAGCAGGATCGCGAATAAAGAACCTCGATGGAGCCAGGTTTCCACTTACAACTGCCAAGATTATTGATCGCGCACTGAGACTCGATATCCGCAAGAAGCAGGCGAGGCGTGCCTTCGCCTTCCATATGGTTGACTGGAATGAAGATGCCGCGCGAATAGTCGCATTGCATCTGTACCCAGAGCGTTTCACAAATGAGGAAGTTTGGGCGATTGTTTTTAACATCGTAATTCACGCCCCGAACCACCTTGCCGCCGCCGCAAAACTGATTGGCGAACCCGTTACAGATGTCTGGAACCTTGGCGCGTTAGACGGCGACCCGAAACTTGACAAATTACGTAGGCAACGCAGCAGAAGAATTAAGTCCCCCACTTCCAGAAAAAAGAGGAAACGCAAATGACCGGCAAACTCGCCCTCCTCACTTCCTGCCTTCCAGCCGCCGGCTTCGGTCTGCGGCTGGCCTACTGCTGAGGCCATCCCCTCGCGGTGGTCGGTACGATCGCCCTTGTCGCCGGGATTCCGATCTCCTACTCGGCCATCTCGTCAGCGCTTCACTCCGCCCCCGACAAGGTGTTCGCCTGGATCGGCGCAATCCTCGTCGGCGCCAGCGCCATCGGCATGGTTGCCCAAATCGCCTACTCCGCAATAAACTGATTCGTGGTATTGAAGGATACACCCGATTCAGGACTGACCCCATGCTTCCCGGCCTGCTCGACGAACTCTTCGCCCACAACGACTGGGCACGCGACAAACTCTACGCCCTCTGCAACGGTCTCACCGACGCACAACTCGACCGCCCGTTTGAAATGGGCCTCGGCTCGCTTCGCAACACGCTTCATCATGTCTGGGCGGCCGAGCGCGTGTGGCTCGACCGCTGGACCGTCGGCGGACAGCCAAAATTCGTCATGCCCGAGGCCGGGCTGCCCATCGCCACGATCCTCGAACGGTCGCGCACCCTCGCGGCCCAGCGACTGGATTATTTCGACACGCTTTCGGTCGATAACCTCCGCGCCCCACTCACCTTCATCAACATGAAGGGCGAAACCAATTCCCTTTCCCTCGGCGGCCAAATGCACCATGTCTGCAATCATGGCATCCACCACCGCGCACAGGCCGTCAACATGCTGCGCCATCTCGGCGTCACACTTCCCGCGCGCGGGCTTGACTACATTTTCTTCCGCCTCGAACAACCCGCCGTGCCGACCATGGAGTTGGAGGCGATCCGCTTCTACCAGCGCTACTCCGACTGGGGCACGCGGAAGCTTCTCAACATTGCCGCGACCCTGCCCGACGCCCAACTCGACAAGCCGTTCGAGATGGGCCTCGGCACAATTCGAAAGACACTCATTCACCTGCGCGACGCCGAAGTGTGGTGGCATACAAACTGGACTTCCGGCCCGGCCGGCGGTTTCCCCGAAATCGACGCAACCGTTCCCATCTTCGACCTGATGATGAGCATCGAAGACGCGTGGCGATTCCGCGATTCATTCGGCACCGGGCTCACCTCCGCCGACCTCGCTCGGCCGATCAAGGTTCAACCGCGACCCGATGTCTCGCTGCACTTCCCGCTGGGTGTGAGCATGGTTCAGCTTTGCGGGCACGCCACGCACCATCGGGCACAAGTTCTGAACATGCTCCGCCATGTCGGCGTACAACCCCCGGGACTGGATTTGGCACTGTGGCTGCGTGATTCTCACGCCTAAGACAACATCGCCCCCCCCAATCCGGCCACAACAGGAGCGCTGATGCTTACCCTTGATTCCGCCCGCACGTTCTTCAGATACTCCGATTGGGCCAACGACTTAGTTCTCCGCGCCGCCGGCACGCTCGCGGATGACCAACTCGACAGACCCTTTGCCATGGGCCGCGGCTCCCTGCGAATGGAACTGCTGCACGTCTGGGCCGGCGAACACGTCTGGCTCCAGCGTTGGCAGGGCCACACCGAAACCCCGTGGCCCAACGAGGAGGAGCGCGTCGCAGTTTCCGGAATCGCCGAGCGCCTCGCCACGTCGTGGCGCGAGCGCGACGCATTTCTGGCAACACTCGCCGACCGCGACCTCTCCCGCGTGATTACCTACCGCGACTCCAAGGGGAGCTTATTCTCCGCAACGCTGGCCGATATGATGACCCAGATGATCGTTCACTCGACCCACCACCGGGCACAGATCGTGAACATGCTTCGCAACGTCGGCGTGACTCCGCCGCCGGATTTGGATTACATGTATTGGGTGCGCAAGCCTGCGTGACTCGCATCAAAGGAGGAAGCGCGTGAACTCGAATCGAAGGAAACACCGAGCGATATCAGTCGCAACACTCGCTGTGATTGCTTTCACCTTGCCGGGGCACGCGCAAGACAAACCCGCCCCGAAGAAGACGAGCGAGCAGAAGATCACCACCGAAACCTTTACCCTCGGCACTGGCGATGCAAAGTTCACTTGTTACGTCGCCCGGCCCGCCGGTGAAAAACCCGCTCCCGGCCTCATCCTCATCCACGAATGGTGGGGTCTCAACGACTGGATTAAGAAGCAGACCGAACGCTACGCCGCGATGGGCTATGTCGTCACTGCACCCGATCTCTACCACGGCGAGGTCGCAAAGGATGCCGAACACGCCCACGAACTCATGCGCGGCCTGGCCGATGAACGGGCGGTGGCCGACATGAAGGAGGCGTTCGAGTATCTCGGCAAGCACAAACAGGTCGCCGACAAACCCATTGGTGCGATGGGCTGGTGCATGGGCGGCGGCCTGGCACTGAAACTCGCCATCGCCGAGCCGCGCGTCGCTTGTACCGTTATCTGCTACGGCAAGCCGGTGACCGACGTGGACCAGCTCAAAAAGATCAAAGGCCCGCTGCTGGGCATCTGGGGCGCCACCGATCGCGGCATCGAGGTCGAGCCGTTCAAGAAAGCCCTTGATGAAGCGGGCGTCAAACACACCCACCACATTTACCCGGGCGCGGGCCACGCGTTCCTGAACGAGACCAACAAACGCGGCTACAACAAAGAGCAGGCTGAAAAAGCATGGAAGGAGATAGACGACTTTCTTATGGGCACGCTTAAGAAAAGAAAAAGAGGCACGAAAGACGACGTCAGCTCCAAGGCAAGGACGATGTTGGACATCCCCTGGGACAAGTCGGCGGACATACGCATCAAGCGCAAATCCGCCAAAGGGCTTTCCGGCGTGGAACGTGTTGTTCATGTGTCTGATCATGTCATGTCGACGAGTTATCCCAAAGATGACAAAGACACGACGCTCCAAGCCTGCATGAAGGGTCTAACACGTGGACAACGAATTGCAATGGTGATTTCGGAAGTGGAAATGGAAGTGAACAATGGCGGATTCAATCAATATTTCTCCAATTCGTCCGGCCACTTTGCATTGGAGGCAGTCGAGGCGTTACGCGAAATCGGTTTGCCCCACTTCGCAGAGATTGTGAATCAAGCCAATTCTTACTTTCCGGACGGGCAACCACCGCGCAACCGAGCCTCACGAAACAAGCTCCTTGGCGGTATCAGTGATGCAAAGTGGGATAAGGTGGACAAGAAGTTTTTTACCTCATACAAAGTAGAAGAAGAGATCGCAAAGGCCTTTGATAAGTACATCGAAGCTCATCCCGAGGATTTCTTCGTCGACTAATCGATGATCAACCGCGATCGAAAGCCACTCCCATGAATGTCTCCGGACACCGTTGGTTCAAGGCCGGCGCCATCACGCTCCTTATCTTCGGCGGCATTCACCTCCTCGCCGTGTACAAATCCCTGTTTGTCGCCCCGACCGATCCCGCAGAGATTCGCGCCGATGAAGCCCTGCGTGCCTTCAAGATCGAACTCGGCCCCTTCCACCCGACCGGCTGGCACACCGTTAACATCCTCAACGCCAGCTACTCGGCCCTCCTGCTCTACGTCGGCATTCTAAACCTCATCGCCCTTTGCCCCGCCGCCGCCGCCGGACGTCTGCGGGCACTGACGATCGCGAACATCCTCTTCACCACAATCCTCTTCACCATCTGCCTCGCGCTGCAATTTCCACCGCCGATGGTGTTCGCCTTCGCCTGCATGGTGTTCTTCTCGGTCTCGCTTGCTAAGCAGCGAGCTGCCGATACCAAAGTCCGCGCTGATTCGAAATGAATCCACTACAATAAGAATGAAATGAAACCGGCCGTCTATATTGATGCGACAATCCCGTCGTTCTATTTCGAGGAACGGCCCGGCACCATTATCCAGGCGTGGCGCGAAATCACTGTTGAGTTCTGGGATTCGGCCCGCAAGGGCTACGACCTATTTGTCAGCGATGAAACAATCCGAGAGCTGTCGGAGCCGGGATACCCCTCCGAGAAACGAATGCAATGTCTGGCTCTTGTTGAGCAGCTTCCACGACTCGCGATTAATGACGCCATCATCGACTTGGTAGGCTACTACATCCGTGAAAACGTGATGCCGTCCAATGATCTTGGTGATGCATTCCATTTGGCATACGCAACGTGGTATCGGATCCCATACTTGCTGACGTGGAATTGCAAACATCTGGCCAATGCCAACAAGTTTGAACATATTCAGGTCGTGAACACACGACGCAGGCATGTGACGCCCATACTCGTTACGCCGGCACAGTTATTGGAGATCAATCCATGATCGAAATTCCCTTGATTGATGAACTTCGAGAAATCCGGCGGAAGCTCGCCGAGGCCTGTGGCTCCGATCCGAAGCGTTATGCCGACATGCTCCGTGAAGGGGCAAAGGCACAACCAACCAATTACATCACAGAACCGCTTCCGTCTCCGCCAAAGCCAATTGCAGAAGCCTCGTAATCCTTCATTCATCGCGCGTTCTCAGCGCCATGGCCACCTTCAAAGACCACTTCTCCACCCACGCCGCCCTCTACGCCCAGGCCCGGCCCACGTACCCACCCGAGCTGTTTGCCTATCTCGCCTCGCTCCTCACACGCCGCGAACTTGCGTGGGACGCCGGCACCGGCAATGGTCAAGCCGCCATCATGCTGGCCGAACACTTCGACCGCGTCATCGCCACTGACGCCAGCGCCGAGCAGATCAGCCACGCCGTCGCGCGGCCGCGCGTTGAATACCGAGTCGCCGCCGCTGAGGCCGCTGACCTTGAACCCGCCAGCGCCGACCTCGTGGCCGTCGCCCAGGCCCTGCACTGGTTCAACCTCGACGCCTTCTATGCAAACGTCCGCCGCGTCCTCGCCCCCACCGGCCTCCTCGCTGCGTGGTGCTATTCGCTTCCATACGTCGATGACGCCGTCGACGCGGTGATGATGCACCTTTACCGCGACATCACCCGCCCCTACTGGCCGAAAGACCGCGACCACATCGAAACCCGATACGAGAATCTGCCCTTCCCCTTCGACGAAATCAAACCCACTTCGACGTTCGCCTGCCGCATGACGTGGACCCTTGCGAATTACGTGAACTACCTCACGTCCTGGTCCGGCACGCAGCGTTACATGAAGGTCCACGGACGTGATCCGCTCGACCTCGTCCGCGCTGACCTTGCCGCCGCGTGGGGCAATGCCGAAATGCCGCGCATGGTGGCGTCACCAATTCACATGCGGATCGGGCGCATGGCTTCCGTTTGTGGCACCGACTCTTAGTCGGTGCATCAGCCATTTGCACGCCCCCAAGCCGCGCCGTTAAATACCCTTACATCCGACACACCAAGGAGAATCCCGTGGACACCCTACTCGATCGTTTTCTGCGT
>CAZSBF010000081.1:0-19131 GCA_964605185.1 uncultured Planctomycetaceae bacterium
GACCCGCGGATCGTGTCCGAGGCCCGTCAGCTTCAATATATCTTTTACGACGAGATGCTGGAATTGGCCTCGCTGGGGGCGCAGGTCATGCACTCGCGGAGCATTGAACTGGCGAAGAACTACGGCGTGACGATGCACGTCCGCAGCAGCTTCTCCGAGCGGAAAGGAACGGACATCGTGAGGGAATCTTCCGATCTGCAACAGGTGATTGTGCGCGGGGCGGCTCTTAAGAAGGGCCTGGCCCGTGTGGAACTAGTGGGCGCTCCGAACCGCCCCGGCATCGCCAGCGAGATCTTCCGGCGCGTGGCCGAGCACGGCGTGATTGTTGATGACATTATTCAGGTTATCCATAAGGGTGCGTCGACTGCCGACATTTCCTTTACCGTCGATAAGGCCGACGTTGATTCGATTCGGGCGCTGCACGCCGAGTTCGCCCGCGAAATGCCGGGCATGAACATGGAAGTCCGCGACAATCTGGCAAAGGTGTCCGTGGTCGGTGTGGGCATGAGGACGCACACCGGCGTCGCGGGTCGAATGTTCGAGGCATTGCATCGCGCCAACGTGAATATCGAGAACATCAGCACCAGCGAAATCGTAATCAGTTGTGTGGTCAGCGCCGATGATGGCGACAAGGCGCTGCGGGCCGTCCACACGGCCTTTGAACTTGATAACGCGCCGGCCGGGGCGTAATCCCGACGGTCAAGGCAACGCGTGATGCCGAGGTTTCGCATCATTTTCCGATTGACCATTCTCATCATTCTTGTTGCGCTTTCCATTCTGGATCATGCCGGAGCGTTTGGGGCGCGACGCCCGGAGCGGGATCGGTATTCCGACGTTGAGGCGATAGTGACGCGCGTCGTCGATGGCGACACGGTCGAGATTGACATCGCCGATGGTGAGCGCGAAACGACACGGGTGCGATTGCTGGGATTGGACTGTCCTACGCTCGCGACGATGGGACGAGATGCAAACACACTGCGGGAACAAAGCGCCGAGGAGTATTTGCGAACGCATGTCGCAGGAAAGTGCGTGCGACTGGTGCTGGAGCCGCGCCGCGGGTACCGCGATCGAAACGGATGCATTCGGGCCTATTTGTATGTTACCGACACCGGAGAGATGCAAAACGAGAAGCTGCTGGATCTTGGTTTGGCGTACGCGGATAACCGCGTGGACCATGTGATGAAGTACTCCTTCGCACAGCGCGAGAAGCAGGCAGCACTTCATGGTACGGGCTATTGGAAGGGAATCACGAAGGAGCAGATGCCGGATTGGCGGCGCAGACGCGAAGCAAGTAACTAACCGATCTCCCTATCGCGGTGGCGAAAACCGACTGCACTGTTTGAAAAACGCGAGGGGATTTTCATACACGACCGTGGTAATGACCGAATCGGAAATCCCCCGCAATCGCATTTCCTGAATCAATTGCGGCACGGCCATCGGCTCGCTCGGCCCCCAATCGCCTGCGGAGTTAACGAGGATGCGATCTGGGCCGTACATCTCGATCATGTCGGCGGCCCGCTGGGGCGTGCATTTGGTGATCGGATAAAGCGTCATACCGCACCAGTAGCCGGCGTCGAGGACGTGCACGATGGTGTGTTCCTCGACGTGATCGACGCAGACACGTCCGGGTTTGATCCTCGAATCGGCACGAAGCATGTCGAGGATCATGCGCGTGCCCTGGAATTTGTCCGCAAGGTGCGGCGTGTGGATGAGAACGAGTTCGTCGTGTGCCGCTGCGAGGTCGAGATGTTCGCAGAAGATGGTGCATTCATTGGGTGTGTTCTTGTTCAGACCGATCTCGCCGATGCCGAGGACGTTCGGCATCTTCAGAAACTCGGGGATGAGCTTGATGACTTCGCGCGAAAGTGCGACGTTTTCGGCCTCCTTCGCGTTGATGCAAAGCCAGCAATAGTGGGCGATGCCAAATTGGGCCGCCCGCGTGGGTTCAAACGTGGTGAGCTGGCGGAAATAATCGTGAAAGGCGGCGGCGCTTCCGCGGTCGAATCCGGCCCAGAATGCCGGTTCGCTCACGGCGACGCAGCCGGCCATGGCCAGGCGCTGGTAGTCGTCGGTAATGCGCGACACCATGTGAATGTGTGGGTCGATGTACTTCATCGCGGACGTTTCCAATTCGCATCGTAGGGCAACGAAAACACCTGCTGACATTTCTCAGTACGGTTTGGCCCCGAAACGAGAAGCAAGTTCAGTGCAGTGGCGACTTGCTTGAGGCGCGGGTCGCCGGTTGCCCCCCCGCCGCGATCGATGCGATCTAGGTTTGCCGCGATTTCCAAGATCTTGCATCGCGTTTCAAGAAAATATCGATCCAAGGCAGCGGCACCGGACAGCGTGGCGTTCATGGCAAAGCTCCCTACAAACGGAAATGATAACGGAAGTACACGCGGCGCCCCATTATTCGAACAGCTCGGCCTGATTCGCATCCGACACACGGCTGGTAATGACTCCGTCGGCCGTTTGGGTCTCAAGGCGATCCCCTTCGCGAACCGCCTTGGCGCATCGAACGACGGCCATTCCGCGAACGCGCCGCGTTATGGAGAACCCTCGATTGAGCACGGCCTCGTGGCTGCCAGCTTGAAGGCGTTTTTCGAGTGAATCCAGCAATCGCATCGCGTCCGCCTGGGCGCGCATGGCACTCCGCGACAGACGATTGGAGAATTGAGCCAGTGCATTGCGATTGTGCTCAACGGAAATCTGCGGTGACGCACTTGAAAGCCGCACCGCCAGGGCACTCAATCGAGAATCTCCATGGCGCAGGTTGGTGAGTGCGGCAATCGTCAATCGCTGTTCGAACCGCGCAAGGCGTTCGCGGCGGCGGGCAAGCTGGGCCTCGGGTCGCACACGCGAGAGTCGCATTTCCAATTGATGCACGGTGTTTCGCCGCGCGGCGAACAGGCGCGATTCCGCGAGTCGCAGCCGACTTACCAATTCGTCGATTTGCTGTTGATATTGGTGAACACGACCGATGGGATCTCGAAACCACTCGGCCTTCTGCGCCACGGCGAGGCGGGCACGACACTCCTCTACGATGCGTGTGGTGGAGCGACGCAGATTTCGACCCAATGCGTCAAGACCGTCCAAAACATCCGCTAACACCGGCACCACGATTTCCGCCGCGGCAGTCGGTGTCGCGGCGCGCACGTCGGCGACAAAATCGGCAATCGAGAAATCGACTTCATGGCCGACTGCGCTGACAACGGGGATCGCGCTCTTGTAGATTGCCCGAGCTACTGCTTCTTCGTTGAACGCCCACAGGTCTTCGAGCGAGCCGCCGCCTCGACCGACAATAAGGACGTCAACGCCGCCAAGCCGCTCGCTCGATGCGTTAATCCGCCGAATGGCATCCGCGATTTCATCAGCCGCTCCATCACCCTGAACTCGAACGCCGAACACGGACACTTCCACAACGGGGAATCGGCGGGCGATGGTCTGAAGGATGTCGCGAACGGCCGCGCCGGTCGTGCTGGTGACAATGGCGATACGCCGTGGGAAGGCCGGTAGCGGGCGTTTGCGAGCAGGGTCGAAGAGACCTTCCTTGCCGAGCTTTTCTTTGAGCTGCTGAAACGCAAATTCGAGCGCCCCCACGCCTTGCGGTTCGAGGCGGCGCACGTAGAACTGATACTGTCCTCGCGGTTCATATACATCGATCGAGCCGGTGGCGACTATTGCCATTCCATCAACAGGCTTGAACTTCATGCTGCCGGCTGACGATCGCCACATGACGCATCGAAGCTCGCTGGTCGCGTCTTTCAACGTGAAGTACAGGTGCCCCCCCGACGGCTGCGACAGGTTTGATATCTCGCCAACGACGCTCAACGTGCTCGGCAATGCGGTGGTCAACGCCCCCTTCACCATCCGGGTCAATTCGGAGACAGTGATGACGGATGCTGTCGCCTTCGCCGGCGGCGCGTCATCACCGGCCGCGCGAGGCTTCACACGACCGGGGTTAAAGGGAAGTCGCCCGCTTGAATCGCGCCCGCGCTTCATAGCGGCTCCTTCCAAAAGCCATGTTCCTTGCTGTTATCCGGGTCGTTGCACATTCGCCAATTCTCCTGCACAAACCCGTTGCGCACATAAAGTCCGTGCGCTTCTTTTAATACGAAATCGCTCCACGCGATCATGCGTGTGCAGCCAGCATGACGGGCGAAGGAAACAGACTCCTCCAGCAACCGTCGCCCCCAGCCGTGGCCACGTGCAGCCTTAAGCAAGTAGAGCCGATGCAGCTCGGCCGTTTTGAGTATGGGGTCGCGCTCAATGGGTGCCGATCCCTGAGGATCATGCACCGGGCGCTCGCGATCGTGAACGGTGACGCCGGAACAACCGACCACGCGGCCGCCATCCATCAAAGCCCAGAACATCCCGCCGGGCTTGAGATATGCGTCCTCGACGTCATAGAGATCACGGTGATAGCCGTGCGCCTCCCATGTCCATCCATATTCGCGATAGACATCCTGCACAACATCAATGATGCCGTCGCGGTGGGTCGCTTGATAGGGTTGAATCGCAAACACGGCGGGAATTGTATAGGGAAGGGACCGCAGGGTCCGACCAACGGCGACACGCTTTCATTCGGGATCGCCGTTTTCCTCCCCTTCACCCGTTCCCTGTATGCAGACGCGTTCGATATGCATGGCCTTGCCCGTATCGGAGTCCACACGGACCAGGATTCCGCACATACGCGGATCTCCCACGGCCACATCGAACGGCGCAGGCATGCCGGTGATGATCGCCTTCATCACGCGGTCCTTCCGCCGACCAAGGATGCTGTCATAGGGGCCGCTCATGCCGAGATCGGTGATGTATGCCGTACCGCCTTCGAGAATACGTTCGTCGGCCGTCTGCACGTGCGTGTGTGTGCCAAAGAGGACGCTGACGCGGCCGTCGAGGTGCCAGCCCATGGCCACTTTCTCGCTGGTTGCCTCGGCATGGATATCCACGACGACAACCTTCACGTCGGGCGGCAGCGCGGCAAGGACGCGATCCATCGCGTGAAACGGGCAATCACAGGGTGGCGCCATAAACAGCCGCCCCATGACGGAGATCACGGCGACTTTCACGCCGGATGGCGTGGTGTATATGGCGACTTCCCGCCCCACTGCTTCAGTCGGGTAATTCACCGGGCGGACGATTTGCTCGGACTGTTCGAGCGTGGGAAGTATGTCCGCCTTGCGGTAAATATGGTCCCCCATGGTCATGACGTTTACGCCGTAGCGGAGGAACTTTGCATAGAGCTGCTGGGTCAGCCCGGAGCCGGCGGCGGCGTTTTCGACGTTTGCGATGACGCAGTCAACCTGGCGCTCCTTCACGAGCTTTGGCACGGCCTGCGAGACTGCGGCTCGCCCCGGGCGGCCGACCACATCTCCAATGCACAGCAGTGTGACTTCCACAACGTCGCCTCGTCGCACCGTCGGGCCCACGGCGTGGGGCGAGTATAACGCGGCGATTCGATTGCATCAGCCGCCACTTGATGCCGGCGCATTGCGGGCCGACAATGCGTCCCTGCTGAATATGATCACTGTGCGCGACTTAGATAAAGGCCCTTTCATGAAACGATTTGCCGCCATCCCCGCGTTTCTCCCCCTCTTGCTCAATCTCGCCTGCCAATCGCCCGGCTATCAACTCGTGGTCGACTCAACTCCGCAGGCCGAATGGCCAACAACCGAGGCGAGGGTGCTTTCCAACATTCGTCAAATCACGAATGAAGACATGGGCATCGGCGACTCCGGCGAGGCCTACTTCGCCCCCGACATGAAACGTATCATCTTTCAGTCCTATCCCAAGGGGCAGAGCGAATACCAGATGTTCACGCTGGAGCTGGACGCCGGACTCACCGCAAAGACGGGCTCGCTCAAACAGGTCAGCCCCGGCGGCGGTGCCTGCACGTGCGGTTTTTTCCGCCCTGACAATACCGGCATCATCTTTGCATCGAGCTATCTGCACCCCGACTGGCCGAACCCGAATCAGTATCACCGCGCCGGGAGCAATTACAAATGGAACATGCCCGGCGGTATGGATGTGATCGGCGCGAACGTCGACGGATCCAATCCGCGGCAATTGACCACCGAGCGCGGCTATGACGCTGAGTGTTCGTTCAGCCCCGATGGTCGCGAGATCGTGTTTGCAAGTGACCGCGACGGGAACCCCGACCTCTACATCATGAATGCCGACGGTTCGAACTTACGGCGACTCACGAACAAGCCCGGCTACGACGGCGGCCCGTTCTTTTCGCCGGATGGCACGAAGGTCATCTACCGGTCGGATCGACATCTGAACGACCGCCTGCAGGTGTTCATCATCAATACCGACGGCACCAATGAGCGGCAACTGACGCGCGACTGCGACGTCGTCAATTGGGCGCCCTACTTCCTGCCCGACGGAAAGTCATTCGTATTCACCACAAGCCTGCACGGCCACCACAATTACGAGGTCTATCTGATGAACATCGACACCGGAAGGCAGCAGCGAATCACCTATTCGGCTCGCTTTGACGGCCTGCCGGTCATCAGCAAGGACGGCAAATCCATGATGTGGACGAGCCAACGGACTCCGACCGGGAACAGCCAGGTGTTTATCGCGGATTTTAAGAAGCCCGAGGGTTTCTAGCCCCCCTCCCCCCCCGGTTTTTACTGGGACCGCGCGGCCACAATTCAGTCCGGCGTGAGACGACGGTTGTAATTTCGTTAATAATTACAACCATGCATCGTCAACCGGATACCTACTGGATCTCCGATCTCCGCCAATTGCGGGCCCTCGCGTCCCCGCTGCGGCAGGAAATCGTAGACGTCGTTGAGTCGGCCGGCCCCTGCTCCATCACCCATATCGCGGCAGCCTTAGCCTTGCCACCGGATCGACTTTATTTCCATATTCGCCGACTCCTCACCGTTGGGCTGCTCGTCAAGAACGGCGAACGGCGATCGGGGCGGCATGTGGCGGCGCTTTATGCATTGCCCCGGCGTCGCGTTCGCGTTCGTTTTGACCGCCGTGATGCACGAGTCCGCAAAGCGGTCGGTGCCATTCACGACGGCGTGCTTCGATTGGCTCGCCGCGATCTGCGTCGGGGCATGTCAACACCGGAAGCGATCGTGCACGGCGACGAACGCGACACGTGGGCCGGTCGCTACCGAGGATGGCTGCCGCCCGCACAAGTCAAACGAATGAACCGACTGATCGAGGAGTTGGGCGAGTTGATTCGCTCCAGTTCTCCCCGGCGCGGCGCCCGGCCCATAGCACTCTCGCTCACAATCGCTCCGCCGCGAACTTTCGCCGGAAACGCCAAAGGAGTTGAATCATGAAAACATGTGAAGTGACACTCATCATCGTTTGTTTCGCAACGCCAACGCTCAACAATCCCGGCCTGAAGGCCGATGAAATGTCCGCCGCCACACTGGTGAAGAAGGTGCGACATGCGACTGGTATCTCGGAATTCGAGCGCCAGTCCCTCTGTGTCAAAGCGGAAGGCGAGTCGCAATCACTCGGCCTGAAAGGTCGTCACACTCTGATCATCGATTCCACCGGTCGATTCATACGGACGAATGAAAGCGATATCCCGACGGCAACGCTGTTCGACGGGGAAAAGGTCCGGTCGCGTGACATCGCCGGCGAGGTGACGGATCAGATTCTCGGCGACCGATTGGAAGCACTTTTTGAGGCACGCGCCATGACCGGAATGTGGTTTTCGCGAGAGTTTTCAGCACAATTTCAGCGCGACTTAAAAGCTGACACGGAGAAATCGTATGCCTTGTCGCTTGAGGTGGACGATGGCAGAGCCACGGTGCGTGTGCTCATCGACCGCGCCACATTCCTGCCACGTCGCTGGAAGCTGGATTTGGCAACAAACGACTCTCGCATCGATCTTGAAGGCGTTCGACAGGCAGGGCCGCTCAAGCTGCCGGCTAAGGTCAAATCGCAATCCGAAGCTACAGAAGCATCACCGTATGAACTCTCCTACGCCGAACCTACGACCGCGCCCGATTGGGCAGCGTTGCGCGCAGCCATGACTCAGCCCAATGATTCGATGTTTGCGACCGGCATCCCCCCGCGCGTGGAATGCAAGCGCACCACGTCAGGGCACCTGCTCGTCCGGCCACGCGTCAACGACAAGGAAATCGGCTGGTTCATCTTTGACACCGGGGCGGGGCAGAATATCCTCGATAAGCGAGCCATCAAGCAAACCGGAATCAAGACATTCGGCGAAGTGACCGCCATCGGTGTCGGTGGCAGCACGAAAGTGCCCTTTTGCCGGCCGGAATCACTGCAACTCGGCCCTGTCACGCTGCGCTCGCCGCTCTTGAGCGTGTTCGATCTGGCTTTTCTCGACATGCCCCTGGGAGAAAAAATTGCCGGCATCATCGGCTATGGCCTGCTGGCGCGTTGCGTCGTGGAACTCGACCAGGCCGTCGGTGACATCCGCATTCACAATCCAGCCGACTACAAACTAATCGATGCCGAGTGGACGCCGCTTTCCCTTTATCACCGCGTGGCGTGCGTGCCCGGCACATTTGAAGGGCACGATGGCATGTTTCGACTCGACACGGGCGCGGGTGGCTGGCCGGCCACCTTTCACGGACCGACGACTCGAAAGTACAAATTGCTCGACGCTCGAAAGACCAAGCGCACCATGGTCGGTGGCGTCGGTGGGATGAAATCGGCCAAGAGCGGCGTGATCAAGTCGCTTGCATTTGGCGGACAATCGTTTGAGAAGTTGACGGTCGCATTCGCCACGGTGAAGGATGGGGCCTTCGCCGATCCCTATATTGACGCCAACATCGGTGAGAATCTCATCGGCCGGTCGGTGATTATCATGGATTATGCGAACGGCCGCATTGTCTTTCGAGCCAAGCCCAGGAAGAAATAGGTGAGGGCCCTATTCTGCATCGGCCGTCGCTTCCGCCTTGCGGCGCGGCGATTCACCCATCGTCTCGTCATCAAAACGCCACGCACTGACACTCGTCACCAAGGGTGCAAGATACTGTTTCACAAAGGGGCGATGGGTCCAGTCCATGTGGCCGCCGAAGTTCATGGCGAAGCGCATTTCGGGCGACCACTGCACCTGGTGCAATTTGCGGTTGTAGATGCGGGTCTCATCTTCGGTCAAGCTGGCGGGCCTAGTGAAGCCAACCGCTCCTGCTGACTGGCCGTGCTCGCGATCGATCGTTCCAGCGACGGTCGTACCGGCTCGAAGCAACACCACGTCGAGCGGCGAGTAGTAATTGAATATGCCATACTGCGATCGCGCCAAGGCCGGGCGCAAGTCGTGCGTCGGGCTTACGGCAGCGGCAAGTAGAACCACGCTCGACACCGGCTCATCTGGAGGCAGCATTTCCGCAGTGAGCACGGCGATCCCCCCACCACCCGAATGGCCGATCAGATGCACCGGCCGGCGTGGATTGGCACGACGGTACGAGACGATTCGATCCCTCAACTCTGACGCAACACGCCGATTGCGCTCAATATCGGTTAGGTTGATCAACATGCCGCCGGGGACGACGGTACCCCAGTCATAGACCTCGATACCATACTTCACACCGCCATCGTCGAGCCCGCGGGCCAATTCGTAATTCCAGGAGCTGCGCCCTTCAATGCCGGGGAGAATGACTACGAGGCCCTTCTCCATCCGCTGCGGCGATTGCAAATCGCTTAGCGAGCAGCTTGGTGCAGCGAAAAGGCCGACAAACAGGAGCGTTGAAAGTGAAAACGTGCGTGCGTTCGAGGTAATGATTGATCCTCCCTGATCAAAGGCTGCTTGATTAGTCGGCCGTTGCGTGTCGCGGCTGGCCGATCGGGTTTACGCGGAAGAGCAGTACCCACATGAGTGACGATTGACTAGCCGCCGCAACTGCATAAATCCAAACAGGCAACGGCGGAAATCCGCCGAATCGAATCAGCATTGCCGCTGCGGACATACTCGTGAGAGTACCCAACAGGATCGACACGACGGCAACATTGGTCCATGCAGCCGGTCGCTTTGATGTTGCAAGTGCCCAAATACCAAAGAAGGCCATCGCGCCGACAAATGCAAGCCAGAAGACATACTCGTGATAGCGGCTGTATCGAAAGGCGGCGAGCCATTTATCCCACGTCTGGCCCGGCTCCTTCGGCCAGACCTTTGCAAGTGCGATAGCCCCGCCCATGAAACCCACCCAAAGCGTTGCTGTGCAGAGATAGCGGTAACCGGAATTCTCCGAGAGCATTCGCAAACCGCATACTGCAAGCACACCTGCGAACAAGGATGTCAGCAACATCCAGCCATAGATCGTCAGGTCGCTGATGACGCTTGGTCGCGCCGCCTTTTGCATGGCTGCTTCACGTTCGGCATCCGCTCCGCGGGCGTTCCGCATGGCCATCATCGCCTCGGACTTAACGCGAGCGAGCTCGATGTCGGCGTGTGCCTTTGCAAGATCGGGGTTAATTGCCGGACTGGGCGTGGTCCTGGCTGGTTGAATCGTCGCAGGTCGCGCCGGGTTGACCGGCAGGCCCATGCCTCCCAATGGGCTGAGCGCACCGCCCAGCACGTTGGAGCCACCTTGCACCAGAGCCATCGTACCGATCGAGTGATACAGGCCGAGTCCTACGGTCATCCACACGACGGCGAATAACCCCGTAAGAGCGCCGATTCCGGCGGCCATGTGAATAAGCACGGCCGACAGACACACCAATTCCGCTGCGATGACCCAGCGCCACGATGCGACGTTGGTATAGCTGTCATGTTCGATCGAAATCAGCGTGCCGCCCTGAGATAGTTCGGGAAACTGCACCTCGCGCGAGTAGCCGCCCTTTATGCATGCATATGCAAGCGAAACCAGCAAGACAGCATTCAGCAAGTGCACCGGTCGCGTCCGCGACCAAGACACACCGATCGCCGTGAGGATTAGTACGGTGGCCCAGACCACTTCCTGCCCCCACTCCGCCACGGCATTCACAGCGCCCGGACCGAGGCGGGTGGCCACATCGCTCCACGTGAACCATCCACGCACTGCGCCGATGCCGGCGATGGAGACGATGGCCACGCTCAGGACACCGCGAACACTGGGTGCCTTCGGCTTGCTTGACGAATGGACCAGATAACCAAAAACTGCGGCCGACGCGGCAAGCACCGTCGATGCGGCGGCATTACCGACGAGGGGAAGGGTCCACTTCGCCAGCTTATTGGCGAGGAGAAGGTTTGATGAGTAGGCCGTCATTGCGAACAGCGCGGCGGCTAGGACGACAAAGATCGGCCGCGTGTTCAAAAATGAAAGCGCCGTCGTTCCGACCAACGCCACAACTGACCAGCGGCATGCCTCGCTCGTCCATGGCTGACCCGCCCATGCCATCCAGGAGGACCACGACTCGGCTGTCATGCCGGCGAGCGCGCCCATTCCGATGAAAACGTAGAAGCCGACGATGCGCGGCCATGCGCGATCGACGATCGGTGCCGGTGTGCGATTCGCGGCAGCAGACATCGCCACCTCGCCGGTCGTCGATGTGCCAATTGGTGCTCGGCTCATTTCCATGGAAGCATTGGGGATCGGTGGCCGGGGGGCGCGCGTTTCCGCCGCGGGACCGGCCGTTCGGGGGAAACTCGAAACTGACTCACTCACCGGCAACTCCGCCATCAGACAACCCGGCTCCGCCCGCTAACGCTTGGCGCGCGGTCCGACCATTCGGGCCATGCCCACCGAAGAGGTATACAGACGAATCGGCAAACAATTTCGATCCCGCCAGTCTTTCCCCTTTGAACCCCGCTTGGCGCGGCTAAAAACAGCGATTTGGCAGTGGTTCGCGTTCCAAACGGCCACTTAATAAGGTTACCCCAAGGACTTGTCACCGGACGTACACCGGGTTGCTTCCATTGACCGAGAGGAGCTATTCATCCTCAGTCCGCAGGATTTCCTCGTGCCGATCGCGGACCTTCTGGTCCTTTTGACAGGCCGGTAGCACGGTGCAGAGCAACGAGGCGATCACAAGGCACAACGGCAGAAAAAAGGCCCCGAACGCGCGGAGCGTCCGGGGCCTGGTTTGGCGGTTCACAATCATCGAAGGTTACTCAACCACCATCGTGCCGGGGGACTTGTCCTGCGGCTGCGACTCGTGCTGGGATTCCTTCTTCGTTGTCATCTTGTGCTCGTTCTCGGCGCAACCGGTAAAGACCGTCGCGACGGCGATAACGAACATCAGGCTCATTAGTTTTCGAAACATTCCTATCTCCAGACATTTGTGGTTAGAACTTGGACACCCTGATAGAGGTGTGGACGATTTCCCAGACCTTCATCGCGGGAATCTCGACGCGGACGGTGGCGGTGCCTTCGCCGTCGAACTTCGTCTCGACGACCCGGGCATCCGTCATGTATGCCATGATTTGCGTGTTGATCTCGTCGTGCTCGGTGACGAAATCTCGCACAGTCGTCTTGGAATCAATCGAGAATCCCATGACCTGTTCACCGAGGCGTCGCTTGGCGTCGAGCTCTGCAGCGCGTGCAGCCATGAGACGGGCTTGGGCCGGGCTTTGAGCATCCTTCGGTGGTACGCCGTTGCCTTCAGCGCTGACATTCTGACCGACCCAGTCCGGCATCTGCATCGTCGCGGCGACGGCCTTGATCGCGCTGGGCCGCGGAACACCCATACCGGTGGCCTGGAAGTTCTGCGTCTTGATCTCCTGCGTAACATGCTCGACATCCATGCCGGTGACCTTGTCACCCTTGTAATGTCGCTTGTGGAGTTCCTTGATCGTCGTGATCACAGATTCGACCGGAACTTCATAGGTCACTTCGACGATCAACTCCTCGTCGTGATAATAAGGCTTGCCGACCTGATGAGCGCCGGTGAGCATTCCGGCCGCCTCGGTGTCGATTCGATCGCTTTCGGCCACAAAATCTCGAACACGCGTTTCGCTGTTGACGCGCAGACCCTTGATCCGTTCGACGAGCTTTCGCTGGGCATCTCGCTCGGCGGCCTTTGCAGCCATGAGTCGTTCCTGCGCAGGAATCTGCTTCCAGATGGCCGGCACAGCAGGCTCGGGCGCCGTCACGCCGGCAGGCATGGCGAGCTCGCCACCGGGAATGCCGGGCGGCAAATCGGGACGCGGCGCGCCCATGCCGACGACTTTGAGAATGTCCTTCTTGACATATGTGGTGATGCTATCGAAGTCGGTTGCCTTGATGGTGTTGCCTTTATACTGGCGCTGATGGATCGACTTGAGTTCCTCAACCACCTTGGCGACGGTGACTTCGGCTTCAATCGATGCGACCATTTCTGAATCCCACTTGGGCTTTCCAAGTCGAACGCCGCGAACAAACCCGTCAAACGACGTGCGAATGTTGTCGGACTCCGCGACGAAATCCTTCACATAGGTTTCGGAATTAAGCTGGAACCCAAGGATCATTTCGCCCAGTTTGCGATAGGCGTCGGCCGTCGCGGCTCGCTGCGATAGGGCCTTGTTCTGGGCGTCTTTCTGCGGATCGGCGTGGACGCCGGTCGTGCAAATCGCCGCGAGCGCGACGATCGCACAATTCAGGAATCGATGTCGGATCATGGTGGTTCTCCTGTGTTACGATTTTTCTGAACGAATAGCCATCACATACGAGACACGCGGGCGACGGCGTCGTTGTATTTTTCTTCCTTGGGTTTGATGCTCTGGGCCTGCCTGTAGTATTTCTTCGCGTCTTCAATCTTGTTCAACTTCTCACAGCAGACGCCCGCTCCGTACATCGAATTGTGATCATCTGGTGTCTCGCTCATGGCCGTCTTGAAATGGTTTAGGGCACTATCAAAGTCATCCACGACCATCGCGCTGACCGCCGCCACGCTGGCATCGGTTCCGCCCGACTGCACCTGTAGCGTCGTATCAATCTTCATCGGAACGATCTTGCAAAGGAAATCCTGGGCTTGCTCTTCGATCATCACGGCGATGACTTTGTCGCGCGGCGTCATGTTTGCTTCTGTCTTGCTGCCGCCGAAGAACGGGCTGGGGGTCTTGGCTTTGTCGAAGTGTTGGCTGGGCATGCCGTTGTGCGAAACGATAATTTCGTTCGTTCCCGGATCCTTCAGTTGGAACTGACACTGCACGGTGATATTCCGTGATTCTTTCTCCACGTCGGAAGCAGCCACGCTGCCGCCACCACCACGGGCCCATCCAATCGCGCTCATAGCGTCAATCGTCTTGCCCGTGCCTTTTTGCTTGTCGACTTTGATTGTGACCTTGCTGCTGAGAATGGCGTTGGCGCCCTGAACCTTTGCGGCGGCCATCTGATCGCTGCCGTCCGTCACCCCCGCGGCCGCCAGATCCTTCTCACCAAGCGACTGCTTCATGTGCTCGCGATCAACGAGCTTGATCGGAATCTTGTTCTGCTCAGATGCCTGCTCGAGTTTTCCAGCGAGCATATCCGCCGTCATCTCGGCCCACTTCTTCTGGTCGAATTCGTCGGTGTCGCCTTCCATCCGGGCGTTCATCACGGCAATCTGCATGTGCTGCGATGAAAGCGGCGTCTTCGGCTCCACCATTCGGCTGATCTGGATCGTGGCGGTCCGCTTGCTTGGACCGCAGCCGACGAGAACGGAAAGACAAACGACAACGGCAATTCGCTTCATGGGATTGGGCTCCTTAGGCAATCGAGGACAGTGAAACCAGTAAACGGATAGTCATGCGGAAACCTGGTCGGGCCGCGTGAAACACGGTTTAGATGTGAGCGCAGACAGTGACTGCTGAACGCATTCGCCCGATCGCAGGGCCTATAACTACGCTCCATCCATGTGTCATACGCCTGCCTGCAAGGCCTGTCAAGAACGGGAAAACCCCGGTTTTGGCCCGCTCCGAAGTCGCGGTATTCTGGTAGCTTACGGATAGGAGAACCCCATGCTCGAAGAGTTGTTCCAACATCAGGCAGAGCTTAACCGACGGATCGGCTTTGACCCCGAGGCGATGCGAAAGTCCTTTGACCCCAAGCTCGCCGGCGAATGGTTGAACAACTACCTCATGGCCGCCTGCAACGAGCTGGAGGAACTTCGCAACTGCATGTACTGGAAGCACTGGTGCAAAGAGGCAAAAGAGGGACGCCGCTATGAGCTTCACGACCTGCAAAATGCGCGCGTCGAGGTGATCGATCTGCTCTTTTTCTGGATCAGCATGGCCATGTGTGTCGGGCTGGATGCCAAAGACGTGCTCGAACTGTATCGCCAGAAACTCGCCGTCAATCACCAGCGCCAGGACACCGGCTATGCCATGAGCGGCAAGACGGAGGACGACAACAAGCAGATCGGCTTGTCACGCGAGCAGTAGTCGGCTGAAATGGCCGGGGGAATCGCCATGAGAATGATGGGCCGCAGTGTTTGCCAATTCGTAATAGTCATTGCCGCGACTCCGGCATTCGGGCAAAGCGCATTTCCTCAGGGCGTGGCCTCGGGCGATGCACTCAGCGACCGTGCCGTTTGCTGGACACGAACGACTTCTCCGGGCATCGTGGGTGTGGAAATCGCGACTGACTATGCGTTCAATCAGATCGTCTCCACTGCACTTCTTTCCGCAAACAATGAGAACGGGTTGACAGTCAAATACGATGCGACGCTCCTGACGCCCGCGACTCGGTACTCGTACCGATTCATACGGACGGATAATGGAGTCACCAGCCCGACGGGATCGTTTGTTACGGCACCGTCTTCGAGTGAGGATCGCGCGTTCCGCTTCGTGTATTCAGGGGATTCCAGTGCGGGGCGGCAGCCGTTTCGCTTGTTGGACTTCGCCGCCAATGAATCTCCGGACTTCTGGGTGTATGCAGGCGACACAATCTACGGCGATCAAGCCGCAGGCGATCTTGGAATCGCTACCACACTTTCGGACTACCGAGCGAAGTATGCACAAAACCGTAGTGACGCGGCGCTGCAGCGATTGTCGGCAACTGCCGCGGTATGGGTGCAATGGGATGATCACGAAGTAACCAATGACTATGACGGAGGCGACCCCGAGGCGGATATGACTCCGATGCAAATTGCCGATGCCTACCAGGCGTTCTTCGAGAATCAGCCGATCCGCGACCAGGCAATCGTTGGGGACACGCGTCGAACGTATCGCTCATTCCGCCATGGCGCATTTGCCGAATTCTTCCTTCTCGATTGTCGACAGTATCGATCACGCGATGCCGGACGCGACGGAGGCGGGCTGGATCCCTATGGCTACGTACTAGGACCTCCAGAGCCGGATACGATCGCGCGAATCGAAGATCCGTCTCGCACCATGCTCGGCACCGCGCAACTCGCATGGCTGAAGACGGGCCTGGCGGCATCCACGGCTCGATGGAAATTCGTCCTTAGTTCGGTCACCTTTACGTCGTTGCTCATTCAGCCCTACGATCGCTGGGATGGATATGACGCCGAGCGATACGACCTGCTCAAGTACATCGACGATCAGAAAATTGAGGGAGTTGTCATCCTCTCGGCCGACATTCACGGAAACACCTACAACCCCGATGTGACATACTTTTTGCGGCATTCGCTCGGACAGGCGTTTAGCCAGGGGTTTCGCGTTCCGGAGTTTGTGACAGGCCCGATCGGGCAGGCAAGCATTCGGCAGGAATTAAGTGAAGTGGCAGCTGATTACTTGAATCTGCCACCATGGCTCGCCGACTGCTCACTGATACCGAATATTCTGATCGACATTGCCCAGGGACAGGTACGCGACCGAAACGACCTGGCCTTTCTCGAACCCAATCGTTATGGCTATTTGGTTGTGGATGTGACGCCGGAGCGTGTTGCGTTTACGCACCGAGGCATACCCGCTGATTCACTGGACACGTCCACGCCGATTTCGACGATGCACACGACGATGTTGCCTGAGCCATCGCTTTGCGGGACGGTGTCGCCCGTTTTACCTGTGGCGCTGGCATGGACGATCGGCCCGGCCAGAGTCATTCGCCACTCGCGAAGAAACCACGCCAAACATTAGCCGCATAGGCCAACGCAATCTCGGGAGCGTCAAGAACGAAACGTTGCTTTGAGGGATCTCACAGCGGGCGATGGGATTCGAACCCACGACGTCCAGCCTGGGAAAATACTGGGAAATCCGTGGCGGAAATCCCGAAAGTTCTTGTCTTTCAGCAGCTTAGCAAGCTGATTCGCCTTTCGCAATCCTTCGCACGGGTTCGCGTTTTTTCGCGAGAATTCGCGGTATCGAAAGCGCAAAACGGTATCAAACGAGGCACGCAGAAAACGATCCACAGCGTGTCATCACGAGGTACAGTGCTCAATCCATGCCGTACCGGATTAACATCAATTTGTCTGGACTCTACTTCGCGGCCAATCGACACGTCAGTTTGGTAATCCGCCCATTAAGCGATGCGACCTGGAGCGTCATGAAGAGCGGATCGGGAAGTCCAGTCCGGTCGAAAGTGCCATTGATCTTCGCAGTAATCGTGGCATCTGATTCGTCACCATCTACCTCCAAGACATCGAACGTCACTTTGGCTGCGAAGATGTCGCCGGCTGCCCACTCTCGAATCGCTTCACGGCCCTGAAAGATTCGTCCGGCGTCGTCGACAACCGCGTCCTCGGCAAACAGGGTGATGAATTCGGTCGGGTCGTTCCCGTTGGACGTGCGAATGAAATCAGACGCAGGTTTTGGTAACTGATTGAGCATTGCTTTGTCTCCTGTTGGTTGTTCAGATGAGGGACGGCACTGACGCGGCTTTACCCGCTTAAGCTCCATCAACACGTCGACTTGTTCCGGGTCGAATCCCGTTGGACGAGATTTGCCAACCCACTCCTTGCCCTTCCACTGTCCGACGACACACGCCACCCTCAACTGGTCTCCGTCGAGGTGGTAGATACCTAGTACTTCCTTGCTCTCCTTCCTAGCGGCATCCGACCGGTGATCCCAGGTCTTCGGGCTGGTGGTTGGGTCGATCTCGAACGTGCCCGCCCACAATTCCATCCCGTTCTTGTCTTTGGCGGTGTAGGTGCGGTCCGCGTTGAAAACGAGCCAGCGGGCATCTTTCGAAGCGCCGTCCGGCTGGACGGCGGCAATCTCCCAGGTGCCCATGAATGACTCAGGCGCAGGTACGCACGCCACAGTCAACGACAGCACGATCAAAATGAAACGGCACATTTTTCACTCCTCTGTAGATGATTGGTTAACGCAGTCCGCCGGAAGCCTGAATGATCTCGCCAGTCAGCCAACCGGAATCCTCCGAAGCGAGAAACACGACGACCTTGGCGATGTCTTCCGGTGTGCCCATTCGCCCCAGTGGAGTCATGGCAACTAGATGCTTTTCGATGTCGCTGCCGACGCCATAGAGGCCCGCCGTCTTTGTGCCTTCGCTGAGAGTGGCGCCGGGATTGACAGAATTCACCCGAATCTTTCGCGAGGCAAGCTCTTTCGCCAGCACACCAGTAACTGCATCGAGGCCCGCTTTGCTGGCGGAGTAGATCGAGTAGCCGGGCGGATGCGAGCGAGAAGCACCGGAGCCGATATTGATAATGCTCCCGCCGTTCGGCCCGAAATGCCTGAGCGATTCGCGAATGACCAGCAATGGGCCGAGCAGGTTGACGTTGATCTCAAGATGGAACTCTTCCTCCGTCAACTCTGCGATGGGCATCGCTTTGTACACTCCGGCATTGTTGACGAGAATATCGAGCGTTCCGAGGGCATTGGTTGCCTGCTCGAATAGCCGACCAACATCGGCAGCCTTCGAGACATCCGCTTGAATCGCCACGCCCCGGCCACCAACAGCCGCGATCTCCTGAACAACGTATTGCGCGCCTGACTGGTCGCTCGCGTAGTTCACCACGACTGCTGCCCCTGCGGCAGCCAACTTTCTGGCGACGCCCGCACCGATGCCCTTTGATGCCCCTGTCACCAGGGCTGTCTTGCCTTGCAGTTTCGACATAGGCTTGTCCTCCTGCCCATAGACACCGCGGGCAGAAGACTGTGACAAGCGATTCCCGAATTTTTTAGTTGAGGTGCAGCGTTTTGCGAAAATCGTCTTGATCGAGGACTTTCCGCAGCCAGTTAATTTGGTCTTTGGGTTCAAGGAAAGGATGTTCGCGGAAGAGTGCCGCGTATTGCTGATCCAGAACATCTTCGATTTGACGAATTGTGGGATTCCCCATGTTAAGTGGACACATGGTTAAGAGATTCTACGCCGCGGTTTC
>CAZSBF010000082.1:0-18987 GCA_964605185.1 uncultured Planctomycetaceae bacterium
GATCTTTCAGGTCGGGTAGTTGTGTCCGGGGCATCTCGCGGTTCTTTAAACCAATCGAAGGTTGTGACAATTCAATACGATTCCAATGGCACCGAGAGATGGGCCAAGCGGCACGAAGAAAACTTGCTCGCCTACGACGAATTCAGGGACATGTCAGTCGATGGAGCGGGAAACGTCCTCGTCGTGTGCAAGGCTCCAACGTATTTAAACGGCGATCTGGTGACCGTGAAGTATGACACGGACGGCACGCTCCAATGGGTTGCGCAGTATGACGGACCGGCTCATGGCGACGACGGCCCGCGCGGCGTTGTGGTTGACGACGCGGGTAATGTGTTTGTGCTGGGTTCATCGACCGGTCGACAGGCCTCCTCGTTCGGCGCCATCAATTTCGACATGATCGTCGTGAAGTACAACCCATTTGGCGCAATGGTTGGCGAATGGCGACAGGATCTATTGAGTGGCGCTGGATGGGATAGCGTTGCAGCCGTCGCGGCAGGCCCCAACGGAGGTGTTTGCGTCTCCGGCCAATGGGAATCCCCCGAACGCAATTTTGACGCGATGACCATTTGTTACGATCGCAATGGGCTGGAGCGATGGCGAGCGCTCTATGATGGACCCGCAGGCATCGAAGACGCCGCTATTCATATCCGCTGCGGCGAGACCGGAAATGTCTATGTCTTGGTCGTATCCAAGAGTGTGAATACAAAATTCGATTACGCGACTGTCAAGTACGACTCCAATGGCATTGAGCAATGGGTCCGTCGATACGATGGGGACGCCCACCGCGATGACTTCCCTTACGCAATCGAGATCGACGCAGCCGAAAATGTATACGTCACCGGAACCTCATCGCTCGCCGCTCAATATCAATCCGAAATCGCCACCATAAAATACAATGCACAGGGCGATGTCGTATGGACCATTCACGACGCTGGGCCATTTGGTAGCGCACAGGGCTACGGACTGACGCTGGATTCTCTTGGAAACGTCATCGTTGCAGGGGCCGCGCGCGTGGCCGACAACTCGTTCGACTTCTACACCGTCAAATACGCGCAAAATGGAACCGCGTTGTGGGCTCGGACTGCCGACGGTGTTCCCAATTACTCCGATTTGGCCGTCGCCGTCACGGTCGACAGCGCCAACAGCGTCCTCGTAACCGGCAGATCGGAGGCTCCTCCGCAGGCAATGAACGTGGTCACACTAAAGTACTCTCACGATGGGACTCAACTTTGGAAACGCGAGTATGGAACCTCGCAAAACGAAGTTCCCCTGGGAATTGGAGTCGGCCTGGACGACAGCGTGATCGTCGGCTACCAACTGGAGCCTCCATCGGGAAGCAACTTCCTCGCTGCACTTCGATATGATTCGTCGGGCTCGCTGCTATGGAATCGTCAGATCGTCCCGGCCGGCGCGAGTCAATCGTATGAAAACGCAATCCGCGTTGACTCCAAGGGAAACACCTACTTAGGCGGCTATTCATTCGTGTCCAACGTGGCAAAGGCCATTGTCATCCGTCTCAATCCCGCGGGACTCGTCGACTGGCAACTCGAATACCCTGGGCCAAGCGGGCTCGGCGGCTACTGCTATGCCCTCGATCTTGACACATTCGGGAATGTTCTCTTGGGCGGAATCGACTATCCCCGAGGCGGCGACTACCTCACCGCGAAGGTGCTCAACTGCGTCGTCCCCGCGGACACCAACGGTTCCGGTATGCCAAACGGTGACGATGTCCAATCCTTCGTCAATTGCGTCCTGACGGCTTCTGGCGACTGCGCCTGCGCCGATTCCAACGCAGACGGCGTCATCAACCTCGGCGACGTCGAGGGCTTCGTGGCCACCCTCTTATCGCAATCGGTCCCCCAACCGGCCTCCTGATCGATTTCGCTATTCCACGGGCCGATTCGCACCACACCAGCCATCCATAAACACCATCCGTCTTCTTATGAGAATCGGTTGACCCGCCGGTCAACCTGTCCACCAAAGAAACGGATGTGTGTCATGTCGAGTCGCCCCCACTTCACGTCGAGTCCCAGTACGCCCTTCCGAGCCGCGTCACTCTTCGCCGTCATGCTCATTTTGACCATGGCCGGCATTGCGCTCGGCGGGCCGCTCGCGGCGTTCAAACTGGAATCTCCCTGCGACTACACGATTTCGGCCGCGCACGGACCAGCCGGGCCTGCGGCCGATGCGCATGCGGTCGGCGGGCTTCCCGCCGCCAATTGGACGCATGCGCCGTTCAATTGCAACTATGTTCCCGGTCCGCCCAACGGGGTATCCGTTGGGCATCGCACGCGTCACATGGTGCCCAATTGCCACCCCGGGCTCGATGCACCAATGGGAGCGTTGTGGTCGCCTTCGTGGGGCGTTGCTGCACCGCCGCCGGGTGGAGGCGTGGTTTCCGTCGCCGGCGGCGCAACGCGCGGTCATGCACCTCATGCCGATGTGTACGCTGGAACGCTTAGTGTTTCCTACAACGCCGCCGGCGCGGTAACAGGGTATACCTTTTCATCAGCCGGCAAGCACGACCCCGCGGACTGCCGGGCTGCCTGCGCTGCGGGATCGGCCCTTCAAACCGTTCCGCCTGCCGTTAGCAATGCCTTTGCGTCCATATCGTTCGTGATCGACGGCGCAACGCTTGACTACAGCATCTCCATCGCCGCTCGTGGTGTGACGCAGGCCAATCTGATCGGTGCGGCGATTCACGCCGGCGCACCCGGTCAAATCGGCCCCATGATTATTGATCTCGGCCCCGGTGCGCAGTGGCAGGATATGCAGGGCATGGGCATCAGCCGAATGATCACCGGCGCTCCCTTCCCCGCGCAGTATCTGGCCGCTCTGCAGCAGGGTCAGACCTATGTCAACCTTCGCACGATGGCGTTTCCTCAGGGCGAAGTTCGCGGACAACTGACGGAGCCCCCGATGCAGCGAATGGCCGACATGAATTGTGATGGCGTTGTCAATGGAAAGGATGTCGAGGCGTTTGTTCTCGCCGTGCTGTCGCCGGCCGACTATTCGACGCGGTACCACGGCTGCGACACCAACAACGGCGACATCAACGGAGATGGTCGAATTGATGACGCGGACGTGCCCGATTTCGCGGCAGCATTGGCGAATTGAGGTTTTCGGGGCGGCTACGACGAAAGCAGGAGTGCCACAAAGGCCGGCATGTCGGCATCCATAAGCAGCCCGTCGTTGTCCACATCGGCACGACACTGTGTCACCACCGTTGCCGATTGCGGCGCCAACAGCGTTGCGGTAAAGGGAGCAATGTCCATCGCATTAATGTTGCCGTCTCCATTCACATCGCCGTGCAAACATTGCCACCCGAACCATGGTCGAGTCGTTTCGTCGGTTAGAAAGAAGTTCAAGAAAGCGGTAGAAGCCTTATCGACGCCGCTCGCGGATGGGTGGATGTGGTCCGGGACGAAATCGGCGATATCCCAGGTCATGCCAAGTCCGCTCGGTGTGTTTCCGTTTGCCCACAGGTACGCACCCCAGCCCATCCAGGGTGCCACGGCTCCGCCGCCCTGAAATTCAAGATTGCCGAAGGCGGCGCTTCCGGTGATCTGTGATTCAATGGCCCACTTGACGCCGAAGCCTTGTTCAAACGCAAACGGCTCGCGGTTGCCGGACGCCGCATAACCGCCGTAGGATCGACTGACGTAATAGGCAAGCTTAATGTTGGGAAAAACGATCTTCAGATTCCTCGCGATACCAGCGAAGTCCTGCGACAACGCACCCGCATCACCCAGCGTGCTTCCGTCATTGGCGATACATGTTGTTGGTCCGGGATGAGCCGCCTTGACGCAGGCGACTTGCACCTGGAGGCGACTCGATTGACTGAACTGAAGCCGATTCAGCGCCGTCAGCCACGGGTCGGAGGCCATATCGGGTGGCTCGGTACCCCAAAGATCAGCCCCGAACGGTCCCTTGGCTCCATCTACTACCAGCAGCATGGAGTTAATCACGCCGCTCGCCTGAAGGGGAGCGACCTTGGCCGTGAACGCCAGCGATGCGCTCGCCGGGTCGTTGTTTGCTCCGACGCGCCACTCCTGCGTCATGTTGCTAATGCCAATGCTGATCAACACGATGCGTCCACTGGGGCTTTGTATTCCGTTGGTGTCGATGGGCTGTATTGCCGCGGCGATCTGACGGCCGGCAGTGTCGTGTGCCAAGGGTCGCTGGTTGCTTCCGCCCGGGTAGAGACCGCCCTGAAACGTCTTATACGTTCCAGCTCCAAGGTCGTAGAGGGAGACCTGCGGCGCGGCGGGATCGCACGGTTGCGCAACCACGCTCGACACCATCGCCGCACATGACGCGATCGCTACGATGGCTCTCATTGGTCGTACTCCGGGGTAATGGTCTTCGACCGTTCAGGCATGGGAGTCTGTATTCTTGGCAAGCCCAATTGAAGGCCAAACGCCGGTAGGCGGCACCATATTGCCGGGAGTTTCGGGCAATGCTGAATCCGGTTTCATCGGCGATTATTATGGGAAAGGCCGCATTCGATCATGAATGGCAACGCCTTGAATCACGCCGACTGCTTACGAATAATCATGTCGAAGTTCCGCACCATCGACCGGTGCATCCCGTATCCGACGAGCCCATAGATTGCCGCCGAAGCCAACGACGAAATGAACGCGATGATTCGGCACGCGAGCAAATCGTCGCGCGACGGGCTTGGCAATGTCGCGTGAACCGCCTTTGCCGGATCGATCAACATAAAGGGCGCGGTGAACGGGTTGATCGGCATGAACGTCGCCGCCAGCTTCGCATCGCTTTCGCTCACCGCCATCGCGCAGCCGGCCGTCGCGGCATAGACGCCGATCACAATGCCCATGCTGGTGAATACGGCCGTCAGCGTTTTCTTGCTCTTGATGGACGACTGCAACCCCAACATGCAGGCGAACGCCGTGAACGCGACCATCAACACGGCGAGCGCGACGATGGACTCCCAGTAAATCACCGGCAGCGTGCCGCCACTTCCCCACAGACGCCCCGTCAACATGTCCATCACGATGAAAAACACCATGCAGATCAGTGGAATCGCCAGCAACGGGCCGGCCGACGCCACCAGCCCCGCGATCTTTCCCTTGATGATCATGTGGCTGGTAAGCGGCGTGGAGAGCAGCAGCTCCATCGTGTTCGATTCTTTCTCGCGCGTCATGGAGGTCGCCGCCGTCGCCGTCGCGATGAAGAGTGCGATGAGCAGTTCAATCACGACCAGCAGATACAGCCAGTTCCGCGTCTGAAAAATGTCGGCCCGTCCGGTCCAATAGCAGATCATCAGGATCAATCCGAGGAGGACGCCCAGGCTCAGCATGGAATATCGCACGAAACCGCCGCCGCCCGCCGCGGCACTCGTGACCGCCTCGCGCCACGCCACCGGATTGTGCCAGACGCGCCGCGGTTTTCGATCGTTTGTGTCCCGCTGCGGTGAACGCGAAAGCCGCCCAAACGTCTTGCTCCAAAGCGTGTCCTCCCCTTCCTTCGCGCTTCGTCGCACGAAAAAGAGGCTGAGGAAGATGAGGATCGCCGACCCACCGAGCGTGAGCAAAATGTAACTGTATTGCGGATACGCCAGCAGAAACCCGCGAATGCTCCCGTAATGTGCCACCGATCCGGCCAATGGCGCCGGCGTCATGCCGAGCACCACCCACAGCGCCAGGAACGGATGAAACGGCGCGAGCCAGCTCATCAGCCGTTCCTGCCCCGGCGCGGGCGCCGATTCTGGCGGAATGGTCCACTGTTGTCCGCTAAGCAGGAACACCGTGATCAGGTAAATCGCGATGGCGAGATAGAACGAAAAAATCGTCCGCCCCGTCCCAATCTTGATGACGCTGATGGCGATGGCGATGGAACCGGTGAACGCGGCCGTGCAGGCAGAGATCAGCAGCGACAGCGCGATCTTATCCCCCGTCACGCCGCCATAGACCATCATGATGCAGAACAGCGGAATGCTCGCGAAGAGCAGCATCACCACGAAATACAGCCGCGAGAGCAGCGAGCCGAGGACGATCTGCGCATCCGACAGCGGCGTCGAAAGCAGGATGTTGAACGTCTGCGAGTCTTTTTCCTGGGTGATGGCCGCGGCGGTGAAGAGCGGCGCGAGGATGCACACCATCGCAAGCTGCACGATGGACACGATCTGAAACACCTGTGTCGCATTCTTGGCGAGGTCGGTGAGCGATGTCTGCCCGCTTTGCTTTGCCAAGACGCCGATGATTACGACCGCCGCGAGGATGGCCAGATATGCCGTGCGCAGCCACAGGTGCCGCAATCGCCGGCCGCCCGCATACACGACGCGCACGAGGATCGGGTTGGCGGGAACGAGCCGCCAGAGTCCGCGTCCAAGATCGTGCAGAATCGCATTCACTCAGGCATCTCCGGTCACGACGGCAGTTGCTTCAGACCCTTCTCCGCGAGGGCCTTGCGCACCGTCTCGCGTGCGTTGGCTCGCTGCGTGGAGTCGGGAAGATCGTTGATGCGCCGCTTGAATTCAGTGTCGAGGTCGTTCATCGGCTTCATGAGTTTCTCGAAGGACTCTTCCAGCGCCGTCATCCACGGCCCCTGCGAATAATCTCCGGCTTTATACGACAAAGACTGGGCGATCCGATTTTCCTTTACCGCATCCAGCCATTCTTTCGACTTGATCGACTTCGCCCGTTCCTTGCAGTCCTTCAGGATTGAATCGGCCGAGGTCTTCTGCTTGTCGTCGAAGCCGTAATACTTCACGGCCTTTTCAATATACGACTCCCAGCGCTCGTCCTTGTTCACGGTCCAGTTGATCCATGTCTCAACCTGTTTGCGCGCCTGGCGGTGGTCCTTATGTTCCTTCGGATCCTCCGGTTCGGGCTCGGCCTTGGACGGGTCTTTGTCGGCCGGGTCGAAAAAGGGATTGGCGAAATCCCCGATCTTCCCTTCTTCCCAGCGCTTCATCCGATTCTCAAACACAAGGAGCCCGGCGGCGGCGATCCCCACATCACCGGTGAACTGAAGCCGCTGCTTCATGCTCATCTTCTTGCCGATCTCGGCCGAGCCTTCGGTGAAAAAGTCCCGAAGCTTCGGAATGAACTCCCTGGCCAGCTTGGCGAAGTGCTGGCCCTCCTCCTTCGGAAATCGGCCGTCATTCTCAAGCATCGTGGCCATCATCAGCTCGACCATGTCGCGGCCGACCTTGCCGTTCTTGTGGGCGAACTTCATGAACTGCCGCTGCATGACCTCGGTGATTTCCTCAACCTGCTTGTCGTCCAGCTCGTAGCGCGGCTTCATCTGCTCGACGAACTTCTTGCTCATCGCGGAGGCCATCTGCGGCGTGAAGCGAATGCCGATTTCAGTCGGTTTGAGGAGATCGTCCTCGTCGTCGGGCGTAACCTCGGCCGGAGCGACATCGGGTTTGATTACGTCGCCGTCCTGAGCGGCGAGAGGATGAGGAGATCCGAGCGCAAGGACAGTCCAAGCACATGCGACGGCGAACGGTCGGCTCACACGGAATAGATTGGAGCGGATTGAGTATCTCATTGGACGATCCCCTTGGTGAACCGCATGAACGCGGTTTCGAGGTTGACCGGCTCTTCCTTGATCTCGTGTAACGGAAGGCGCGCCTCCAGCAGCGCCCGGGCCAGAAACGAATAGTCCTTCGTGTCCTTCTTCAGGCTGATCAGCAGTCGGCCGTCATCCACCTCTACCTGCTCCACCATCGGTAGCGCGGCCAGCACCTGATTCGCCTTGTCCTGATGGGCGACCACACGAACCTCGATTCGGCTCGTGCTCTTGGTCTTCTTCACGATTTCGTCGATCGTGCCCTTAAACAGCAATTCGCCTCGCTCGATGATGCCGACCGTCGTGCAAAGCTCCGCCAATTCATGCAGGATGTGCGAGCTGATGATGATGGTCTTACCCATCCGGCGAAGCTCTTTGAGCAACTCGCGCATTTCGATGCGAGCCCGCGGGTCCAACCCGCTCGCCGGTTCATCGAGGAAGAGCACCTTGGGGTCATGCAGCAAGACGCGGGCAACCGAGAGCCGCTGCTTCATGCCGCGCGAAAGCGAATCGACCAGTGCATCGCGCTTGTAGGTCAGGTCCGTCAGTTCCAGCACATCGCCCACCACCCGCGCCCGTTCATCGCCGTGAATGTTGTAGGCCGCAGCGAAGAACTCCAGATACTCCTGCACCACCATGTCTTCGTACGCGCCGAAGAAGTCCGGCACGTAGCCGATCATCGGTCGAATCAGCCGCGACTCGTATCCAACGGTATGCCCGCATACCTTCGCCTCGCCCCATGTCGGCTGCAGGAGCGTCGACAGGATGCGAATCGTCGTCGTCTTGCCCGCCCCGTTCGGGCCGATGTAGCCAAAACACTCGGCCTCCTCGATGGAGAGGTGGAGCCCGTTGAGGGCCACGAGCTTGCCGTAGCGCTTGGTCAGATTAATGGTCTGGATGATCACCGGCTCGCCTCGGACTTTCGCTCCACTGGAATAACAAAACGGTACAGCGTCCGCGCCCGTTCGGGCCGCAGCGCGGTCAGGTTCTTCTCCAACACCACCGGCGACGGCTCATCGCTCCAGCCGATCAGGATCGCCGTGCGCTTGGTGAGTTGATGGGTGCAGTCCAGCGCCCGACCATAGGTCCGCATGAATCGCAGCCGGTCGTTGCCGCGCGCCCGCTGCAGATTGTACGTCGACAAGAGCAACAGCGGGGCATTCTCTTGCTGCGGCGTCACGTTTTGCGTTCGCGGCGGAGCGGAAGGGTCATCCGCGGTGCCAATCCATGACATGGAGTTTTCCCAGTCGCGCATGATGTCGGAAACCAACTGCAGCTTCTTCACCCGCTCGGCCTTCTCGCCGGCTTCGGTGTAAAACCGCCGGCGCAATTCTTCGGTACTCAGTCGACCATCATCCCCCGATTTTCCTATGTCCCCAATCCAGTAATAGTGGTGCGTCACCACGTCGCGCTCGCCGGCGACCTCTTCCGTCGACTCCGCCAGAGGCGGCATGGCAATCAGCACGCAATCGCGAAGTTTGATGCCCAGCGAATTCTGAATGTAGCTGCCCTCGTCAAACTCGTACTTCACACGGTCCGCATCTTCGCCCGTGTTCTTTTTCGCAACCAGCCGTGCCTCCAGCTTGCCCGGCAGCGCCCCGTGCCAGGTTCCGATGAATTCCTTCAGCGTCGCCCGGAACGGCACATCCGACATCGCCGCTCCCGCCAGCGTCGACTCATAGCGATCCGATGCCACGAACCGCGAATCCGGAATGTCGAGGCTCTCCGACTTGGCCACCGGCCGTAGCGGCCCCAGTTCCGGGGTCGCAGATGAATTGGCTCCGACCGGCAGCCGCAGATCGAGTCGCGTGTGATCCGGCGTTTTGATTCCGAACAGCGCTGTAGCGCGGGCCTCGCCGGAATCGGCGTGGGCATCCACGATCGTCGTCTGCCACAGCCGCGTTGAAAAACCGCGCAAGAGCCACACCATCCCCGTGCCCACTATCGTGCCGGCAATCGCCACCAGCGCGAACGCTGACCATGCGTGATGCTGCCACCCGCGGCGCTTCATGTACCAAAAGCTGCCGGTCGTCGCGACCAATGTGTACGCAATCGCAAAAAGTATCGCGAAAAGAAGGAACGCCGTGCCGACGCCTTCAAACCCGATGCTTCGCCGCACTTCCTCATACAAGTCGCGCTTTCCCAGGAAGCCCGCACGCTGCCACGCGGCATTCTGCGATTCATCCTCGATCATCGGTGGCAGGGCAAAAAACCGGCGGGCCACGACGAGTTCGCACGCAATCGGAATGAACTCATCCTCCTTGGCGATCTCTTTCGAGAAATCACGCGCCGTGTCATCGTCGGCCGACTCCAACTTCAAAATCCTCCGCGACGGCGGAAGCAATTGCATAAGCGAAGCCCCGACAAAGGTCACGCTGCCCCGCCCCACCAGCCGCCGATACGCAATCTGCGGTTGGTCGCAATCCGCCGGAATGGGAATCGCCCCCTCCAACGGCGACAGGATGCAGCGGCGGACCGGTTCCTTCTCATAGGCCCGGGCCAGCTTGGACGGGTAGTCCTCCGACGCCGCGAGCGACTCCACCACGGCAAGAAACTCCGGCGCCTCGCTGACCTCCCGAATGCCGCTGATCGTCACCGGCAGAATCTCGGCCAGCAGGGACCGCGAAAGCGCCTGCCAATTCTTGCCGCCGGTGATCAGCAACCGCCCCCCGGCGCGCACCCATTCCATGAGCGCCGTCATCTGCAGCTCCGTCAGACTCGTCGGATCGGCGTCATCCCATGAGATCGCATCCACCGATTCCAACCCGACGGCCTTGCCCGGCAGATCGCGCGGCAACATGGACCGGACCTTTCGCCCGTTCACGCGATCGGGTTTTCCGGCCCGGTCGGAATCGAGTAGCGCGACATGCGGCAGCCGCTTCGGAGCGGAAAGATCGACGATGAGATAATCATCCGAACGAAACTCGAGCACGTTGCGGGCCGTTTCAAGGTGCTGCACCTCGACGCCGTGCTCATCCAGCAAGCCAACCTGGCGTCCGGCGGCATCGAAGATTCGTACTTTGAGCCCTTGGGCATCGTTCTGGTCATACGGAACGAAGTAGACTTGATAGGGCCGCCATTCCGCCTGCGGTGCCAGCGCCACCGGCTGCACCGATGTAATCACATCGCCGTCGCGATCGAGTTGCTCTAGGCGGATCTGCCCGTCGAACGGCTTGTCGCTCCTTGTTCGAAGCGCGACCTCCAGGATTGTCCAGACACCCGGTCGAATAATCGGCGCTGCCCCGCCAAAAAGTCCGACGCGCACGATGCGTCCTTCGATCTCCGCGGCGGATGCCGTTTGGAAATGGCACAAGGTCACGAAGGCACATAGGCACAACGGGACGGCGGCGCGCAAAAGGATCGGTCGTGTGCGTGAATCAAACACGATTGCAAGCCGCCTCCTCACGGCTTCTCGTTGCAGGTGCAAACCATCTTTCCGCAGCCGGGGCATCCATCGGTGTACTTTCGCATCGCCGCGGTCAGGTCGATCCCCTGAACGTTGGCCAGCGTCACCAGCCACGCCAGCACATCCGCGAATTCCTTTTCCTGATCTTCCTTAGGTTCTTCGCGTATGGAGGCGGCAAGTTCGCCGATTTCTTCCATAAGCCAGAGAAACGTCGCTTCCGGCCCGCGTTTGCGATCCTTGGCGGAATACATATCCTCAATCAGCTTCTGAAGCTCGCGCAGCGTCATGGAATCCTCTGCCTGAAACAGGTTAATGGCGATGGGTTAGTTCGAGTTCTCGTTCGCGTCGGGCGTCTCGGGCTTCTGCCCGGCAGCCTCAGCCCGAGCCGCATACTCCGCGGCCTTCTCCGGCTTCCCGAGAGCCTTATACACCCGTGACAGCCCATCGTACCCGATGCGCTCCCGGGGTTGCAGTCGACATACCGCTTCAAACTCTTTCTCCGCCCCCGCCACATCGCCCGCCGCCAACAATGCCTCCGCCAGGTTCACGTGCGTCTCCGGATCGTAGGGATCGACATGGAGCGCCTTGCGATACCACCGCGCCGCAGCGGCCGGTTGCTTATGGTCAAGATAGATCTCCGCAATCTGAGCCATGACGGCCGACTCTTCCTCTACCAATTCACTAAGTCGTTCTAGATTGGTGAGCGCAACGTCCTCTTTATCCTCCGAAAGATTGATACCGGCGATTCTGCGAACGGTCTCAGGATCCTCCGGATAGCGCTTCTGATACTTGGCATACCACTCGGCCGCCTCGGCACCCTGATTGCGGGATTGCAATACCGCACCCATGACCCGCGCCGCGATCGCATCGTCGGGCTTTTCGGCCAGCAATTGTTTCGCATGATCGTGAAGCTTCTCGCCGAGCGTCACCTTCGTCTCTTCGTCCGACTCGGCAACCCAAGCCGCGTACACGCAGCGGCACATAACCCGAAGCGCCGTCGCCTCTTTCTTGTCCAGCTTCAGCGCCTTCTCCGCATATTTCTGCGCCTGCTCTCCTTCATCATGAACCAAAAAACTCTCCGCGACTTTCGCCGCCAACCCGGCATCGTCTTCCTTCTCTTCAAACTGCTCCAACAACTCCACCGGGTCGGCCACGGAATCCGTCGGCAATCCCCATTTCTCAATCTGCTTCCCCGCCCACGCAAGAAACTCCTTCGAAAACGCCGCCGGCTCAATCTTCAGCACGTCGCCAAACGCCTGCGCCTGCGTCTTGCGTTCCCGAAACGCACGCAGCAAATCCGTGATCGCTTTTGGCCCCCAGCGCCCCTCGATGTACTCCACCATCCACTCACTCTGCGCGTAGGCCAGTTGCCGGTCATTCGCCTTGCGCGGCCGCATGAAACCCCAGTCGATGGAGTTCAAATCAAATAGCCCACCGGTGCGATATGCCGTGCAGAGCATCAGCTTCACATCCCAGCGACGCGGGTGCGGCTCCTCATGCACCGCCAGTCCCTCGGTCATCCAGTGCGGGATGCGATTCTCCGTGACACCAAGCGTCACCGTGTGCGTGAATTCATGGCGCAGCACGCTCGACCAGTTGAACCGCCCGAATGGCGGCCGCCCGCGCGGCGCGGTAAATGCGATCACCCGTCCCGTACACGCCCCCACCGTCGCGATGAACGGCCGGCCGGTGATCCGCACCGAGAACCCCATGTGATCGGGGAACATCTCAATGATCGTCTTCTTCGCGGGGTGAAAGTCGAACACCTTGCACACATCGGTGTAACTTGCCTCCAGCGAATCCGCCAGATACGGCACCACAACGGCATCCGCCTTTGCGTCGTATTTGATAATGAAGTGTTCTGTCTCGATCCGGGCAAATTTGTCCAGCACGTCGAGCAGCTCAAGCACGTTATGGGTATGCCGATTGAAGCTGTCCAGCGCGAACGCGCCCTCAAGAGTCTTTCGCGCCGCGTCCTCTTCGCCCGTCTCCATGTAGAGCTGCCCGAGGCTCGTCGGCGGCTCCGACCAGGTCGGCGCGTACTCCATCGCTTTCTTGAAATGCACCTCGGCGTCGTCGTACTGCCGCCCCGCCGACAGCCACACGCCAATCTCCTGATGCAACATTGCAGGCCTTGGATTGAGCTTTCGCACACGCTCTTCTGCCGCCTTTGACGCCGCACCATCGCCCCGCCGAAGCGTCGCCGCCGCCAACACGCTCAGCGCCTCGATCGAATTCGGATTCGTCTTCAGCGCCGCCGTCGCCGCCTCGGCTGCCTCGCCGTACTTCCGCTCAGTCATCCGCATCCGCGCAAGTAGAACCCGCGCCCCGACGTGTGACGGATTCACCGCCAGCGCTGCATCCACCTGTCGCTGCACATCGTCAAACCCCCAATCTTCCAGCGCGATCGCCCCCAGCCCGACCATCGCATCGGCCGCCCTGGCGTTTTGGCGCAACACGGCGTCGAAATCGCCCTTCGCCTCCGCCGCCTGATGCTTCTCCAACAGCAACTCCGCCGCCGCCAGCCGTGCCGGCCAATAGAGGCTGTCCACGAACTCAAACGATTCCTGGAAGACTTCGGTGAGCACATGCCGCGTGCGCTCCACCAAGTCTGAATGCCGCGTCAGCGTCGAATAGCGATAGAACCCCCGACCGACCGCCGTCAGGTCCTCCGCCCGATCCGGCAGCGTCGTCCCCGTCATCACCTCTTCAAACGCCTGATAGGTATCCCGCGCAGCGCTCGTCCGGCCGAGCAATTCGTGCAACTCGCCCAGTCGCAGCCGCGCTGGGTGACAGGACTCGTCAATCCGCAGCGCGGACTGCAAATGCTCAATCGCTTTCTCGTACTCCCCCGTCTCCGACAGCAGCTCTGCCAATACCGTGTGCCACGCCGGGACTCGCTCGCCACCCGCCCTTACCTTCGTTAGTCGCTCGATCCCCTCGGAATACCGGCCCGTTTGCCGCGCCACCTCGGCCCACCCGCACGCCGCCGTTACGGCATCGGCCTCCATTTTGCCCATCTCGTCGTAGAGCGTCGCCGCCCGCTCGTAGTTTCCCCGAAGCAGGCACTCCCGCGCCGTGCGACACTCGACCGCCGGCTTGCTCGTCGGTTCGTCCGCCCGGGCATTCAAGACAAGCGAAAACAAAACAAATGCGATGATGCGAGGATTCATGACTCGGGCGGCCGCAAGTGGTGGGCTGACTGGCACGCACCAATCTTAGTCCGCGCATTTGCACAGGGTCAAACGGAGAATCCGATCACCCCTCCGGGAAGGCCCGTGCGAACACCTCGCGATAGCGAACCAGCAGCGTGTACTGGTACATGAACAGCATCCCATTGATGCCGATCGCCGCGAACGCCGCGACCAGATGCGCCTCGGCCGGCGCCAGAATTCCAATCGCCGCCCCCAGCGCCACAGTCACCAGAACGCTGCCAAACCCCGCGACGCTCGCCCGCAGCGCCCGCGACTTGATCGCATCCGTTTCCTGAACATGCGCCATCGCCAAGCCGTCATGCAGGTGTGCCTGCTTCATGATCTTGTCTTGAACCACGAAGTACATGAACAGGATGATGTGAACGAAGCAGGTGAACATGCCCGAAAGCACGCCGAGCAGGAAATGCCGCGTGAACCCCTCGGTCCCCGAGACCATCAAACCAAGAATGGCCGTCAGCGACAGGAGCAGCAGATTGGCAACCGCAAGAAGCAGAAAGCTCGGAATCATGGCCCCGGTATCTTAGGGCACGCCCGCCAACGCCGCGCCCGTCAATACGCACCGCGCGCCGAAAGCACCGCCGGGATCGTCTTAACCACGATCTGAAAATCCAGCGCCAAGCTTCGATTCCGAATGTACCACACGTCCAGCGCCAGCCATTCGTCGTACGGAATCTCCGTCCGGCCGCTCACCTGCCACAAACAGGTGATGCCCGGCTTTACCGACAGTCGCAACCGCTGCTCCGGCGTATCCGTGCGCACCTCATCGAGTGGCAGCGGCCGCGGGCCGACCAGCGCCATGTCTCCCTTCAGCACATTCCAGAACTGCGGCAACTCATCAATGCTCGTCCGGCGAATCCACCGGCCGACCGTCGTCACCCGCGGGTCATTCTTCATCTTGAAGCACGGCCCCGTCGGCAGGTGATTGAAATTGCGGAACAGCACCTTGTCGTCATCCGCCCCGCTGTACATCGACCGAAGCTTGTACATGTTGAACGGCACGCCGTCGCGCCCGGCCCGTGCCTGCCGGAAGAACACCGGGCCGCGCGACGTCAGCTTGATCGCCACCGCCGCCACCGCAATCACCGGCGCAACAATCATCAACGCAATCATCGCCGCCACGATATCCACCAATCGACTCACAAACCGATACACCCGCTCCGACTTCGGCGGCGTCAGGACGGCCTGTCGCGCGATCGTGCGCGCAGCCGCCCCCCGCGCGGGCATCACAAATCCCGCGTCGCTGTCGGTGACGGAAATCGCCACCGAGGTCGCCTTGTTCGGTTGCACAGCCATTGTTACACGCGGGGCGCCGCCGGGCTTACTCCTTTCGTGGCCGTCTGCACAGATGGACGCGCCGAATGCGTCGCGCGCCAGCGCAGCGTGTTGAATACGAATCGCGGATTCCCAATTACGTACCGCCGCCACTTGCCGACCGGGTCCATCGCGAGTCGGAAACACCACTCCATGCCCAAATGGCACAGCCACGCCGGTGCCCGCCGCTCCATTCCCGCCAGATAATCAAACAGCGCCCCAACGCACCATTGCAGCGGCGCAGTGATCTTCGCTCCATGTTCCGCCAGCCAATACTCCTGTCGCGGGCTGGACATGCCCACCGCCAGCACATCCGGCCGCGCCGCGTTGATCGCCGCCACGACCTCATCCGACCGGGCAACATCAAAATGCCCAGAGTGCGTGCCGACGATTCGCAGACTCGGGTAACTCGCCCGAAGCGCCGACGCCGCCTTTTCCGCGACACCGTCCGCGCTGCCAAGCAGGAACATCGACAACCCCTCCTCTGCACACCGCCGCGCCAACACGGGAAAATAATCCATCGCCGTGATCCGCCCCGGCAACCGCCGCTCGGCGAACCGACTCGCCCACGCCACCGATGCCCCATCGCAATAAAGAATGTCGCACTCGCTGATCGTGCGCCGAAACCGCTCATCGCTGCACGCCAGATTTACCGTGTGCGCGTTGGCGTAGCACCCGAACGTCCGCACGCCCGCCTTCGCGCGCGACACGGCCGTCTCGACCAGCCCGTTCATATCGAACGGCCGAATCGGCAGCCCCACGACCTCGACAGGTCGCGGCAGTTCACTCGTCGCGCAGAGCGTGGGCACGTTCCCCTTTCGTTGTCGTCAACAATCGGTCATACAGATCCATATATCGCACGGCAATGTCGCGCACGTGAAACCGCTCCTCCACCGTTCGCCGGGCGCTCGATCCAAGCCTCTCAGCAAACGTGGCATCATCGAGCAACTCACCGATCGCCGCGGCCAATTCGCTCGGCGACTCCGGCCGCACCAGAAGGCCATTCTCCCGATGCGCGATCGCCTCGGGTATGCCGCCCACCGTCGTCGCCACGATCGGCTTGCCCGCCGCCATCGCCTCCAACAGCGCGTTCGGCATGCCCTCCGACTTCGACGGAACCGCCACGACATCACACGCATTCAAATACGGCCACACATCATCCGTAAAACCCATCAGCCGAACGATGCCATCCAACCCACGCGCCCGGATTCGACCTTCCAACTCCCGGCGATCCGGGCCGTCGCCGACCACGACGAATCGCGCCGCCGAATGGGTACGATGCAACACCGCCGCCGCGTCGATCAACGTATCGACGCCCTTTTCATAACTCAGCCGCGCCAGCGTCAGGATCGTGCGCTCGCGTATCGCGCCGTCGCGTAGTGAGCTGTCCGCATTCGCCGGCGGCTCAATGCCCGTGTGAATCACCGTGATGTCCGACGCCTCAAGCTCGATTCGATCGATTAGGTCATTCCTCACCGCGCCCGACACCGCGAGGATGTGCGTCGGCAAAGCCGCGCACGCAAGATCAAGCAGCCGATCGCTCCGGCGCCGCTTCGATCGCCGATACTGCCCCACGGCATACACCGTCGAGACAATCACCGGCACGCCCGCCCATCGCGCCGCCGACCCGGCGAATAAATCCGCCCGAAGCAAATGCGTATGCACGACGTCCGGCTGTACCTGCTGAATCACGCCCTTGGCCCGAAGGATGGCCCGCGGGTCATGCTCACCCGGCGACTGCAGGTTGAATGTCCGAACCCCCAGCGACTCCAGTTGCTCGCGAATCGGCCCATCGTCATAGAAACAGGCCACGCTGAACTCATACCGAGACGGGTCCACCTGGCGCGCAAGCTGAACCAGCCACTTCGTATCCGTCTTCACTGCGAACGTGGACACGAAGTGGAGCACTCGGCGCGGGAGGCCGCCATTGGTCCTGTTGGGAACCGAGGACACGCTTCTAAGCACCCCTCAACACAAAGTTTATCGCGAATTCGCGGCCCGAACAAGATTCGCCGCCCCCAATCGCGATCTACTTTCAATCCTACGAAACCCCTGGGCGGCCGGTTTCGCTTTGGGCCCGACTCTTCGCAGCAAGTCCGCGAATCGCTCGGCCATTCGTTCCAGGCCGTAGTCTCGCAGGACCTTGGCCCGCGCCGCTTCAGCAAGCGACCGGCGAAGTGGTTCGCTGCATCCCAACACGCCAATAGCATCGGCCAATGACGCAACGTCCGCCGGTCTTATCAACAGGCCCGTCCGGCCATGTTCCAAGAACTCGGGCAAACACCCGGTATTCGGACCTACAAACGCACACCCCGCCGCCGCCGCCTCCAGCATGGTCACACTGAAGCACTCCACTTCGCTGCACAGGCACGAAACATCCAACCCAGCAAGCAACTCCGCCACGTCAGCCCGCGGCCCCATCCAGCGAAGTGTCTCATGATCCAGCCCCGACGCCGCGGCCGCCGCCTGCACCGCATCCCGGTTCGGGCCATCTCCAATAATGAAGAAGCGGTAGTTCGCATTCCCCGCTGCCAGTCGCCGCGCTGCCTCGATGAACACGTCATGCCGCTTCTCCCGGCGAAGATTCGCAATGATCGCGACGGCAATGTGCTGATCGTCGAGGCGCAGTCGTCGCCGGGCCTCGGCGCGCGAGACGCCATGCATGAACTTCCCAAGATCCAGCGCATTCGGAATCACCGCGATGCGCCCGGCCGGAACCTGTTCGTGTCGGATCATTGCTGCCCGATGCCGCGCCCCGAGCGCGACATAGACATCCACCATTCGGTACAACGCGCGATTGGCTCGTTCAAAATGATGCTTGCCCTCTTCCGGGAACCAGTGCGACCATACCACCACGGGAATCTCGCTCAACCCCGCCGCCAGGGTCGACCAGAACATCCGATCCCCGCCGCTGTGCGCCACCACCACCACGTCGATCGCGTGCTCCATCAGAAGCCGACGCATCCGCGGAATGACCGCCGCGTCGGTCTTGTGATGGAGCAGATTCTCAAACACGGGGATGCCGTCCGCGCGGCACTCCGCCGCCAACGGGCCGCCATCCTTCAAACATCCGATGTACGGCTGCACCCCACACGCCGGCAGCCGCCGCGCAAGCTGCACAAGCATCAACTCCGCTCCACCGGGCTCCAGTCGATTGGTCACAAAGAGCACTCGACGCAGCACATCTGTACCCCTACGCCACGCGCCTTCTCCCTCCCCTTGATAAGGGGAGGGCCGGGGTGGGGTCAGTGAGTGGGAAGAATTGCAATCGCCTTGAACATCATCCTTCTGATTTCGACGTTTCGACGTTTCGACGCTTCGACGTTTCTCCGCCATCCACGCCGCCAACCCCTCCATCATTCCAAGAAGCTCATTCCCATGTCCGGTTCGGTTCCGCCCCACCATCCACACCACGTGCATCATCGCGAGGACAACGAAGCTCCACCCAATCGCCACATACTGTCCCGCGCCGAGCGAGCAGGTCTTCTCAAGGATGTACAGGTAGTTCCGCGC
>CAZSBF010000083.1:0-18919 GCA_964605185.1 uncultured Planctomycetaceae bacterium
ATCCAACATCACCGACGACGCCAAGAAAAAAACGCAGACTTTTTCAACAGCCCCTATGCATCGCGCAATTTGTCGGCTGGGACTGATGCCTCAAGAATCTCGTGGTTCATTCGCTGCCCGGACTTGGCGTGACACCCGATGCACCGCGCCATCACCGGCAGCCGACCGTGAATACTCGTTAGGAAATATTCCTCCACCTGTTTATGGCATTGGCCGCAAACATGGCTGACTTCCTGAAAACCCGGTGGGGCGGATGCGTGATTGCCGTGGCATGTGGCGCACTGCGGTGAGCCTGCGTCCCCCTTTTCGAGCACGTTTCGCCCATGTACGCTGCGTCGATACTGATCGACAATCTCGGAGGGAATGTCGTAGGCCTTCATCAATTCGGCGTTGCCATGGCATTGACCGCAGGTGTCAGGGATGTTCTTGAAAAACGTGCGGCTAACCGGGTTGTCGTGCTTCAGAACATCATGAACGCCGTGGCAGTCGATGCAGACTGCAACGCGATCATCGCCTTTTTCCTTAAGACGCTTTCCGTGGCCACTCACGAGGTAGGACGCGAGTTGATCGGTGCGCAGACCATAGGGGTTCATCTTCTGCACGTTTGCGTGGCACGTACCGCACAATTCCGGGACCTGGCTTCGCGTGGGCTTTCCCCGGAATTTGGCCCCGTGGTCGTACGTTGTCGGCCGTTTCGATGGCAAACCCACGGGTTGCGACGTGGCCGGACCATAGGCGCCAATTTCATCCACTCCTACGGCGTAATCGTCGTCGCCGCCGTGGCATTCCTGGCAACGCACCGCCTTCGAGTGGATTGACACGTGCAACTGGCCGGCTTGGGCGGTGTGGCAGGCATCGCAGCGGACAAACCGCGTCTGGCCCATGGACGTCGCTGGACTCCACATCGAGACGATAATCACGCCGGTTAGTATCAGTTTGAAACGTGTCACGATGACTGCGGGAAAGGGGAAGTCCTTTGACGTTTTCCAGGTGGATTGGTGTTTGGGGTGACCCGTCGCGTTTTCTCGCATAGCGTGCCCCTGTCAAATGCCCCTGTATCTAAATCAAGGAGTCCCCAAGCGCTCGCAGACGAGCATGGACTTGGGAGTACTTCGTTCTGACGTCACGAGAGTCAAATCTAAGAGTCCATGCAATTCCTGTGCCACGTCAATGACGGCGATTGCTGCGAGGCATTGCCGTAGAGAAGTGCCACGGTGATGGGAAAGGGCCTGTGGGGGAATTGTCGCAGCAATGAGTGCGGATTCTTACGTGGTCATGGGCGAAATGCCACACAATAATTCCGACTGTGGACTATTTTTTGCAGGCCATCACTTCCGATGGCACTCCACGCATAGTTCCATCCGGTTCATTCGCAGCGCCACCTTGTCGTCCTCCGGCGCGGCGGCGCGGCGGCCGAGTTCCGATGAATCCGAAAACAGCCCTTTTTGGTGCGGATTGTGGCAAGTGAAACAGGTCACCATTTCATGGGCCAGTGGCAAACGACGTGATGGCTCACTGGGATCGGCCATTGCCTTGAGAAGCTCCGGTCCCGGCGACATGCCCGCGCCGGTCAGTTCGCGTCCGACCAATCGACGCTTGATTTCCGCCGTCACCGGGCGATCGACGTGTCCGGCGGGGGAGACGTCCCAATGGCGTACATGGCAGGTCAGGCAGACCTTTGCTCCGTCCGCCTTGAGGTCCGCCGCAAAGCGCCGTGTGCCATCGCCGGGTATTTCGGGTGATTTGGTGTGGCAAAAGAGGCATGATTGCTCTTTCACTTTCCCCTCTGCCAGTTGTTCATGCGGGCTGAAGCGCCATGACGGATCGGCCTGATGGCAGGTGGTGCAATAGGCCGCCGGTCGATCGGCGCTGTATCCGCGGAGCATTGCGGGATTATCCAACGGTCTTGCCGGCTGGGCTGCGCAGTGCTGTCGGATATCATGGCATGTGATGCAGCCAATTCGTTCGTCCACGCGCGGCCACTCCTGCGGCGTCTTTACGCCGGCGCTATCCGCGAGTCGACCAATGGGATGGGCCTCGGCCCGTGCCCGCGCGCCGTCGTGGCATGAGAGACACAACGAATCCACTTTCTCGGTTGCGATCGCCACCGCTTTCCCGCTTTCTATCGAATGGCAGGACGAGCAATTCGTCGCTGACCAATGTGGGTTAATGGCCGGTTCGACTGCGCTTGCAAGCGCCCCCGGTTTGTAAGAAAGCGATGTCGGTCCCGCCGTTGCTTTTCGCTGCGGAGGTGTGGGCGCTTTGGTTCGATCGCGCCAGGCATACACACGCACGCCGGGCTCCAGCATTTGTTCACTTACCAAGACGTAGTAGGCCGCGTCGAATCCTTCCGGCAATGCAACGGACCCACCCGGCCGGGCCTTTGAAATCGCAATCCCGCTCGGTGTCAGCAATGCGCCATTTCCGCCGTCCGGCTCGCCGAATGAGAGCAGAGCCCGGCCTCGTTCATCAAACGCATGGACACGGCTTCCCGATGTATCGGTGACAAAGATAGTTCCATCCGGCCCGACGGCAATGTCTCGCGGCCGACCGAAGCATCCTGCGCAATCTCCCGCTTCACCAAACGACCGCACGAATTCCCCTCGTGGGGAAAGAATCTGCACGCGGTGGTTCATCATGTCGACCACGCACACGTCGCCGCTCGGTCCGACGGCCATGCCCATCGGAAATGAGAATTGGCCCGCGCTCGACCCTCGCTCGCCGATCCGCCGGCGGTGTGTGCCGGATGCAGCGTCGTAGATTTCAATGCAGTGTTCGGAGAGGTCGCTGACCCAGATTGCATCACCGACGCACGCTACTCCAGCGGGCCGCAGGGTTTTCCGATGACCGATGCGGCGGACGAGTTCGCCGCGTGCGTCATATTCGATCACCGCTGCTCCGCGCGCATCGGCCACAAGCATGGTTCCGCCGGGCGTAAAGCAGAGAGCCGAAGGAACCAGAGGCCGATCACTCAGCTTGAGTTCGTCCATTCCCGGCATGCCGGGGCGATGTTGAAAAACGGCGTTTAGTGGGCCATCCGTAATGAAGACATCGTCACCGCGAAGTGCGATGGCGCCGGGCTTGAGCAAGCTCGCAACCGGCTGCGGCTCTTCGCCGAAGAGAAACAATGAGAGCTGAACCTGCCCGCGCGTCGGCTGGCCTCCACTTTCCAATCGACCAATCGCCGCGACCCACGGGGTCTGCGGGGGCCTCGGGTAGAGTCGTTCCGCGTGTCGCGATTGGATGGAGTCGCCGCCCGGGTCGAGACAGCCGCCGGCCAACGCGAGCACGATGGATGGAAGCAGGATTGAGAGTGTGATACGAACAAGAACCACGATTCACCTGACGACCACGCGGGTCTTTCTGCGCGCAACCTGCGAATGAACCGGCCTATCTTCGGACCGTTCGCTCAGATTTGCAATCACTCGTGCTCCTTAACAGCTGATTGCGGCCGAAATCGCATAGAATGAGGTTTCAGACCGGCCCGCAATAATCGAACGGGTTGCTGCGTTAATCACTCTGAGGTGGAGGGAGTGATATGAAGCCGTATGCAGTTGCAGTGTTAGGAATCGCCGTCGCCTTTGCCGCGGTCGAACCGGCGGGGGTTCGCGCTCAAGTCACGCCTACGTTTAACGACGTCGTTTATGCCACGGTTCCTCGCGATGCAGGGGGGACGATCAACGTTCTGCTGGATATTTACCTCCCGGCAACGGGCGGACCCTGGCCGCTCGTGCTATGGATTCACGGGGGGGGATGGCAGGGCGGTACGCACAATACGGCTCCGGGGTCAACTCAACTTTTGCTCAACGCGGGAATCGCCGTTGCGAGCACCAGCTATCGCCTCAGCGGCGATGCCATATTTCCGGCGCAGATTCATGATGTCAAAGGCGCGGTCCGCTACCTCCGCGCGAATGCGGCAACTTACAACCTCGATCCCAATCGATTCGCATGCTGGGGTAGTTCGGCCGGGGGGCATCTCTCGGCGTTACTCGCAACATCCGGTGGCGTCGCCGCCCTTGAGGGAACTTCGGGTGGGAATCTTGCATTCTCCAGCCGAGTTCAGGCCGCCGCCGATTACTTCGGCCCGACGGACATCCTTCACATGAACGAGGACATCACCACGCCGCCGGGCGGCTTCGACCATGACGATCCCAATTCGCCGGAATCGAATCTCGTGGGGTGGGATGATCCCGGTCAGGGACTGGCGGACATCAAGGCGAATTTGACCAATCCGAATCCGCCGTATCCAGCGCTGGTGGCCTTGTGCAATCAGGTCAACCCGATCACGTGGCTCTCCGCGGATGATCCACCGATGTTCATCGGCCACGGGTCGAACGATACGGCCGTGCCGACAAAGCAGAGCACGCGGCTTGCCGACGCCATGTTCGCCCTTTCGTTGTTCCACGATTACCGCATCATTCCCGCGGCTGGGCATGGGTTCCTTGGAGCTGATACAGAAGTCTCGGCTCGCAGTTTCTTTATCGCCCAGTTCAACAGCCCGGTGTTGACCGGCGATGCCGATTGCAATGGTGTGGTCAATCTCAACGATGTCTCAGCATTCGCCCAGCGGCTCGTCAACCCGGCCGCGTTTGATGCTGCGCATCTTGGCTGCAACACAATGAACTGCGACATCAACCACGATGGACGTACTGACGGGAACGACATCCGCGCCATGGTTGACCTGGTGATTCCCTAAGTGGGCTGCGCGAACACCAGTTCCAGATAGCGAACCCCCGGAATCGGGTTGAACACGTACGGATCGGTATCGCGAAACCCCAGCGCTTCGTAAATGCGGATCGCCGACTGCATCGAGGGCACGGTGTCCAGTCGCATTCTGGCATACCCGGCGTCGCGACCGGCGGCGATGATGGCCTTGGCCAACGCCTCACCGATCCCCTTTCCGCGAAAATCGGGGCGCACGTAGAACCGCTTCATTTCGCAAATGCCGTCGCCCAGTTGTTTCATCGCGACGCATCCCGCAACGGCACCGCTCCATTTTGCGATCAAGATGCGCCCCGGCGGCGGCGCATAGTTCCCCGGCAACTCCGCCATCTCGCGGTCGAAATCCTGGAAGCACAAATGGAACCCAAGCGACTCGGCATACTCGCGAAACAACACGCGAATGTCCGACAGTTCCGGCTCCTGGTGCGCGGCGCTAATTGTTAACACTGTGCCTTCCCTTGTTCGTCGTCGACGACGGATTCCTCGTGTATGCTGTTGAGATTATGAGTGCTCCGAGCGTTTACGTCACCCGAATCATCCACGACGGTGGTCTCGCTATGCTCGTGCAGGCAGGCTTTTCAGTCAAAGTAGGCTCGCTTCGTCGTCCTCCTGACCACAATGAACTTGTGAGGCAGGCTTGCTGCCACGATGCGATTATCTGCCAGGTCGCTGATCGCATGGACGCCGCTGTGCTTGAAGCGGCGAAGGTGCGCTGCAAGATCATTGCCGCGTGCACGGTGGGATATGACAACATCGACATCGCGACGGCCCGGCGGATTGGCATTCCGGTGACCAACACACCCGACGTGCTTACTGAGGCAACAGCTGATCTGACGTGGGCCCTTCTGCTTGCGGCTGCGCGGCGAATCGGCGAGGCCGAACGCCTGCTTCGCACTGGCTCGTGGCAGGGGTGGAACATGCTCGAGTTCCTCGGCGCTGATGTTCATGGGCAGACGATCGGCATTGTCGGCGCCGGGCGGATTGGGGCTGCGGTCGCGCGTCGAGCAACGGGCTTCGGCATGACTATCCTGTATTTTGACAACGCGGATCGACCGGCCATGAATGCTCTCGGCGCTCGTCGCGTCGGCCTTCCGGAGCTGCTTGAGACGAGCGATTTCGTGTCGCTTCACGTTCCCCTGACGCCTGAGACGCGTCAGTTGATTGATTCCCGCGCGCTGGGTCGCATGAAACGCACGGCCATACTGGTCAATACGGCCCGGGGCGATGTGATGGATCAAGCCGCTCTTATTGAGGCGCTTCGCACCGGTCAAATCGCCGGAGCAGGCCTCGATGTGTATCAGAACGAGCCGCGCATTTCGCGCGACTTCTTCGAACTCCCGAACGTCGTCCTGCTGCCGCACATTGGGTCCGCCACGGAATCGACGCGTCGAAAAATGGCCGAAACCGCTGCGGCAAACGTGATCGCAGTCCTGCGCGGGGAGCGGCCTTTGACGCCCGTGCCGGCCTGAGCGCGACGGTTTGCAAAACGCTGACGCGGCTGTACCCCACCCGCGCCGCGCCGTATCATGGCGATGATCTCGGAGAACATCCCCGGGGGCCTGCGATTCAAGACCATTAGGATTCGATGACCCACGCCCATGTTGCGATTCAGAGTATTTGAGAACGGCGCGCCTGCTCGAAGCATCAGCCTCGACGGCGCCCACTTGCTCGGCGCCGACCGTGTCCCCGTGCGTGCGGAGATTCGCTTCGAGAAGGGCGAGATTATCTGCGACGCCCGATCGCGCGGTGCGGCGGCCCTTGCCCTGATGTGGTCGGTGGATGGCATCGGCCGAATCCTGCTTGAAACGCCCCGCGTCCTTGAGCGGCCTGAACCCTATCACCTTCACCTTGAACTGGCCCGCGGCCAACTCATGCGGATCAGCCAAAAGCGCGAAGACTGGGGCTTTTATGATCATCCGGCCGGAAAACACCTTTACGACGAGATTGACAAGGCACGCGATTTGCTCGTCGCTGCATTGGAGGCATCCGATGCCGCCGTTGCGGCGAAGCTGGCCGATCAGTCGTTGACGCTTGGGCTCAAGGTTGGGGAATCGCTAACAGCATATCACGCATCGATCAATCTTCCGGCCCGGCTGGCGGACCATACGTTGCCTGCCACGCCATTGGGGTGTCGCGTCGATCCATCCCATTACTCCGACGCGTCAATGCAGCTTATTGCGGACGCCTTTCAGTTTGTCGAGCTTCCGTTCACATGGGCTGGGCTTCAGCCGGTGGAGGGGAAGTATGAGACTGCGCACCTCGAACATGCCTTGCAACATTTGAAGGCGCGGCGAATGCCGATTCGAGCCTGTTCACTGCTTTCGTTCGAGCCCTGGGAGACGCCTACCTGGCTTGCCAAGACTGCCCGCGATTATGACCGGCTGCGCGATGCCATCATGAAGCATCTTCGCACCATTGTGCGTTCTTTCAGCGGACATGTGCAATCGTGGGAGGTTTGTGTCGGGCTTCACGCGTACAACACGTACAAGCTGACGTTTGAGCAATTGGTCGAACTGACGCGGATGTCGGCCATTCTCACCCGGCAGGCCGCGCCCAAGAGCGAGGTGTTACTGGGAATCGTCCTTCCGTGGGGCGAGTATTACGCGACCGATCCGCAGACGATTCCGCCGACGCTCTATGCGGAAATGGCCCTTCAAAGCGGCGTGAACTTCGATGCGTTCAACATTCAATTGCAGTTCGGCGGGCAGAACTGCGCCCAATTCGTGCGCGATCTGCTGCAGCTTTCATCGATTCTTGATCGCTTTGGCAATTACGGAAAGCCCCTGCACGTGAGCTGCATGGGCGTGCCATCCAACGGCATGACGCCGATGAGCGGCTATTGGCACGACGAATGGAATGAGAACGTGCAGGCTGTGTGGCTCCACGACATGGTTCGCATCGCGCTGTCGAAACCGTTCGTGGCGTCGGTCGCGTGGCAGGCCTTCACGGATGGTGTTGCGCCGTCGCCGTGGGGCGGGTTGCAGAAAAAGGACGGCAACTTGAAGAAGTCGTACGAAGAAGTAATCTCGTTGCGAAAGGAACTCGCGGCGGCGAACCCCTGATTGTTCGCATTTGAGTTGACGTTCGTCCCGGCATTGGATGCCCATACGCCATGAACTACCAAACCCTCGGAAATACAAGCGTCGTCGGTCTGCAATGGGGCGATGAAGGCAAAGGCAAGGTCGTTGATCTGCTTACGGAGTATTTCGATGTCGCCGTGCGCTATGCCGGGGGGGCCAATGCGGGTCACACCGTCCGCCACGAGGGGGAGAAGTTCGCGCTGCATCTCGTTCCCAGCGGCATCCTGCGCCCGAATGTGCTCAGTGTCATCGGCCCGGGCGTTGCCCTCGATCTTGAAATCCTTTCCGGCGAACTCGATGCGCTGAAGGCACGCGGCGTTAAAGTCTCGGATAATCTGGTCATCTCCAACCGTGCGCATCTGGTGATGCCGTGGCACAAGAAACAGGATCGCCTGTCCGAGGGAAGTCTCGGCGCCGATCAGAAAATCGGTACGACCGCCAAGGGCATCGGCCCGTGCTATGCCGACAAGATGCTTCGGAGTACCGCCGTTCGTGTGGCCGACCTCTTTCACGCCGATTCATTTCGCGAGAAGGTTTGCCATATCGTGGATCAGCGAAACAAGGTCTTCGCAGCACTGTTTGGTGATGCTGAGCCGCTTACGGCTGAGTCGATTGCCGACGAGGCGCTCGCGCTTGGAAGGAAACTCGCGCCGCACGTGACCGACACGACGCTCATCCTTCACGATGCCATTGCGGCAAAGAAGCGCATCCTTTTCGAAGGCGCTCAGGGCAGCCTGCTCGACATCACGCACGGTACGTTTCCTTTTGTGACCAGCAGCACATGCACGGCGGCAGGCGTCGCGGCTGGCGCGGGCGTACCGCCCAGCGCGATCAAGAGCTACCTCGGCGTCATCAAGGCTTACAGCACGCGCGTCGGCGGCGGACCGTTTCCGACGGAGCTTCGCGATTCCACGGGTGATCTCATCCGTGAACGCGGCCACGAATACGGCACCACGACGGGGCGACCGCGCCGGTGCGGCTGGTTCGACGCCTTTGCCACGAAATACAGCATCGACCTTTGCGGCATCACGCAGTTGATCGTCATGCATCTGGATACGTTGAGTAAGTTCCCGGAACTGAAGATTTGCACTGGCTACCGCTACAAGGGCGAGACGCTTCGAATCTTCCCGCCCGACGCGCACGTGTTGGGCAATGTGGAGCCGGTGCTGGAGACGCTCCCCGGGTGGGATCGCGAGATTGAGGGGGCGACCGACTACGACGCGCTCCCCCAACAGGCAAGGGCCTACCTCGACCGCCTCGAGGCCTATTTCAAGGTTCCGATCACGCTTGTTTCGGTCGGGGCCGAACGACTTGCCACGCTCCATCGTACACCACGGATATGATGGCCCATTCCAGACCTATGCCAACGCTTGAGAAATTAGACCTTCGCTCCGAACTCGGCATCGCGCCTGAATCGTTGCCGCACCATATTGCCATCATCATGGATGGCAATGGTCGCTGGGCGCAGCGTCAGGGCCTTCCGCGCGTGCGTGGCCATGAGGCCGGCGCGGCGAATGTTCGCGAGATTGTCACGCATTCCGCGCGACTCGGCGTCGGCTATCTCACGCTTTACAGCTTCAGCACCGAGAATTGGAATCGGCCCCTTGATGAGATTACCCACCTCATGGGGCTGTATGTGGAATATCTTATCAAAGAACGCGTCGAGATCATGGAGAATGACATCCGTCTCGTGCAGATCGGCCGGCGCGAAGGACTGCCGCCGCAGGTGTTGAGTGAACTCGATGAGACGATCCGAGTATCGCGCGACAACAAGGGAATGACGCTCTGCCTCGCACTGAATTACAGCAGCCGTGCCGAGATCGTGGACGGCGTGCGCGCTATCGCCGGCCGCGTGGCATCGGGCGAATTGAAAGCGGATCAGATTGATGATCGCACAATCAGCGATGCGCTTTACACCGCCGGCATGCCTGATCCTGATCTGCTCATTCGTACAGCGGGCGAGATGCGCGTGAGCAATTTTCTGCTCTGGCAGATCAGCTACGCCGAGTTGTATGTCACTGAAGTGCTTTGGCCCGAATTTGGAAAGAACGATCTTAATGCGGCGATCCAGGATTACGCTCGTCGCCAGCGGCGTTTCGGTGCGCTGTAGCGCCTCCTAAACGCTTCGTCGATACTCGACGGTCGTGCCCGCTGCATCGAAACCGCATCGATTGAGATATGACCGGGCATCCGCTGTATCCGCACCTGATACGATGACTTTTGGCAACAGTCGCCGCGCCAGGCGAATCACATGCGCCATCAGTTGCAATCCCACGCAACGCCCTCGAAATGCCGGCAGCACGAAGGCGCTTGTGATGCGGGCCGTATCGCCCACGGAGAGATAGCCGATTCGTCCGGCCGGTGCGCCATCGATCGTTGCAACAAACTCGTCGAGATTTGAATCGTCCAGCCTAATCACGGCGGCATCGCCTTCGGCGGATAACTCGCCGAATGTTGCTCGATAGGCCTTGCGCATCGCCCGGGCCGGCAGAATGCGGATTGATGGTTCCGCCGGCGCATCGGTCAGATCCCATCTTGCCAATGTGAGGACCGTGGTCTCGACGCGCCGCCATCCTTTGCTTGCTAACAAATCGCGGACTGGTTCCTCGGATTGGCTTGACGCAATCGTCCACGATCCGCAGCGTGCGCCGCGCTCTTCAAAGAGGGCTTCGGACCGGGCATATGCCTCGTCCGCCGCTACGTCCGCCAGCCACACGTCGCGAAGCTGGTTTGCCTCGGGAAGTGTCGGGTGTGCGGTGGACCAGTATGCAACGCCGTAGTCGAGCGACTCCCATTGCGTAATCTGCTCCACCAACGAACGTTCCGACCGACGATAGGCCGTGACAATCTCTATTGATTCGGTCGCCAATTCCGTAACTCCGCCCGATGTTAATTTTTTCTTGGCGATTTCTTCATCCAATTCTTATGATCGTGCCGCATCGTTACTGAATCAGTCCACTTTGACTCAACGAAAGGCCGCCCAATGAAACGCCTTGCAATTGTAGCGATGATCGGATTCATTTCCCCCGGCTGCGCCCAGCCAGGTCAATCCACAGCGGACAAGGCGACCACGATGAATAAGAAACGCGTCATCATCCTCTGCACCGGGAACTCCTGCCGCTCGCAGATTGCGGAGGCCTTCTGGAAAAAACACGGCGGCGATTCGTGGGAGGTCGTCAGTGCCGGTACGAAGCCGAGCGGCAAGGTCTCGCCCCTCGCCGTCAAGGCCATGGCCGAGAAGGGGATCGACATCAGCGGATATCAAAGCAAGGGGTCCGGCCAATTCACCAAGCAGCACTTCGACCTCGTCATAACGGTATGCGACAACGCCGAACGTGAGTGCCCGGCGTTTGCAAATGCCGATCAGCACCTGCACTGGCCGTTCGCCGACCCTCCCAAGGCGCCGGGTGACGACGATGCCAAAATGAGAGTCTGCCGCGAGGTGCGGGACGGCATTGAGAGAAAGATTAGCGATTATCTGCACAGCGAAGCTCGGACGGCCGCGCGATAAGCACCACGATCACGCGTCCTCTTTCGCCGAGTCCCGGTTTGTTCGCTTCCGTTCCGTCATGTCGAGCACGCGCTTGCGCATTCGGCAGATGGCGGGCGTTACTTCCACCCACTCGTCTTCCTCGATGTACTCCAGCATCGACTCCAAGCTCAACTCCCGCGGCGGCTTGAGCACGACTGTCTTGTCGGCGCTGGCGGCACGCATGTTGGTCAGCTTCTTCAGCTTGGCCACATTCACGTCGATGTCGTCTTCCATGCAATGCTCGCCGACGACCTGGCCCTTGTACACCTCGTCGCCGGGCTTCACGAACATCATGCCGCGATCGCGGAGATTCTCAATGGCAAAGGCCGTCACCCGGCCCGACTCCATGGCCACCATCACCCCCGCCATTCGTACAGGAATGCTTCCACGCAAGTGTTCATATTCATAAAACGAATGATGCATGATGGCTTCGCCGCGCGTGGCGTTCATCATGCGCGTGCGCAGTCCGATCAGGCCGCGCGCCGGGATCGTGAATTCCAGGTGCGACATATTGTCCTTGGTATCCATCCGCACCATCTCACCGCGCCGTCCACCGGCCAATTCAATCACCGACCCCGCAGACGATGATGGCACATCAACGATCAAATACTCGACCGGCTCGCACTTCTTCCCGCCGATCTCCCGGTAGATCACCTTCGGCTTGCCGACCATCAGCTCGAACCCCTCGCGGCGCATCGTCTCGATCAACACGCCCAGGTGCAGCAGGCCGCGCCCCGATACGCGAAACTGATCCTTTTGCACCATTTCCTCCACACGAAGGGCCACGTTTGACTGAAGCTCCTTGAACAGCCGATCGCGCAGATGCCGCGTCGTAAGAAACTTTCCCTCGCGCCCGGCAAAGGGCGAGTTGTTAATTGAAAACACCATGCTTAACGTCGGCTCATCGACCGCGAGGATCGGCATCGGGTGCGGATCGTTTGGATCGGCGAGCGTGTCGCCAATGCCGAGATCGTCGATGCCCGTCACCGCGACGATGTCGCCGGCCACGGCGTCGGGAACTTTTTTCCGAGCAAGTCCCTCAAACGTAAAAATCGTGTCGATTGTTTCATCATGTCGATGCCCGTCGCGACAGATGCGACAGACCTTCTGCCCCACCTTCATGCTTCCGTGAAAGATACGGCCCACGCCGATGCGACCGACATAATCGCTCCAGTCGAGACTGGTCACGAGCATCTGCAACGGCTTCTCAATGTCGCTGTCGGGCGGCGGCACGCTTTTGATGATCTGCTCGAAGAGCGGGGTGATGTCGGTGTTGGTGTCGGTGAGGTTGTAGCGGGCGAATCCCATCTTGGCGCTGGAGTAAATCACCGGCCACTCCAGGCATTCCTCATCCGCCCCCAATTCGATGAACAAATCGTGCGACTCATCCAGCACTTCCTTCGGCCGGGCGTCAGGCCGGTCGATCTTGTTGATTACCAGGATCGGCTTGAGGTGATACTCAAACGCCTTCTTAAGAACGAAGCGCGTCTGCGGCATCGGCCCTTCAAAGGCATCGACAACGAGGAGGCATCCGTCGGCGAGTTTCAGGACGCGCTCCACTTCACCGCCAAAGTCGGCGTGGCCGGGCGTGTCGATCAGGTTGATTTTGTAATCCTTGTAGTGAATCGCGCAGTTCTTGGCGAAAATGGTAATGCCCCGCTCCTTTTCCTGCGGGTTGGAGTCCATGATGAGTTCGCCGTGGAGTGTCCCCTCGCGGAAATTGCCCGACTGCCGAAGGAGACAATCGACCAGTGAGGTCTTTCCATGATCGACGTGGGCAATGATTGCCAGATTACGAAATTGCATGAATACTCCGCCGTCCTTTTTTGATGGAAATTGTCATCGACACGCCCACATTCAGAGCCGCGACCATCAGGGAGCGCCGAGAAAAGCTTGAGCGATACAGGTGGTGCCGTATGATCTGTGGGGCATTATAGGGTAAAACGCGCTACGCCGCGACTGAGTCGGGCGTGAAAAGGCCCGCTCTCGGATCGTACGCGTGGCAATGGAGAATCAAATGAAATCGCAAACGAAAGCGACCCGCCGTCACTTCCTGGCTTCCTCCGGAAAGGCGGCCCTTGCCGGTGCGGTAATTGCCGCGCCTGTATCCGCCTCCGATCCGAAGAAGAAATCGGAAGTGCCCACAGGCAACTTCTCCCGGCATGCCATTCCCGGGAGCCCTTCGCCTGCCTATTCCCGCGCCATGCAGTTCGGCCAACTGATCTTCATTGCCGGATGCGTCGGCCGCTATCAAAAGGGCGGAGAGGCGGCGATGGATAAAGACTTTGAGTCGCAGGCGGCTCAGACGATGCTAAACCTGAAGGCGAGCGTCGAGGCGTCGGGCTCGGCGATGAACAAGGTGCTTAAGTGCACTTGCTTCCTCAAGGAGCAGAGCGACTTTGCCAAGTTTAATGAAGTCTATATGAAGTTCTTCCCCGAGCCGCGACCTGCTCGCTCGACGGTGGTAGTCAAAGACTTCGTCGTTCCTGGTGCGCTGCTTGAGGTCGACTGCGAGTGTGTTTTGTAGGTCGAGTGTTGGTGCGCAGGAGGCTTATCAATTTCCTGCCTTGGCGGTGGTTGCGGTGAGTTTGGCCCGCCATTGCGCCGCTTTTTCGGCCTTGCCGGTACCCGGTTCGGCGGCGTCCCATGCGTCGTAGAGTCTTACGAGATATCCCGGCGTGGAGCGTTTCCAATCATCTGAGATATCCTGTCTTCCCTCAATCGCCGCCCAGCCCGCAAGCAAAATGCGCTCGGCCTCGATAAAGTTGCCCCTCAAGGAAAGACAAACCCCCAGCCCAATCTTCGATGTCAGCACCTTCATATGATCAGCGGGTAGGGATGCCTCAAAAATCCCAACGGTTTCACGGGCGAGCCTCTCCGCTTCTTCATACGATCCCTTTCGAGCGGCAATCGATGAGAGCAGAATGAGCGTACTGGCGAGTGTAGGGTGCTTGTCACCGAGGACGCGTCGCTCGTTCTCACTGAGTGGTCGAAGTATTTTTTCCGCCTCGTCGACTTGCCCCAAGAACTTGAGCACAATGGCCAAGTTGGCCTGTGATTCAAACGTATCCGGATGCTCGTTTCCAAAGACCCGCAATCTCTTGGCCAGGACTTCGCGGTGCAGCGTCTCTGCCTCCGCCATCTTAAGGTTTTCTTGATACAGCAATCCTAGATTGTTCATGGTTCGCAGAGTGTGAGGATGGAGTTCACCTTTAACGCGCTGCTCAACCTCGATCTCTTTTTTAAACAAGCGTTGGGCTTCGTCGAATCTCTGCAGACGTCCCAATGAGTTCGCCAGGTTGTTCATGGAGGTGAGCGTGTCAGGGTGATCCGGGCCGAGCACGCGCGTGCGTTTTTCCAACAAGGCACGGTCAATCGCCACCGCCTCCTCAAGCCGCCCCTGGTTGCCGATTATTTCCGCGAGATTGCTCATCGACATCATGGTGTCCGGGTGTTCCGCATTAAGAGCCCTTTGGCGACCCTCCAGTGCGATCCGGCACAGCGCCTCGGCCTCGGAATACTTTGCCTGATCTCGATAGACCATTGCCAGGTCGTTCATCACAGCCAATGTAGCGACATGCTCGGCCCCGAGTATCTCCCGACGAGTTGCGACCGCTTTCTCCAATTGTGATTGGGCCTCGGAGAAGAGACCGATCGCTTGATAGGCCTTTCCGATCGTTTGACGAACAGCCGACTGAACCTCCGGCTGCGCCCCCAATTCGGATTCAACGCGTTTGGCGGAATCATCGAGGACAAGTCGCATCAGTCGCTTGTCCATGTCGCCGGCCGTCGCGGGATCGATGCCGCTTAACATCCCCTGGGCGAATTGCGCAATCTGAGTCGCCTTGGAGGCCTCGGCCTGGGCGCGTTTCTGCTCCGCATTCTTTCCCTGATAGAGTACAGTCAGGGCGACGCTTGAGATCGTCATGAGTGCAACAAACCCGCCCGCCACGGCCACTGCGGCCCGGTGTCGACGCAGCATGATCTTCGCCAGGTACCAGGTACTGTCGCGCTTGGCTTCGATGGCTTCGCCGGCGAGGTAGTATCGAATGTCACGGACGAGTTCGCCGACCGACTGATAGCGGCGCTCGGGCTCTTTGGCAAGGCACTTCAGGGTGATACGGTCGAGATCGTCTTCGACGTCGCGGGAGAGATTGCTCGGGCGGATGGGTTCCGTGGTGCGAATGGTCGCGAGCACCTGCTCCAGATTTCCCACCGTCGAATAGGGAAGTTGATCGGTCAGCAATTGATAGAGAATTACGCCGAGGGAATAGACATCGCTGCGGATGTCTACGGCGGAATGCTGGCCGCACACTTGCTCGGGCGAAACCCAGGGAAGCGATCCGAGGATTTGCCCTGTCTGCGTCGCTGCGGATTCGAAGTCGGCGCTGTTCGTCAATTTTGCGAGACCGAAATCGAGGATGCGCGGTTCGCCGCTTTCCGTGACGAGGATGTTGCCCGGTTTGAGATCGCGGTGAATGACGCCGCGAAGATGGGCTTCGCTTACGGCATCGCACACGTGAGCGAATAGTTGCAACCGATCGCGCAGGGTTAAGTTCCGGTCGCGCGCAAAGCGATCGAGCGGGCGTCCGTCAATGTAATCCATGACGAGATAGTGATTTCCGCCGATTTCGCCGCGATCCAGGATGCGAATAATGCTGTTGTGCTGGAAGCCGGCGAGGATACTGACCTCGCGTTCGAAGCGGATTCGCTCGGACTCACCCGCAAACGGGCCTTCGCGGAGGGCTTTGATGGCCACATCGCGGCCGGTCGATTGCTGCGTTGCCAGATAGACAATGCCCTGTCCGCCGCGATGCACTTCTCGGTGAATAAGGTAGCCGGGAATTGTGGGGCTTTGACGATTCTCAACCTGTCGTGGAAATGGACTGGCGCCGGCGGAGCTGCCCGACGGCAGGCCTGCCTTTGCCGCCAGCTCGTATTGCCGGCGTGCTGTCGTAATTAGGTCGCGATGGCGCCGATCTTGGCCGGCTGCGTCGAACATCTGGATACTCCCACGGCCCTCATGCGACATTCTGAACGCAACCTTCACGCGCGGGAATCAAACCACGCGGAAGCAGTGCCAAGCAGCTCGCTGAGCCGCTCATGGGCCCGTGCCCGGATCATATGAACCGCACCGGCAGAGCGGCTCATGGCGGTTGCGACATCGCTGATGGACTTCCCCTCCAAGTCATATAGGCGAACGGTCATGGCATAGTCGGGCGGGAGGCGATCAACCGCGGCCCGAAGTAGTCGGGCGGTGTCGTTGCGCGTGGCCAAACGGCTTGCGGTGGTCGTGGTGGCGGCGATTTGCTCGTACAAGCCGACATAGGAGTCATCGGAATTGGGGGCGAAGTCCACTCGCCGAGAGGCCGGCATCTGCTTTTGCCGTTCCAAGCCGCGAATGGCGTCTCGCAGGTTGTTTTCGGCAATGCGCCGCAACCATCCTTCGAATGCACCGGCTTGTTCCGGCCGAAAGGTGTTGATCTGCAGGAAAGCTTCAAGATAAGTGACCTGCATCACATCGCCGGTATCGATTTGCGATTGCCAGACGCGGCCGATTTGTAATTGGGCTTCCACGGAAGGGCCGAATTGCGCCAAGAGCGCGCTCAAGGCATCGACATCCCCGGCCACTGCCCGGTCAACCAGTGGCTGGTGATCAACTGCATGGTTATGGGGCACCGCCATACCCGAAACACCCTCTTCCGCATCCATTCTACCACGTTGTGGGTGCGGTGCCGTTTTGGCGTGCATCCGCCGGTTGCCGCGTCGCATGGTTCATATCTGGGCTGTTCGTGTCGAGCGGCCCCTGGGAGTTTCGAATATGAACGGCCGCAGACTTGCATTTCAATCGGCTTTGGTGGTTTTGGTGACGTCGCCAGCGGCCATGTCGCAGGTCACATACCGCATCGTCGCCCGCAGCGGTCAGGCGGCTCCCAACACCGCAGGCTCGACCTTCGGCACATTCTTCAGCATCCCTCAGATCGACGAAAACGGGAACGCATGCTTCTACAATCGGCTCACCTTTGCCGTCGGCGATGCCAACTCCTTCAACTACGACACCATTTATTCCGAAGGCATCGGCGGCGTGCTCTCGCTCGTTGCACGAACTAGCCAGATTTGCCCCGGCACGGCCGACAAGTACTTCAGCACCAACAGCTTCACGTATTTCACGATGGCCTCGGACGGACCGGTTGCCTTTAATGCAACGGCATACGGCGCCGCACCTCCCTTCTATGACGACGGCATCTGGGCACAAGCCGATAACGGCGCGGTCACCTACGTGAATCTGGATCAGAACAATCTACCCGTCATTGCAGGACATCCCGAACTCACTGGGCTGCAGATCAACAATTCCGGCGGAATCTCCTCCATAAGCATCTCCGGCGATGTTCCATTCGTCGTCTCGCTGAAGATCGACGGCGCCGTCACTGCTCTGAATGACGAGATCCTTCTTGATGCGACCGGCGGTGGTCCCTATCGACTCCTTGCCCGAGAAGGCGACCCCTGCCCATCCGGCGTTCCTGGCGGAGGAAACTACGGCGGCGTAACTGCGACCTTTGGCAGCCGCCCAGTTGTTCAAGGTGGAGCGGTTGCGTTCTTTGGAAACGTCAATGGCAGCAACGGCTGCCTCTTCTCCGAAACGAACACCATGGCTCCGCCGCGCACGGTCGCCTGTAACAACACACCATGCCCCGGCCTCGGCGGCGCCGTGTTTGGACAAATCGACACGTATCCACTCTCTCTGAACAGTGTGGGGAATCTTGCGTTCCGCGCCACGCTCGCCGGCCCCGGCGTGACGTTCGGCGTCAACGACGAATCCATCTGGAGGGAAGGCGGAGGCACCCTCGTCCTCATCGCTCGCAAAGGCGAAGCCGCGCACAGCGGCGGCGTGTACAACATTCTCCCTGCACCTGTTATTAACTCGGCGGGCTGGGCTGCCTACACGTCGTTTCTGCAGAGCGGAGTCGCCGGTACCGATTTCACGAACGATACGGCTATTTACCTTGGACAGAGTCAGGGCACCGGGCTCAAGATCGTCCGCGAAGGCGACCCCGTACCCAACATGCCGGGCGTTACGTTCGGGCAGGTCTATTCAATCCCCGCTATCAACGACGCCACCCAGGTGGCATTCCAAGCGCCACTCAATGGACCGGGGTTCACTGGAAGCGGATCCGACAGCATCTGGGTATCCGACGCGGCGGGCAACTTGACGCCGTTGTTTCTGCGAAACCAAATCCTTGAAGTCAGCCCCGGTGTCTTCAAGACCATCAAAGACTGCGGAGGCATTTATGGCTGGAGTCAGGCCAATGGGGACGGCGAACCCTGCCAGTTTAACAACGCCGGTCAATATGTAGCCCAAATTACCTTCTTTGATACCACCGTCGCCATCGTTATTGCGAACTCGCTCGGCGGTTGCCCGAATCCTGCGCTCGACACCGACGGTGACGGCACGCCGGATTGCATCGACGGTTGCCCGACGGATGTCGCCAAGATCGCGCCTGGCGCGTGTGGCTGCGGCGTGGCGGAAACGGATACCGAAGGCGATGGCACGGCGGAGTGCAACGAGGCATGTCCCGCTGATCCG
>CAZSBF010000084.1:0-18818 GCA_964605185.1 uncultured Planctomycetaceae bacterium
CCCGCGAAACCCATTGTCTCGCTTCTGGGTGTCCACTAACAGTGGGGAACTTCAGGTTCGTGGTAAGATGTTGTTGACTAGGGGGACGGGCCGTTTACCCGTCTGTGGATCGAGCAACGTTGGCCGCCGCACTGTTTCGGCCTTTGGCCCAGTCAAACCCGGGATGAAGTAGGTGCCCATGTCTCGTTTAGTTTTCAGCGTCGTCACACTCGTTTTGATAACAAGTCAGTCGTGTTGGGCTGGTGAGCCGCCGTCGTTCATGGGCCTTGGGGAGTTGCTTGGGGGTAGTGTCAGTAGTTCCGCATATGGCATATCAGCGGACGGCACTACCATTGTCGGAACAAGTGAAACTGATGATGGGCTAACTGCATTCAGATGGACTGAAGCAGGTGGAATGGAACCACTTGGGGACTTGACCGGAGGTATTTGGCAAAGCAGTGCATGGGGCGTATCAGCTGATGGTTCGGCTGTAGTGGGTGGAAGTCGATCAACAAACGGGATGGAAGCCTTTAGGTGGACTTCGACAACCGGGATGCAGCCAATTGGAGACGTAGTGGGGGGGACATTCGAAAGCACATTACGGGGGATTTCAGCAGACGGGACAATCGCAGTTGGTACTTGCAATTCAGTGAATGGAAAAGAGGCGTGCAAAGGGATTGATGGCGGCGGACTCATGGGATTGGGCGACATTGGCTCCAGCATCTTTTGGAGCGAGGCAAGCGCTGTTTCAGGCGATGGAACAGTCATTGTCGGCACGGGGCGCGGAAACACCGAGGCGTTTCGATGGACTTCGCAAAATGGAATGGAGCCCCTAGGAGTTCTCGACCCGGTCAACTACAGCAGCGCAGCAAGCGCAGTCAACTTCGATGGCAGCATAATCGTCGGCCGATCGGCAAACGCTCAGGGAGTTACAGAGCCATTTAGGTGGGCTGCACAGACGGGAATAATTGGGCTTGGGTCACTGCCGGGGAGCAACTACAACTCAGCGGACGCAGTTTCAGATGACGGCACAGTCATTGTCGGCCACTCAGACATCGGATTCGGTACAGGCCAAAACATTGCGACGATTTGGATATCGGCAAGTGGAATCAGACCACTAGCCCAAGTGCTCTTGGAAGACTACGGACTCGCCCTTAATGGCTGGTATCTTTCCGAAGCGAGAGGAATCTCGGCTGATGGCACCGTGATTACAGGATACGGCATAAACCCCAGCGGACATTACGAAGCGTGGCGCGCCATAGTTCCCGAGCCAGCGACAGCGTTTTTTCTTGGCTTGTCGCCCTATGTTATCCTTCGCCGGCGATCTCAAGTCACGAACAAAGCTCCGTCGCCCCTGCCGGGGCTGAATGGTGGGGGGCGTCTTTTTTTCCACGGGCTTGCGCCCGTGGCTACGATCCATTGGCCCCTATCGGGGCCCGAAATGGTCGCAACATAAACCTACGGGGTCTCCCAGACGACCTTTCGACTTGCGCCGCGTGGCTACTGTCCTGAGGCCCTATCGGGGCTGGATGGAGGGGGCGTCTTTTTACCACGGGCTTGCGCCCGTGGCTACGATCCATTGGCCCCTATCGGGGCCTGAAATGGTCGCAACATGAACCCACGGGGTCTCCTCGGCGACTCTTCGACTTGCGCCTCGTGGCTACGGTCCTGAAGCCCCTGTCGGGGCTGGGAGAGTCGCACGATTTTGTTGTATGGCCTTGTGACTGCCGCTATTGTCGATTGGCTACTTGCCGGTGAGCGGATTAATTATCTGCGTTGAGTTCATAGATTTTGCCAACTGCAGTGTTCTAAGTCCCGATGGGACGTTGGATCGTAGCCACGGGCGAGAGCCCGTGGGTATGATGTCGCGCGATTACTCAGCCCCGGATGGGGCGACGGAGGGTCGAATATGCCAGGCACGCATTCCAACCTTCTCTACCATATCGTTTTCAGCACTAAGGGCCGTGCTGAGATGATTAAAGGTGAAACACAACACCGCATTCATGAATACCTCGGCGGCATCGTTCGAAGCGAGGGCGGCGTTGCGTATCAAATAGGGGGCATGCCTGACCACGTTCATCTGCTCGTGCGATGGCGTACCGATGAGGCGCTTTCGACCCTTCTGCGCCAGGTGAAAAGCAATTCGTCGCGATGGATCCATGAGACGTTTCCCGCGATATCGGCATTCGCATGGCAGGAGGGATATTCGGCATTCACCGTGAGTCAATCGCAGAAGGACATCGTGGTGCGATACATCGCGAATCAAGAGCAGCATCATCGCGGGAGGACATTCGAGGATGAACTCGTTGAGTTGTTGAAGGCGCATCAGGTCGAGTTTGATCCGCGATATTTGTGATCGATGTTTGGTGCGTTACGGTTCCGTCGCCCCTGCCGGGGCTTTGGGGTGGGCGCGTTTCTTTACCACGGGCTTGCGCCCGTGGCTACGGTCCTGAGGCCCCTATCGGGGCCGAAAATGGTTGCTACATGAACCCACGGGGTCTCCTCGGCGACTCTTCGACTTGCGCCCGTGGCTACGATCCCAAGACCCCTATCGGGGCCGGGAGATTCTCGCAGATTGATTCCGTATTTTGTCGGGGGTGGTGACGGATGAATGCGGAGAGAAAAACAGGCCGCGGTCGGATTCGAACCGACGAATTACGGATTTGCAATCCGCTCCCTTAGTCCACTCGGGCACGCGGCCGAAGGCAGGCAATCGCTTCGATTGGCCTCCTGTATTCATATCCGCCGGTCCCGTCGGCGTCAAGAATCGCCGGGCCGACCGACGCGTGTGGGGGCACCCAAACCCGCATTGTTATTGCACCCTGCGCCCTCGCGCGGGCCGTCGTCGGCGCGCGGTATCATGGTGCCGGGATGACCGCACTCCTGACCATTGCACCCGACGCGACCGACGCTTTCCTCCCGGTCAGCCGAACACAGGCCGATGGCGACGTGGTCAAGTTCTGCCAGCGGACCCACGACGGATACGAGATCGAATCCGTCATCATCCCGATGGGGGCGCGGGACAACACCTGGCGAACGCTCTGCGTCTCCTCGCAGATCGGCTGCGCCCGCGGCTGCACCTTCTGCCAGACCGCGCAGATGGGCCTGCTGCGAAACCTCAGTGTCGACGAGATCATCGGCCAGGTCCGCGCGGCCCGCGAACACTTCGGCGCGACCGTTCGCAATCTCGTCTTCATGGGCATGGGCGAGCCGATGGACAACCTCGACAACGTCATCGACTCCATCCGCCGCCTGCACGACGACCACGCGAACCAGATCCCGCGCCGCCGCGTCACTGTCTCCACGGTCGGCCGGTGCGAGGGGATTCGCAAGCTCGCGGCCCTCGGCTGGCGGCGGCTGAACCTGGCCGTGTCGCTGAATGCGCCGAACGACGAGATTCGCTCGCAGATCATGCCGATCAATCGCACGGAGCCGATGGCCATGCTGCGCGAGGCGATCGCGTCGTACCCCGTGCGGGCCGGGGGGCATGTGCTGATTGAGTATGTGCTGATTGCGGGCGTGAACGACCAGCCGGAGCACGCGCGGCAGCTCGCGGAATACCTCGGCGGGCTGTCGACCTGCGTGAACCTGATTCCCTACAACCCGCGCGAGAACTCGCCCTACGAAGCACCGACGGAGGCGGCGTCGGACGAGTTCCAGACGATCCTGATGCAGTCCGGCCAGCTCGCGTTTCGACGCTGGACCAAGGGCCAATCGGCCATGGCAGCCTGCGGCCAATTGGGAAACCTGTCGCTGCGGCGAACGCCAGCGAACTAGTTTGTATCTTCGGGGGTTGCTTCGATCTGCTGGAGCCGGGCGAGCATGTCGGCCGGGAGGGCGCGACGGATGTCGTCGGTGATCAAATTGACGGACAGCATGTCGCGGATGTGAACGCGATCAATAGTGCGAAACGCCTGTAACTTCATGACAAGTAGGTCGGTGAGTTGTACTACTGGCCATCCAAAGTACGACGTGATAGAGGACTCGACTGTTGGGAGCGAGTATTGGTGGCTGGGGCGAAGTCGTTCGTTTGCAAAAAGCACTCGCACGCTTCGTTGGCACGGACGGGTATTGCGTTCCATGAACATCGGGACGCCAAGGACATCAATCTCCATGAGATCGATACTGCGGAAGATAGACACACTTTGCTGGAAATCTAGTTTGTTAATCAGAACGTCGACATCTTTGGTGTAACGGGTTGCGTCTGGATCCTTCGTGGCGACCCATGCAGCAACCGCGTAGCCACCAACAATTGCATAGGGGATTGATGCCCTGTCCAAGGCAGCTGTCGTCTTTCCCAGCAAGGCTTCAACGCGCTCTATCGCTTGAAACGCCTTTCGGAAACTTGGGGCAGGTCTCCGTGCCATAGAAAAATCGGGTTCACCGTGGGCTCGTGGCCACTTAGCTTACATTCACCTTCCACGCGCTGAGGGCGGCGCGGTCGTCGGCGTGGAATTTGAATTCCTTCTCGAGGCCGGTGAGGGCGAAGAGCTTCTTGATTTCGGCGCGGACGCCGCAGAGGGCGAGGCTGCCTTTGATGGCGGTGAGCTTCTTGTTCATGTTGATGAGCATGCCGAGGCCCTGGCTGGACATGCTCTTGACCTTGCTGAAGTCGAGGATGACCTTCAATTTGGCCTGGGCATCGACAAGGTGATAGAGGTCCTTGGCGATGGAGTCGATGGCGGAGGCCTCGAGGATGGAGCTGTCGGTAAAGGTGACGACGGTGATGCCGGCGTAGTCGTTAATGAGCAATCGCGATGAGTTCATAAGCCATCACCCTACGCCCCAACCTTAACACTATGCCGCACGGCGTGTTTCAAATCGTCCCCGGCAGGGCTCGAACCTGCAACCTTCGGCTTCGGAGGCCGACGCTCTATCCAATTGGGCTACGGAGACTCGTACTCCGCTTGGCGGAGTCCCGCGATTCTACCCACGCCCCGTGGTCTGGCAAAGCCTATCGACTCGCCGCGGCCTTGCGGACTTCGATCCGCGAAATCGTCACGACCATGGACTGATCGGACTTGCTCGCGACGCGGCCGGCGAGGACGACTTCGCTGAGCGGCTCAAGCCCTTGGACACCCTTGAGCCCGAGCTTGAGGGGCTTACCGTCTTTGTCGGTCAACTGGGCCGTCATTGTGTTGGCGAGGAGTTTGTCTTTTGGCTCGCAGCAATAATCCCATGGATCGGGGCACTTGTCATCTGGGTTCGCATTGCAGGGCGGCAGGCGCAGGTCGGCCAGGGTGAACATGGCGCGCTCTGCGACGAAGGGCGACTTGCTGCCGCCGATACGCCCGTGTACGACGATTTCATTTCCTTCTTTTGCTGATTTCTTGGCGTCGGCCACGTCGGTCGACTTCTCCGCCACGCGGTCGACAAAAACGCCGTTGGGGATTGACGGTGTCGAACCCCCGGAGGGCGCCGGCTTCGACGAATCGCAGCCGCATAGTAGGAGGATGACAACTGTCCAAGATGCATACGTCACGGTGGATCGCACCATAATCGATCGTCCTTTCATTTATCCTGCGCGCAAGGCCTCGGCGATGGGCAGGCGCAGGCACCGCCACGCGGGCAGGGCCGCCCCGATCATTCCGAGCAGCAGGCCGGAGGCAATTCCAATTCCCAATGTCTGCGGGTCGACCGCGAGGCCGAATGTTCCCATGGAAAACTGCACCGATTGATCCTTGAGGAACAGGAGGGCGATGAGGCACGATGTCATCGCGCCGGCACAGGTGATCACAATGGATTCCTGCACGAGGCTGAGCAGGATGGCCGCGCGCGAGAAGCCGAGGGTCTGCAGTGCGGCGAACTCCCGAATGCGGGCGGCGAAGGCGGCGTACATCGTATTCAATCCGCCGAACAGGCCTCCCATGGCGATGAGCGCTGCGGTGCCCCAGACCATGGCGCGAATGGGGCCGAAGAAGGCCGCGAGTTTTGCGTAGTAATCGGATTCACGCATGGCGACGATCTGCAAGTCGAGCCGCTGTTTGCAAAAGGCATCGACGTCGGCGAACTCGGCATTGCCGAGCGTCAGCACTACGCAGGAACAGGTGGTTCGCTTGGTGGCGATCTGCAAGTCGGAAAGCGGGCACCAGATTTCGGCTTCCATGACCGTGCCGGGGGCTTCGAATCGGCCGACAATGGTCCAGGGGCGTCCGTCGATCCAGAGTTGTGTACCCACGGCGCGCGAGGTGGTCGCATCGGCGGATTCGATGCGCCGTCCGACCATGACTTCCCATTGGCCGGCGCGGGGCATTCGGCCTTCGTCGACACGGACCTGCGGATGGACGAGGAGCGCGGCGGGTGTGACGCCGCGAAAGAGCGCGGTCTGCACGAGGGCGTCGTCGGTTTTCAGGCGGTATTGCAATTGCACATGGGATGCGGGAGAGAGGTAGGCCTGTCCGAGTCGACTTTGTATTCCCTGAATACTTGCCGAGACGATGCCGGGGGTTGCGGGGTCGATTTCGCTGCGCTCGACGCTCTCTTCGCTGCCGGCGCCGAGGATGATGACATTTTCATCCCGGCCACTTACGGCGAGGGCGCGTTCCATGCCACGAACGAATCCTGCGGCAGTGAGGATCAGTGTCAACACTAATGCGCTACCGAGCAGGGCGAGGGCGCAGCGCAGCGGCGATCTGCCGAGATTGCGAACGCCATACTCAAATGGAATCACACGCATTTTTTCTCTCACACGGATCTGAAACAGTCCACGATGTCCCGGCGGTAGGCTTGTACCGCGGGGGCGAGGCCGGCCAGGATGCCGACGACTCCGCAAACAACGACGCCTTTTACGAAGACCCACGATGACAGCTCGATCGGAATGCTGACGCCCTCCACGGAAAGGCTCAATCGGCCGAATGCGATCACCGCGAGGGCGATGGCCGACCCGAGAACTCCGCCGGCGATGCTGAGCAGCACTCCTTCCGTGAGGATCATTCGGGAGATGAGCCCGCCATTGAAGCCGAGGGTTTGCAACACTGCATGTTCACGTACGCGCTGCTGAACGGCGAGAAAGATTGCGTTTCCAACGAGTGCCAGCACGGCGGCGAGGCAACCGAATCCGAGCCATTTGGTGAAGGCGACGATCTGCAGGATGTCTTTGGCGGTGCCGGCGACGAAGGCCTGTTCGGAACGGGTCTGCGTGGGTTCGGAATCGGTGACCAGTTCCGCGTCTATTGCGGCGGCGACACGGTCGAGTTCTTCGGGTTTTGTGACGCGGACGTTGAACTGGGTGACGAAGCCGCCCTGACGACCGCCGGTGGCATATTGAAGGAAGCTCAGGTGCGCGTAGGCGACGTTTTGATGCTGGGCCTCTGCGGAGTCGATGATGCCGGCGACATAGACGGTGATCCCCGCGGCGTCGAATCGATCCCCGGGTTTCAGGCGGCGGCGTTGGGCGAGTGTTTTTCCAAGAAGCACGCCGTCGCTTCGCTTTCGCCAATCATCCAATGAACCGGCGACGACTTGCAGGCGCGGCGCGTATTCGCTGACAAACGCATCCTCGGGGACGCCGCGAAAGGTGACGACATCGAGACTTGTTTTGCAGTTGTTCACCACGATGCGCATGGGCACAACGCTTGCGACGCCGGGAATGCGGGCAATTCGCTCGGTGTAATGCTGAGGCATTCGGCTCGTCGCGGGACAGTAGCGATCTTTGCGATAGACGATCAGGGTGGTGTCGGTCGCACTTCGTTGAGTCGCTGTTTCCACTCCGGCCTGCAATGCGGAGATTCCGGAAAAGATGAGCATGGCCGCGGCGATCCCGGCAATGGTGAGGCCGCTGCGCGTGCGATGGCGCGTGACTTGCTTGACGACGACCGGTATGAATTGTCTTGGTATCACGCGAGTCTTTCGTCAGGCGGCCTTTGTTACGGCTTCAACCAGGCGTCCTTTTTCCAGATGCAGCACCAAGTGGGCGCGGTCCGCCGTCTTGGGATCGTGGGTGACCATGATGATGGTCTTGCCGAGTTCGGTGTTGAGGCGGGCGAGCAATTCCATCACGGCGGCAGCGGCTTCTGCGTCGAGGTCGCCGGTCGGCTCGTCGGCAACGAGAATCGTTGGATCGGTGGCAATCGCGCGGGCAATCGCCACGCGTTGTTCTTGTCCGCCGCTGAGTTGTCGCGGGAAGTGGTCGTGTCGATCACGCAGGCCGACGAGTTCGAGGGCGAGCGTCACCTTTTTGTGACGTTCATCGCGGGTCTGCTTGTGCAGAAGCAGGGGCAGCTCGATGTTCTCGTATGCCGTGAGCGTGGGGACGAGGTTGTAAAGCTGGAACACATAGCCGACGTGCTCGTATCGCCACGCGGCGAGTTGTGAGCGAGACAAGCCGGCGAGATCCTTCCCGTCGATGATGAGTCGGCCGGAGGTGGGGCGATCGATCCCTGCGATCAGGTTGAGAAGCGTCGTCTTTCCACTGCCGGACGGCCCCATGAGGGCGAGGAACTGGCCCTGCTCGATGTCCAGGTCGAGATTGGCGAGCGGGGTTATTTCAGTGTCGCCCTTGCGATAGGTTCGCGTCAGGCCTTTGCATTCGATCAATGCCATTGCGTGGCTCCTTACTTCTCTTGCATCGTGGCTTCGCCGACAACACGAACCGCGCGACCTGATGAGAGGTCGGCGGGTGCGTCGGCAATCAGTCGATCCCCGGCGCGAAGACCGTCCTTCACTTCGATCCAGCCTTTCATGCGCTGGTCGCCGAGCGTGACGCGCTGTTTCTCTGCACGACGACCCGAGCTGTCGAGGCGCCAGACGGATGCGGCGCCGTCGAGTTCTTTTCGAACGAGCGATTCGGGCGCGAAGACGGTTTCGGCGGTCGGCCCTGATGCTGCTGATTCACCGAGGATGCGGACGCGAGCCAGCATTTCGGGAAGCAAGTCGCGGCTGGGCGCTTCGATGGCGACTTTGACCTGCACCGTATTCTTCTGAATATCGGCTTCGTGGACGACGCGCGTCACGACGCCTTTGAAGGTGCGATCCGGCAGGACATCGACGATGACCTCGGCGGTGGCTCCGATGCGCATCTTCCCGGCTTCCGCGAGCGGCACGTCGACACGGACCTGCAATCGCTGTGGATCGTAAAGTCGCACGACGTGAGCAGATCGCACGAGGTCGGTGGTAAGCGTTACTTTGGAGCCCGGTTCGACGAGTCGAGCCATGACCACGCCGGCGACGGGCGAGCGAACTTCCATGCGCTCAAGCCGGAGCCGCGCCTGATCGCGCGCCGCCCGTGTGCGAGAGAGCGCGGCCTTGGCCCGCTCGACTTCGGCCTTTGCCTCTTCCAGTGATTTCTTTTCCGGGATGCGAAGGCGCAGATTGTCTTTGGCGGCAATCACTTCCGCGCGATAGAACGCGACCTGTGCCTCCAGCACCGGTTTTCGAGTTCGCGTCGATTCGACCAGTGCCCTTTGCACTTCGTGCTGTTCGCGGGCGCGGATTTGTTCGATCTCGCTGGCCTGTTCGGCGGTATGCAATCGAGTCAGTCTGGCGCATTCCGCGCCAAGCTCGCGTTCCTTGGCTTCGGCGCCGGCAAGGTCGGAGGGCCAACGGGCGAGTTCGGCTTCCTTCTCGTTCAGCGATGCCTCGGCGGTTGAGAGCTTGCGTTGCAATTCGACCGGGTTGTCCCAGTGGCTTTGAGATGCCGCGAGACTAGCCTCGGAGGTTCGCACGTTGGCTTCCATCTCGCCGAGTTCGGCCTGGGCGCGTTCGAGGGCCAGCTTCGCCTCGTCGTCGATGAGTCTTGCCACGACCTGTCCGGCCGTGACGGTGTCGCCTTCCAGAACCAGCAGTTCCTTCACGATGCCTTCAGTGAGGGCCGACACGGCGGTGGGGTATGGGTCGGCCTCAACCCAGCCCGGGGCTTGCACGAGTGATTGCGTTGTTCCACCGGCGCGCACCATGACGGGAACGACCCGGACATCGAGTTTCGGCGTGATGGAATCGAGTCCGGCGTACAAAAGCATTCCGATCGTGCCGACCATCAGCGTTCCGGGAACGGCATAGCGCGCGACATAACGGGGTCTTGGGAGTGGGATCGCGGCGTTTGACTGCGCATCGGGAGGCTGCTCCCGTTCGCGGGTCAACGCGGATAGATCTGTTCGGTCGCTTGCCATAAGCGCACCTCATCGTCGAAGGATTCACGGTGGGCCAGTCGCTGCCCAACGCAGGTCTTGTGTGTTTCAAAGCGTGAAGTTCAGCCGGCGACGCGGGCGCGTAAAGCGACCTTCACCGGAAAGACGAAATTGAGAAGGGGGGATTTAGAACTTCGGAGGGTGGAAGATGCTCTCGCAGAAATCACACAACGGCATCGAATCGTTCATTGACTCGGTGCGCTGAGAATCCTCGGAGACATGGGCAGACAGTTCGGAGTGGGTGGAGTACAGCACTTTCGCACAGCACATGGCCACGCAGGAGCCGTGGCAGGGTGCCGGCATGCGATCCTGATGATGCGATTCCTCATCGTCGAGCGGAGGACATTCCGTATCGTCGCACGATGTCGGTGTTTCGCAGGACACGCAGCATGCGGCCGCAGCTTCGCGATTGTCCCCGGTGCAGCAGGGAATGGCCGTCTGCGGCGCGAGCAGGGAAATGCCTGTCGCGATGCTGAGCAACCAGAGGATGGCCGGGTGGTGTGACATGAGTGCTTGTGCGGGCTTCCCGAACGAATCAATACAGTTCCATAATGGTATCGTCTTGATGGGGCGAAGTCGAATACGCAAAACCCGCCACCAGCGGCCCGGCCGCGATAAACAGGCCCTGCACGCGGCTATCGGCCTCGGCACGTTGAGAGTTGTTGCCGATAAGTTACAATTCGCGGGGGACTTGGACATCCGCCAACCAGAACAAACAGGGACTACGCACCATGAGCACCACCGTCGCCGCTCCGGCACAGAAAGCCGGCAACAAGACCACCGAAATCCTCACCATCTCTGACGCCTACGGGGCGCACAACTATCACCCGCTGCCGGTCGTGATTGAATCGGCGAAGGGGTGCTACGTTACGGATGTCGATGGCAAGAAGTACCTCGACATGCTGGCGGCGTATTCGGCGCTGAACTTCGGGTATTCGCACCCGCGGCTCATCGAGGCGGCGAAGCGGCAGCTCGACAAGGTGACGCTGACCAGCCGGGCGTTTCATAACGACCAGCTCGGCCCCTTCTGCAAGGAGCTTTGCGAGTTGACCGGCTTTGAGTCGGTGCTTCCGATGAACAGCGGCGCCGAGGCCGTCGAGACGGCGATCAAGGCGGCACGCAAGTGGGGCTATCTGCAAAAGGGCATCGAGGAGAACAAGGCCGAAGTGATCTGCGCCAAGGGCAACTTTCATGGGCGCACGACGACGATCGTCAGCTTCAGCACGGATGCTCAGTATCGGCACGGTTTCGGGCCTTTCACGCCGGGGTTCCCGCTGGTGGCGTTTGGCGATGCGGCCGAGTTGGAGCGCACCATTACCAAGAACACGGCGGCGTTTCTGGTGGAGCCGATTCAGGCCGAGAGCGGCATCCTTGTGCCGCCGGATGGCTACATGAAGCAGGTCCGCGAGATCTGCACGAAGCACAACGTGCTGCTGATTGCCGACGAAATCCAGACCGGCCTGTGCCGCACGGGCGACCTTTTTGCATGGCAGCATGACAATGCGCGGCCGGACATGATGACGTTGGGCAAGGCACTGGGCGGCGGAATTCTTCCGCTATCGTGCATCGTGACCAGCAAGAAGATCATGAGCGTGTTTACGCCGGGCGATCATGGATCAACGTTCGGCGGCAATCCTTTTGCTTGTGCGGTGGGTCGCGAGGCGATCAATCTCATCAAGACGATGGGTCTTGGCCAGCGGGCAAAGGACCTTGGCGAGTATTTCCGCAGCAAGTTGAAGGCGCTCAATGCGGCTCCGATCAAGGAAGTGCGAGGCCGGGGCTTGCTCATCGGCGTGCAGATCAAGCCGGAGTACGGGAATGCACGGCGCTTCTGCGAGGCGTTCATGAAAGAGGGCATCCTCTGCAAGGACGCGCACGAGGATGTGATCCGCTTTGCTCCGCCGCTGGTGATTGAGAAGAGCGACATCGATTGGGCGATGGACCGGCTCGGGCCGATTCTGACGGAAATGCCGCGGGTCTAGCCGGGCGGTCGAATTCCATAGATCAATTTGGTATAATCTGCCCTGACTCGGGTATTCGTTTGGCGCTGCGCGTCGGGTGCGCAGCAGTACGGGATGGGCCGATGGCAGCGCTACGAATCAAGTGCAAGTGCGGCAAGCTGCTGGGCATTCCCGCCGGGATGGAGGGGAAGAAGGTGGTTTGCCCGGGATGTCGGCGGGCCTACCGCGTTCCGGGGGCGCCGGTGGCGGCGGGCGGCGCGGGGAGTCCTGCGGCGGCGGTTTCTGCAAGCGCTGATTCTCCACTCGACCTAAGTTCGATTGATCCTGCATCGACACCCAGCGAGTTGAATCTTCTGGATGGCGTTGAACTTGAGAAACCCCTGAAGGGCCCTGTTTGTCCCGGGTGCAAAAGGGCCCAACCGACTGAGGCGAGGATCTGCGTCGCGTGTGGGATTGACCTTTCGACGGGCAAGAGCATCCTTTCTAAGAAGGGGTCTGCGGCGCTGGAATTGGGTTATGCAGGGAAGGGTGGGAAACAATCTCGCGGCAACGTCGGTCGAGATGCGATCTCGGGTCCTGCGCGAGGGTATTGGGCGAATGCGTTTCTGAGTTTCGTCTATCCAATTCGGCCGATTGGGAACTTCGGCACTCTTGTCGTTCTGGTCGCGGTCGTCGGAATACGCGTGTTTTTGAACACGGTCGGGCTTTTCGGATTCATCGGCGGTGGGATTATTACGGGGTGGCTTGCCGCACTTTATTTTTCCGTTGTACAGGATACTGCCTCCGGTTCGGACGATCTGCCCGGAATCAAAATGGAGGACGGATTCTGGGATGACATCGTCAAGCCAAGCTTGCGCTATTCGGGGGCGATTGCTTGCGCCATGCTACCGACGGCGGTTTATTTGATATTGTGTGGATTCGAGATAATCCCCACGGCATTTCAATCTCCCCTCATCGTCGGCATGTGGCTTGCGGCCGGCATTTTCATGTGGCCTATGTTCGTCATGCTGTTTGCGTTTGATGCGACCGGGATGATTTACCGAGTGGATCTGATGATCACCACCGTGTTCCGAACGTTTCTTCCCTATTGTGCGTTGTGGCTGATGCTGTTGCTGGTGGGCTTTGGGTCGGTGTTGAGTTGGATCGGTGTGTTGTTAGTGGCAGCCGGGTTTGACGTGGAATTGCCGGAGCTGAGTTTTGGTGCAGGACTCATCGCCGGCGCAGCGCAGGATGCACTTGCAATGTATCTCACGATCGTCGCCATGCGGCAGATTGGGCTTTACTACCTTCATTTCAAGAGTCGCTTCACGTTTCTCTTCGAATAGCAGCCTATACGATTGGATGACGCGCGTGGCAGTGCTGTTCCCCTTCGCCGCATGGAGTTACACTGCGCCAATGCGTGGTGTAACCACGTTGAAGGCATATCATGGCCCTTCGAATTCGATGTACTTGTGGGAAGACCCTTGCGGTGCCCGATTCGCTCATCGGACGGAAGGTGGCCTGTCCGGGATGCAAGAAAACCTATCGGGCGACGCCACCGGCGCCTGCTCAGGAACAAAAATCTGAAATCGAACTGCCCTCCATCGATCCGGCATCCTCACCGAGCGAGTTGAACCTGCTCGAGGGCATCGAGTTGATGCCGCGGATCGGGCCGACGTGTCCGCGTTGCAAGAAGTCGCAGCCGGCAGAGGCCCGGATTTGTGTGATGTGCGGCGTTGATCTTTTGACCGGCAAGAGCGTTCTCGACAAATCCAGCGGCGGGCCGTCCTCACTGTCGTATGCCGAAAACACCAAGCCGGGCCTGCGGGCGCGGGCGGCGGGGCGCGAAATCGTGGGCGAGCCGAAGCGGTCGTATGCGGCGGATGCGGTGCTGGCGTTTGCGTATCCGGTCAAGAGCGGACGCGATCTGCTGACGCTTCTCGCCATTGAGGTCGTCGCGTTGTTGCTGGTCGTGTTTCGGCTGCCGTTTTTCCTGATGCTGCCGGAGCAGATTATCTGTAATGGGTGGCTTGCGGCCGTTTATTTGCGCGTGGTGGAGCACACGGCGATCTCGGTGGATGAGCTTCCGGGGATTCGCTGGGACGACGGGCCCATTGAGGACATCATCAAGCCGGGGTTTCGATTCGCGGGCGCGCTGCTTTGTGCGCTGACGCCCGCGGCGGTGTTTGCGGTTCTGCTTGCGACGGGGCTGATTCCGCCTCCGCTGCAGTCGATGCTGGTGATGCTGGTGTGGCTGGCGGCAGGCATTTTCATGTGGCCGCTTCTAGTGATCCTTTTCACCTTTGGCGCGACCGGCAAGCTCTATCGGATCGATTTGCTCATTCAGGCCGTGTTTCGAACCGCCGCGGCATACTTCATTCTGTGGGTGCTGCTGCTCTTCGTTGGTGCCTGTTACCTGCTGCCAATCATCGGGCCGATCCTCGATGAATATGGCGTCAAGAATTCGCTTCCATCGATTGACGATTACGGGATTTGGGGGGCGGTCGGGATTCAGGCGCTGGGCGTTTATCTGATGCTCGTTGCCATGCGGCAGATTGGGCTTTACTACCTGCACTTCAAGAATCGCATTGCATTCCTTTTCGATTGATACGCCTGCTGCGAACGGCGCGTTGTCCCCTATAATCCTGCTTTGCTGCCGGAATGGATTCCGGGAGGAGGGTTGCATTCGGTGGAATTCCTCGACGCCCGGCGCTTGCCGTACATGGCCCGCCGGCCGTATGTGATCGAAGTACAGCATTTCCTGTTGTGGGGTCTGTTCGCGGGATTGATCGAGGGCACGGTGTCGGCGGTCGTGGTCAGCAAGACCTTCGACGCGAGCCCGCTGCTGATCACGATCGTGCAGGCCACGCCGGCCTTTGCGAATCTTGTCAGCATTATTTGGGGAGCGATGATCGTCGGTCGGCCGAAGCTGCCGGCGTTTCTGGCGTTGGCGTGTGCGAGCGTGGTGGTGACGCTTTCGGTCGTGGCGACGCCGCATAGCGCGATGGGTGGGTGGATCTTCGCGCTGCAGATCTGCCTGGCGCGGGCTTTCATGTCCGGGGTGGTGACGACACGGGCGAGCCTGTGGAAGAGCAATTATCCGAAATCGCATCGCGGGCGCATCACGGCAAATCTTCAGATTGTGCGCACGTTGATGAGTCTGCCGGTGATTCTGGGCGGCGGGTTGCTTTTTGACGTTGCGCCGACGGCGTATCGGTGGTTTTATCCGACGGTGGCGGTCGTCGGTGCAATGGGGCTGTTGTTCCTGCGCGGCGAGCGGGTGCGAGGGGAGCGGACGGCGCTGAGCGAACGGGCCGGCGACGATGATGAGCCGATTGCCGATTCAGGGGTGATTCAGCCGTTTAGTCTCGTCGCATTGATTTCGCCGGCGAAGTTGTTTTCGAGGATGGGGCAGGTGCTGCGGGACGATCCGCGGTTTGCCCGGTATTGCAAGGCGCAGATGTGCATCGGCTCGGCGAATCTGATGGCCATGCCGGTGAATACGATCGTGCTTACGAAGGTGATGCACCTTTCGTACACGTCGAGCAACGCGCTGTTGGATCTGATCCCGCGCGGAATCACGATTCTGATGTTGCCGGTTTGGGCGCGGCTATTCGATCGCGTGGGTGTGCTGCGGTTTCGAACGACGAACTCGCTTTGCTGGTGCGGATCGCTGCTGTTCTGCGGGTTCGGGGCCATGCTGGCGGCGTGGCATAATCAGGCGACGGGTGGGGCTCATCATCCTGTCACAATTTACTTTCTCGCGGGGATCATCCTTTATGGTGTCGGGCGGATTTTCGAGGGGCTGGCACAAAGTGGGGGGGCGATTGCGTGGAACATTGGGCACCTGCATTTCGCGGAGGATGAGAAGGCCGAGCTTTATATGGGTATTCATGTATCGCTGACGGGCCTGCGCGGACTGGTCGCCCCGTTTGTCGGCACGTTTATTTATGAGTTTTTTGGGTGGTGGGTGTTTATGGTGGGGTTTGTCATTTCGTTTGCCGGGTATGTCATCTTCAGCCGGCTGGCGCGGGAGGAGACTGCGGCGGCGGCCGACCGGCCGGGCCCGGTTTCGACGGTTGATGCCGCGGTTACCACTCCGCGCTGATATTCGGATAATATTCTCCTATGAAAACGGGAGACTGGAAGATGTCGCGCACTGTCGTGAAAGTCGTTTTGATGCTCATCGTGTGGGCCGGAGGTTGTTCGCAAAAGGCGGCGGAACTGACGGATACGCGCGATGCCCTGGGAGAACTTAAGAGGGGGAATCTTCGATTCTCGGAGAATCACCCGGCGCACCCACATGAAGGGGCGGCGCGGCGGCGCGAGACCAGTGCGGGCGGGCAGCACCCGTTTGCCGTGGTTGTCGCGTGCAGCGATTCGCGGGTGCCGGTGGAGTTGTTGTTCGACCAGGGGATCGGCGATCTCTTTGTGATTCGCGTGGCGGGGAATGTCTGCGGCGAGGATGAGTTGGGCAGCATTGAGTACGCGGTCGAACACTTTGGGGTCCGGCTTGTTGTTATCCTTGGGCACTCACACTGCGGCGCGGTGGAGGCGGCGGTGGGATGCACTAATGAGCGAAACCACGTCAATCAAATTTTGAACCACATCAGTCCGGCGGTTGAAGCTGCGAGGCGGGCGGACCCATCGCTCGATGGTGAAGAACTCATCGCGGCGTCGGTTCGCCAGAATGTCCTTCACACCATGGAAGAATTGTTGAAGGAAGCGGAGGAAGTGCGCGAACGTGTGGGCGAAGCGCGGGTCGATGTTGTCGGGGCCGTTTATGACCTCTCGACGGCGCGCGTGGAATGGCTGGGCCCGCATCCGCACCAAGGGGAGCTTGCTCCCCATACGGCGCACTAACAGCAAACAGCCGGGTTCGCGCTGATTCGGTTAAATGCGGTGGATTCGCCTATCATTCGCGGGCGAGGTGCGCTGGGGACACCCCGGCCAAGCGAGGGAAAAGGCGAATGCCCCACTTTGAGTTGACACTCGAATCCGAATTCTCGGCCGCGCATCGGCTGCGGATGCATGATGGGACCCTTGAGCCGCTGCATGGGCACAATTGGCGCGTCGAGGTGTCTCTCGTGGGGAGCGAACTGGACTCGGCCGGGCTGGTGGCGGATTTTGTTGTGCTGCAAAGGGACCTTTCCCAGATCGTTGGCCGCCTGCATGACACCTGCCTGAACGATCTGCCTGCCTTTCGGGAATGCAATCCTTCCACGGAGTTGGTGGCGAAGCATCTCCATGATGAGTTTGCGCCGACCCTGCCGCAGGGAGTGCGCGTGGCCAAGGTCCGGGTATGGGAAACGCGGGTCTGTGCGGCGGCCTATGCCCCGGGGGAATCTTGACCGGGCGGGTTTGAAAGTGATGCCGCGACCATCGGTTGACGATAAAATATAGGCGTTCTAGTATTTTTCGGACCCAACCCTCGGGGGGTCCGCTTGAGGTCGTTGGATGCACATTCCCTGCCAAGCCTGCAAGAAGCAACCGGCGACGGTCCACATGACCGACATCACGCCGGCAGGCGACAAGAAAGAGCGCCATCTTTGCGATGCCTGTGCGCAGGAAGAGGGCGTGATGCCCAAGGCTCAGGGCAATGTTCCCATCAATGAGATTCTCTCCGGGCTGATGGTGCAAAAGACCGTCATCCAACAACTTGCCGATCTGACCTGCCCGCATTGCAAACTGAGCTTTGTTGAGTTCCGCAACAGCGGGCTGCTCGGGTGCGCACATGATTACGACGCCTTTGAGAAGGCGCTGGTGCCGCTTATTGAGCGCGCCCACGAAGGGGCGAGCCACCACATTGGAAAAGTTCCGCGGCGTCTGGGCACGGCGCTATCCGCGGAGAATGATCTGATTCGCCTGCGCAAGGAGTTGCTGCGGGCCGTGGACGACGAACAGTATGAAGCAGCCGCGCGGCTGCGCGACCGGATTCGGACCCTGGAACACTGATGACCGTCAACGAACTGGCAAAAAGACCGGGCGCATGGCTTCGCGGTGACGGCCCGATGGCTGAAATCGTGATGAGTTCGCGCGTGCGACTGGCGCGAAATGTGGCCGGGTATCCGTTTTTCTCGAAGGCGACCGACGGGCAGCGCTCTGAGTTGGCCACGCGAATGCGCACCGACTTGTTGGCGGCGGGCGAGGGGCACTGGGATTATCTTGAAATGGCGTCGATCGAGGACCTCGATCAGCAGGTGCTCGTCGAGCGACATCTGATCAGCCGACAGCACGCCGACATTCGCGGAAGCCGGGGCATCGCGGTTTCAGATAATGAAGATGTCTCCATCATGGTCAACGAGGAGGACCACCTGCGAATTCAGGTTCTCCGAAGCGGCCTGCAGCTCGATGAAATCTGGAGCGAGGTGAGCCGCATCGACGACCGGATTGAGGGGCGGATTGAGTATGCGTTCCATCCGCGTTACGGCTATCTGACGGCCTGCCCGACAAACGTCGGCACGGGAATTCGCATTTCCGTCATGCTGCACCTGCCGGGCTTGAAACTGACCGGCGAGATCGAGCGCGTCTTTCGGGCGGCGAAGGATATGCGGCTTGCCGTTCGCGGGCTCTTCGGCGAAGGCACCGAAGCCACCGGCGACTTCTTCCAGATCAGCAATCAGGTCACGCTCGGCCGGACTGAGGAAGAAATCATCGACGGCTTTAAGAACATGGTCGTTCCCAAGATCATCGATTACGAACATCGGGCGCGGCGGACGCTGCTTGCCGATCGATTGACGGCCCTCGACGACCGGGTCTATCGCTCCTTCGGCAT
>CAZSBF010000085.1:0-18639 GCA_964605185.1 uncultured Planctomycetaceae bacterium
CCCGAAGAATGTGGGTAGTCACACCCCAACATAGAACTGAAACGGTGGGCAGCTTTACCCGATATGGGGCCGCAAACAGGGCTGTTGGAGTCACAAAGACGTGGCACGGCGAATGCCCTGTGAATAGTGCCTCGCGGGCTACCGGTACATGAACCGGCAGGAGGGTGCCATTGTGGATTTAACTCGAAATGAACACCAAACCGGATCGTGGCGGTCATTCCGCCGGGCCTTTAACTGGGTCCGCTGGCTGTTCCAGCCTGCCGTCGAGTTCGAATGCCGCAACGACGGCTGCCCTTGCTGCTGCTACGAAGACGAAGAAGACTAACCCCCGCCCCCCCGGCTATATCCGCTCGATGGCCGCCTTCATCGTCTCGCCAATCCCCGCATTGATGACCAAATCAGCGATTGAATCCAACGGCGTAGGCTCGCGATTGATAATCACCAGCTTTGCGCCCCGTCGCTTGGCGGCCTCCGGCAACGCAGCCGCCGGGTGAACGACAAGACTCGACCCTAATGAGATAAACAGATCGCAATTCATCGACAGTGCCGCAGCGTCATTCCAGACGTTCGGCGGCAAATCCTGGCCGAACGACACCGTCATCGACTTAAGCAGTCCCCCGCACTCATCGCAGGAGAATACCTCTTCCCCCGCGTCGAGCCGAATCTGTATCTCCTCCGCGGGCCATCGCCTGTCGCACGACAGGCAGTGCACCTTCATCGCCGTCCCGTGAACCTCAACCACCTTTTGACTGCCCGCTCGCTGGTGCAATTCGTCAATATTCTGCGTGATGACGGCCTGGATGTGCCCGCGCCTTTCCAATTCCGCCAGGACCTGATGCCCTGAATTCGGCGAGGCCCTGAGAAAAGTGGGAATCAACTCCCGCCGCATCCGCCAGAACCGACGCCGCTCGTTTTCATCCGCCAAAAAATCCTGAAACAGCACCGGCTTGTTCCGCGTCCACAATCCACCGGGGCTGCGAAAATCCTCGATTCCGCTTTCAGTACTGATGCCCGCGCCGGTGAACGCGACGCCGCGTTTTGCCGAGCGGATTAACTCGGCCAGTGTGTCAATCTGATCGTCAGTCGATGCCGACACGCCATCACCTCCGGGCCGGCTCCGCTCGCGCGGGTTCCGCGTTGTCCACGAGGTCATCAAGGATCACGGGAAACGCATGCTTCGAGGGATCGCGATGTCTGCGCTGCTCTGCGTGAAGCAGTGCCGTTGCGCCAAGGATCATGAGAAAGCCGCTCAGCCATTGTCCCTGCGTCAGATGTTCGCCATAGAGGATCAACGAACCGATCGCGCAGAGAAAGGGCGACAACTGCACGATCGCCGTGCTCGTGGCCACGCCCAACCTGGCAATGGCCGCGTAATACGCCACATGGCAAATCGCAATGCCGATCACCGCCGACGCAATCAAAATGAACCAGTTGAAGCCGGACAGGTGCAACACGCCCAACCCGTGCTCGGCCCCGCGCAGGAACATCAACGTCACCAGACCTGCAGACGTGTACAGCGAGATAACCGCAAACGACGTCATCGCCGGAATGCCCGTCATGAATCGCCGCACACCAACTCCGTAAAGTCCGAACAACAGTCCCGACGTCGCCCCGAGGGCAATTCCTGTGGCCGTGCCGCCGATGATCTCCGCACTTCCAAGAAACACGGTTCCAATAGACCCCACTACCACCGCGCCCATTCCCCCCCAGAAAAAACCGCTCCGCATCAGAATGCGTTCATCCGCAAAGAGGATGAACGCACCCAACGTCGACGAAACAATTGACACGCGGATCAGGAAACCGCCCAGCGCAGGCCCGATGTAATATGGCACCATGGCATAGAGCGCCTGCCCCGTGCAATTGAACACGGATGGAACAATCGCTCGCCACCAGATTCCCTTCGGGAGTGACTTACGAGCAAGCCCCACAAGCACGACCGGCAGCCACATCAGCGCGGAAAGCCCGTATCGCCAGCCATTCGTGGTCCACGAATCGAGATACGGCACAAGGTGCTTGAGAAACAGGAGGATACTGGCCCAACCGACCAGCGTCCCGATCACGCAGGCGATTCCGATGAAGCGGTCGTGTCGCGCTGCGGCCGTTGAGGTCATGCCGGGAGTGTAGCGGCCTCGTCTCGCCACACCAATTGAAGACCCCGGGGCGCGGCCTTACGATTGGGAACTCGACATCATCCACACCAAGGAGTTTATACGAAAATGCGACGAGCAAAGATCACCATCATCGGAGCGGGCAACGTCGGAGCGACTTGCGCCCACTGGGCGGCAGCGAAAGAATTGGGCGACATCGTCCTGTTGGACATTGTCGAAGGTCTGCCGCAAGGCAAGGGGCTGGACCTGCGTCAGGCCGGGCCGGTAGAGCGGTTCGACGCGAACATCATCGGCACCAACAACTACGACGACACGAAGGACAGCGACATTGTCATCGTCACCAGCGGCATCGCCCGCAAGCCGGGCATGAGCCGCGATGATCTGATGTCCACAAATATGAAGATTGTCCGCAGCGTCTCAGAAGAGGCCGCAAAACGCAGCCCCAAGGCGGTGTACATAATCGTCTCCAACCCGCTCGATGCGATGGTGCAGACATGCTGGAAGGCGACGAAGCTGCCGACGAATCAGATTGTGGGGCAGGCCGGTGTGCTGGACACCGCTCGATACCGAGCGTTCCTCGGCATGGAACTCGGCTGCAGCGTGGAGGACATCGTCGCGGTTCTCATGGGCGGCCACGGCGATGACATGGTCCCGCTGCCGCGCTACACCAGCGTGGCCGGTATTCCAGTGACAGAGTTGATTCCAAAGGAGCGGCTCGACGCAATCGTGAAGCGCACGCGCGACGGCGGGGCCGAGATCGTCGGACTACTCAAGACCGGCAGTGCGTACTACGCGCCCGCCGCGGCATCGGTGCAAATGGCTGAGGCCATCATCAAGGACAAAAAGCGAATCCTGCCATGCGCGGCGTATTGCAAGAACGAATACGGCGTCGGCGGCTACTTCGTCGGCGTGCCCTGCGTGCTCGGTGCAAATGGCGTGGAAAAGGTGATCGAGCTGAAGCTGGACGCCGAGGAGCGCAAGCTATTCGAGGCCAGCGTCAGCCATGTGAAGGAACTGGTCGGCTGGGTGGACAAGAATTGGGCATAACGCCAATTTCGAAACGCGAAGTGTGCTTGGCGATTTGATGCTGGATGTTGCTACGCAAACGCCGCGGCCTGGTCCTCGGCGACGAGGCGTTGGTACTTTTCCTGCGCCATGACTTGTTCGGTCGGCACCATGGTGATCACATCCCAGGGGCAGACCTGTGCACAGAGCTTGCACCCGATGCAGACTTGCAGGTCTATCGTGCAAATACCCATGGCATATCGAGGGTTCAACGGGTCGCGGATCTTATCGATGCAATCGACCGGGCAGACCGTGACGCATGCATCACAGCCGGTGCAGAGATCTTCGTCGAGAATCGCAAGTTGTTTGGGGAGCTTCTTGGCCATTGGCGGTCGGTGAGAACACGATTCCTAAATCGCGGCGCAGATTTCATCGAGAACGCCACACGGCAATCCCAAGGAACACGGCGACGAAATCCCGCGAATCCGAAAATGAGAATAGGGGTTAAGCCACGCCTAGGCAAGGCCCTGCGACGAACTGGTCTTCACATCGGAACTCAGGCCGCGGCGCGTCAGAGACTCCCGCAGGAGTTCCGCATTTGGCACGGTCGATTCGGCAGTGCTGGCCGCCCGGGCTGCGCGGGATATCCGCGTATTGGCCGTCGTAACCTCGACCATGCGGGCTTCCACTTCGTCCAGCGACTCCTCTTCCAGCACGGCCATGGGCCGCTTGCTGTTCTGAATTCGCTCGTCGGCCAATCCGGAGATCAGCTCATTGGTCGTCACGACGATGGCCCCTTTTGCATCCATCTGGCGCAGGGAAAGCTCGGAATCGGCCGAGCTCCAGCATCCGCACGCATCGCTGACCACAACAACGCGGTGCCGGCGGATCAACAGCCCTAGCACGGCGGCCTTTACGCAATATTCCGTCACGACGCCAAACACGACGATGTGGTTCACGTCGAGATTATTGACCAGCCGATCAGCCTTTGGATTGTTCAGGAAATCGCGGTCGCGCTTGGTGAAGATGACCTGCTGGAATCTGCGAAAGATGTCGCCGGGAACATCGATGGTATTGTCACCGAAAAGGAGTACGCGCTTCGGAAGCAGCGTAAACGGTATTTTCTTCTGTCCGCCTGAGCGGTCAACACAGTGGAGCGGGAGTCCGCGCACGTGTTCGCCGGGACGATGGGCTTCAAGGCTGGAAATCACCGGGAGTCGCTTTTGGCGTGCCCAGTTCATGAGATTGCGAATATTCGGGAGCACTTCCTTCCGGTTGCTGACAGGCAGAGCACCCTTGGGCAACAGGAAATCACATTGCGTGTTGAGATCAACGAGAACCCGGTTGATCGGACCACTGCGTGTTGAGTGACTCATTCCCCTCTCCCCACGATGCAACGATTCATGCGAGCGCAAGGCTCTGTCGGCGGTGCAGAAACGCCGTGAAAATCGCTGCCGCTAAATTTTGCACGAAGGGAAAGGCGCTTACGAACCAAGCGGATGTGTCATACGCCAATCGGCCTTTCCCCTTGCCGATGGAGAATCTTACCCACGAACTTTTCCAAAGGCGAGTCAAGTTTGCAAGAAAAACTTGTCACATCACCTTAGCAATTCGGGCCTCCCTGTATTCGGGACTTGCTGAGGGTGAAATGATAGCGCGCGGTAGCCGCCCTTCAGAACTAATCACCCGCAAAGTTCTCCCATATTCGCATCTGTTCAATTTGAAGCGGCGTTTTTCAGACAGAAATCGGGGTTTGATAATGATTCCAAAGGCGGGGACAATCTTGGGAATGAGGAAAGATCCCATTAGTTCCCGACGCTGGACACGGCTGACGATCTCGGTCCTTCTTTGTGCGATCGCACAAGGTTGTGGCAGAATGGAATGGAACTGGGACCTCGCCTGGTGGAAGGAACCGAAGCGCGTCGTCCCTCCCTCCAATCCCGAAACGGCTCGCCGCCCCACCGAATCGGCCCGCCCGACTGAGAATCGCACTGCCCCGGTCGACGCAGCTCCGGAGCAGGGCCCATCACCGGCCGATCAGCTGGTCGCGGCCCGAAAAGATGCGAGGCCTTTCTATCAGTTGTACTTAGTCTCAGAGACCGACGGCAAACCGGTCGAGCGCGGGGAGCATGTCCAGAAATTGAAGCATGTTGGTGCTCGAACCTGCGCCATGGCCCTTGAGTCACTCTGTGTCCCGCTCGGACGCTCAAGCAATGCGACCGAGTGCTATTTGATTTACGAAGATCGAAACGAATATGACGCCGCACTCGCCCTCGCCCCCTTGCTGGACGTCTCCGTGAATACGACAGCGGCAAGTGCCGGCGGCGGCGACCCCTTTTCAAACGGTGTTGGCGCGTATTACGCGGTCATCGAAAAAGGCCCAATTGTCGAGAGATCGCTAATTGAGGCAGCTGACAAGCGTCTGGCGGAGGCTGTGCAATCGCCCCAACTTTCAAACATACAGCGTTGGACTGCGAGCATTCTCGCTGCGCGGCTGATGATGGATTACAGATACGACTACCCCGCGGCGCGAAGCTACTGCATGCAGGCTGAGCGATTGTGCACGACCGGCACCCTCGAAATGTTTACATCGTGGTACTGGCGGGCTGAAGCCCTGAATCAGGAAGGCAATACCGCCGAAGCGGCCGGTCTGCGACGACGCATCGACGAAACCTACGGCCCCACCGTCACGCGATCACAGCTCATTCAACGGGGAAAGTCGGAACGGCCCGCTGCAAAAACGCCATAGTGGCGTCCATGTCATGGCGACGATCGCAATTTCGCGACATCAAGCAAGCGAGTATTCGGGCTCTATCACCATTGCTGAGAATGGCTGGACGGCCTCCAGTTGCCGGAGGTAGTCGCACAACTCGTTCTCGGTGAAACACTGAAGGAACTCGCGACGGGCCGAGGCATTCAGGGTCATGATCCGTTCGATCATCTCGCGCTTCGACATGGGGATGTGCTCCGATTATGCGGGCGATCAACCCCGAAGAACGGCGGTCGGGTTTCGCATCCGCAGTGGGGTATCGGACGGGTATCCGCGTCGACTTTAGATCGACGTTTCATGAATGCTTGAGGCGAGTTGGCCCAACATCTATAGTACGCTCGGAGGGTGGCGCATCACGGATGATGAAGCTCGAACCGGCAAAAGCGGCAGTTCCGGAGCCGCAACGAAGCCCTGGAAGCAGTGTTGTAAAGGACAACGCGCGCAGTCAGTTCGATTCCTGGGCGCATGGCTACGATCACTCCATCGTCCAGCACCTCCTCTTTCAGCCTGCTTATCGGATGTTCATGGAGGAGCTTTACGCCTGGCGTCGCGACGACCAGCGCCCATTTGACCTGCTCGACATCGGCTGCGGCACCGGCACGTGGATCGCCATGGTTGCCGCCACCGCCCTACCATCGCGCCGACTTGTCGGGTTGGATTACTCATGGAACATGTGTGCCAAAGCGCATGGGAAGGCGCAGGCCATTCCAGAAGAGAGCCGCCCGCAATTCGTGCGCGGCGACTCCGAACACCTGCCTTATGCCGACGGCTCGTTCGACGTCGTAACCTGCAGTCATTCATTCCACCACTATCCACATCAGGACGCTGTGATCCGTGAGATGCACCGCATACTTCGACCGGGTGGACGGCTCATGCTCATTGATGGTTTCCGGGATAATGTCATTGGCTGGGTCTTGTTCGATGTGTTCATCACGCGCGCCGAAAGTACGCCCGACGCTAAGGTGTTTCATGCTCCGTGGAGCGTTTTACGCCGCTACTTTTTCGAAGCCGGTTTTCGCGACATACACCAACGCAAGACGGGAATCTGGGCGCCGATTTGCCTTACGGTTGGCGTCGCATAGGAAACCTCGGCGCGTACCGGCCAAACGATGGAGTACGTTGATGAACTGCGGATATCAAACGAGAGTACTCGCCGCAATCATCGGACTTGCCCTCGTAGTCCGCGCGAGTCCATGCAAGGGCGACGACGCACCCGCAGCAAAGCCAAAACGCGTCCTCATTCTGCATTCGTATGAACCAAGTCGCCGCTTTTCGGAATTGCAGGATCGAGGCCTTCGAGACGCAATTCTCGAACGCGCATCCGGTGTTATTCAATTTGAGACTGAATACCTCAATGTGGAGAAAGCCAACTCACCGGATTATTTGAGAGCCTATGCCGATTTGCTTACGAGTCGATACTCCAAGTACCCGACTCACGTGATCGTGGCCATTGATACACCGGCGATTCAATTCGCGATTGACCACTGTGAGGCGATCTTCCCGGGAGTGCCAATTGTCTTTTCGGGTCTTATTCACTCACTGGATCGAGCAACCATCGAGAATCGCAACATCACTGGAGTCATCGAAAAAGTCACGATCCGGCCGACCATAGAACTTGCGTTGGCTCAATTTCCCGCGACTCGGCACGTCTTCGTCATTGGTACGTTTGGCGTCATAGGACGGAAGTTGATTGATTTGGGGATTCGTGAATGCGCGGGCTTGCGAACAGACGTAAAAATACATTGGGAACAGCCCAGAACAGGGAAGGACCTAGCCGAATGCCTGACCAAGGCTCCGCAAGACTCCGTTGTCATCTATCTGGGGCTCTACGACTGGAGTGGTGTGCTTCAAAACGCGAGCCAGGTGGTAAACGAGATCTGCAGGGTCACCCTGTTGCCCGTTTACACCGTGTATGACGCGTTCATCGGCTCAGGCTTGATTGGCGGATATGTCACCAGCGGGCGGCAGGAGGGGACGCTTGCCGGCCGGCTTGTCACACGAATTTTGAGTGGCGAGCAGGCCGCGAGCATTCCTTTCGTGGAAACAGAATCGCAGGCCTACTTATTCGATCACCGCGAACTGGTTCGCCGGAAAATTCCGGTCAGCAGCCTTCCACAGAAAAGTCAATTGCTTTATGTCACGGCACCCTTCTGGCAGGAGCATGCCACCGCCATTGGCTGGGGAGCCGTTTGTTGTGTTCTGGAGGCCTGCGTCATTGTTGTGTTGTTCGTTCAACACCGACGGCGCTTTGCAGCAGAAAAGGCCCTGCGCCAATCAGAAAAGCGGTTCCGCGCCATCTTCGACAACGCCAGCGTCGGAATTGCAGAGATTGACACCACACCGCAGATAATTCGTGCCAATCAGACATTTTCTGCCATGTTGGGATATACGCCCGAAGAGATGATTGGCAAGACCATCATCGATGTCACCCACCCTGAAGATGTAGCAACGAACGCCGAGCTAGTTGCCCGCGCCCTGAATGGGGATATCGACAAGTACAGCATGCGCAAACGGTATCAGACGAAGGATGGTCGTAATGTATGGGGCGATCTGACCTGCGTGGTGAGACGTGACGATTCTGGCAAGCTCAACTCCATCATCGGCGTCATTATCGATGTCACAGAAAAGGTCCGGGCCGAAGAATTCAAATCCGGCTTTCGGCGAATCCTCGAGCTCGTCGCCACCGGCCGTCCGCTTCCGGAAGTACTGGACGAAGCGGTCGCGGTGCAGGAGTCACGATTGGAGGGGGCGATCGGAGCCATCATGCTCTGTGACCACAAGAGTCATACACTTGTAAGCGGTCCCTCGCGTCAGCTGCCCCTCGAAATCATCACTGCGGTAAACGGAATGAAAATCGAATCAGGCGCCGGCTGCTGCGGAACGGCGGCCGCTGAAAACCGCACGGTTATCGTGGAAGACATCGAGGCTGATCCACTGTGGGATGGACTTCGACACCTTGCAAGAGCCCACGGGCTTCGCGCGTGCTGGTCCCACCCGATTCGGTCTTCGACGAAAAATGTGCTTGGTACGATCGCAACGTTTTACCGTGAAGTTCGTCGCCCAACCGCGGAAGATTTGTCCGTCCTTGACGAGATTGGGCGATTTGCGGGGATCGCCATCGAGCACCATCAGGCTCGTGAAGCCCTTCGGACCAGCGAAGCACGACTTCGGATGATCGTCGAGTCCGAGCCGGAATGCGTGAAGGTGGTTTCGCGAGACGGCCGCTTGTTGGAGATGAACCCTGCGGGACTTCGAATGATCGAGGCCGATCAACTGGACCAGGTGCGTGGGCATCTGGTCAAGGATATGATTCACCCCGACGATTGTCACGCCTATGCAAGCCTGCATGACAAAACGTGTCGTGGTGAAACCGGGGAGGCCGTTTTCAGAATGCGCGGTTTAAGAGGAACCGAGCGCTTTATGGAAACGAGTTCGGTGCCTTGGCGCGACGATCGCGGGACCATCATTGGGGTATTGAGCGTCACGCGCGACATCACGTTGAGAAAACAGGCAGAGGACCTTCTGAGAGCGTCACGCGACGAATTGGAGGCGCGGGTCGTCGAGCGCACCGCCGAACTCGCATCGGCAAATCAATCCTTGCAGGATGAAAACGCGGAACGTCGCCGAGCAGAGGCGAAACTGAGGGAAAGCGAAGATCGCTTCCGCCTGTTGTTCAACTCCACGTTTGAAGGGATCTTGCTCCATCACAATGGGAGGATTCTGGAAGCGAATGAACCGGTTGCAAGAATGTTCGGTTATCAACGGAGCGAGTTGCTGCACATGTCGCGCGATCACCTGATTGCGAACTGTGATGAGCCGAATTCACGAGGCACAATCCGGGGACTGACCGTGGAGGACGCGGCCACGACGATTACGAAAACAGGTGTGCGCAAGGACGGCACACGTTTCCCGATTGAGTTGCAGGTCAAAGAAATACCGTTCGAGTCCGATGTCGTCCGGTTGACCGCGATTCGCGATCTCACGGAACAGCAAAATGCACGGGAGCTCGTTGAACTGCATCGCGAAGAATTGGCTCACGTACAACGACTTTCCACGATGGGCGAGATGGCGACCGGATTGGCTCACGAACTCAATCAGCCGCTCGCCGCGATCAAGAACTACACGCAGGGCAGCGTTCGGCGATTGATGGACGCGAAACCGGAAATCGCACCCGTGGTGCAGGCGATGGAGGTCGTCGCTGATCAGGCACAGCGGGCAAGCGAAATCGTGCGCCGCATTCGCGAAATGGTCCGTAAGCGAGATCCACAGGCAACCGATTGCGACCTCGTACAACTCTGTCGAAACGCCGTAGGCCTGCTTGAAAGCGAACTCCGGCGAAGTCGCGTGGCCGTTCAATATCAACTATCGGCCGAGTCTGTTAAGGCGCGAGTGGACGGCGTTCAGGTGGAGCAGGTCATCGTCAATATTCTGAAAAACGCCTGCGAAGCGATCAATGAACAGCCCCGTGAACAACGGCGGATCTTGATCAAGGTTGACCATGACACGGACCACGGTATAAAACTCATTATCGAGGACAGCGGCCCCGGGATTCCCGAACCGATTCGAAGCCGGGTCTTTGAAGCGTTCTTCTCGACCAAGGACCAGGGGATGGGAATGGGGTTATCAATCAGTCGATCAATCGTCGAGGCGCATGGCGGTCGACTCGTCGTTCAGTCGGCCCTGGATGGTGGCGCCTCTTTTACCGTCAGTCTCCCGAAGGATCGAATTGTCCAGTGAACCAATATGCATCTACTGTCTATGTCGTCGACGACGATCCGGCGGTGCGCGACTCCATGCGCTGGCTGTTGGAGTCGGCTCGCTTTGTCACGCGAACCTACGAATCGGCCAGGGCGTTTCTGGATGATTACCAGCGTGATAGCCCCGGTTGCCTGCTGCTCGATGTTCGAATGCCGGATATGGGCGGACTCGAATTACAAGATACGCTGGCGGACCGCCCTTCCCAGCTGCCGATTATCATCGTTACGGGCCACGCCGACGTTCCAATGGCGGTGCGAGCACTAAAACGAGGCGCGTTCGATTTCGTCGAAAAGCCGTTCGACGACGAGGTCCTAATTTCGGTCGTGCGGCGGGCACTTGATTTCGATACTCAGCGGTTCGATTCCGATCGACGCACCGAGGACATCCTGTCCCGGCTGTCGTTGCTCACGCCGCGTGAGTCCGAAGTCCTGCAAATGGTTGTCGACGGAAAATCAAACAAGGAAATGGCAGCACAGCTCGGACTTTCCACCAAGACCATTGAAGTTCATCGCTCCCACGTTATGTCCAAGATGCGCGCCGGTTCGGTCGCTGAATTGGTCCAATTGCATGTCTCCGCAGCCTCGATTAAGTGAGGTAATGGTTCTGATAATGAGATTCGATGAGTGATCCGTTCTACGAGGATGAAGTATGAATGCTCACCGTAGACCTGTTTTCGCATTCTGCCTGCTTTTTTTCTTGATCGTTCAATCGATCGGATGCCACCGCTATCACCTCACTGTCGATGATGTGTTCCGACCCTGCGAAGGACCGTGCATTCTTTCTGCTCGCGTTGAAGCCCACTCCAATAATGGCCGGCGAATCCCCCATCCAGGCGCGTTAATTCGTTTTTTCAATCATGAACAACTCATCGGCCAGTCGCAGACCGGCTCCGACGGGTTCGCAACACTTATCGTTCCACTTCCGGGTGATGTGACTCATTATCGCGCCGAAACCGACGTATACGGCGAGAAGGTCTCAATGGAGGGGCTACTGTTTTCATTCCCAAAGGATCGCACGGTCATCGTGTGTGATATTGATGGGACGATCTCAAGGACGCACTATCGAGAGCTTGTCCTCGATTCACGGGACGACATCTGGTCGAAACCCCTGCCCGACTCTCCTGCCGTCCTCACCGAATTGAGCAAACAGTACGGGCTCGTTTATCTCACCGCCCGGCCGGGAACTCTCCTAGAGAAGACCAAGCGATGGTTAATGGCAAACGGGTTTCCGATTGCCCCGGTTGTGACCACGCCCAGCCTGATTCACAGCATCGGCGTCGAGCAATTCAAGTCCGGCCGAATCATGTACTTCAAGAAGCTCATTGGCACCGTCGGCATCGGCATTGGGAATGCCGATACTGATTCCGAAGCCTATGCCATAAACGATCTGCTTCCGCTCTTGATCGATGATCGCGACAGCAAGTCGTTCCGTTCGCACGCCATTGTGCTGAAAGACTGGAAATCGGTCCGTGCGTTTTTCCATGCCAATGAGGCGATCCTCTCGAAACCGGATCGCCTCATGCGCGCCGTGGAAGGCGAAGAGATGATTCAGCGCCCGATCATCCGGTACCAGCGAAACGGCTGACGCACCAATTCTCCCGTTTCTTCCTGCGCTCGTTCCAGTGAGTTCACTCGCGAGCAGCGCATCGTTGCGCCGAAGCATCGCCCCTCTGCAAAAGGCATTGGTCGCGCGGCATAAATTCACGGGTGTCAAACCGGGTTATTTGTGTGGTCTGTTACACCAGACTGATGGCCTTGGTCGGGCTCGATTCGCATTCAATCGTAACTCTTGCCCTGGTAAGCTGTTGCGCTCGAAAGATTTTGCAAGAACCCCCTTGTCGTGAGAAATGATCACCTTATACTAACTGGTCTCTCTGCACCGAAGGCGTAAACGGGTTGATCGGGTGCGGGACTGGTCGACCCAACTAGATGGCTTTCGATGGCGGACAGTCCCCCGGACTATTTTGCAGACGTCGCGCGGCGCAGTGGGTGCTTTGATCCGTCTCGTTTTACAAACGAATGCGGTTGTCCTCCCAAATGATCGGACCTTGGTCCGATTCGCCGGTTCCGCGCGCCCACGTTGCATGACTCATTTCGAATCAGTCACGACGCAGGCAGGAAAGGATCCCCATGGTCGTTAAGGAAATTCGTAACTTTGGAAAGCTCGGCGACGCCATGCCCGTGCCGAATCTCATCGAGATTCAGGTCGGCTCTTACAAGCGTTTCCTCCAGGCCGATGCCACGTCGGAAAAGCGCACGCCGACAGGTCTCGAAGGACTGTTCCGCGAGGTCTTTCCGATCACCAGTTACGACGAAAACATTTGCCTCGAGTATCTCGAGTACTCCCTCGGCAAGCCGCGCTACACGACCGACGAGTGTCGCCAGCTTCGACTGACCTACGGCATGCCCCTCCGTGTCCGCCTGCGCCTCACGCGCCGCGACAAGGACGAGGTCTCCGACGAATGGGTCTATCTCGGTGAGATCCCCATCATGATCGGTGGCGGCGAATTCGTCATCAATGGCGCGGAGCGCGTCATCGTGTCGCAGCTTCACCGCTCCCCCGGCGTGGACTTCATCAAGGAGACGCTCGAAGCCGACCGACCGCTCCACGCCTGCCGCATTATCCCCGAGCGTGGCAGTTGGATTGAAGTCAATATCACTCGCAAAGACGTCATGGCGGTCCGCATCGACCAGTCGAGCAAGATCGCCGCGACCACCTTCCTCCGCGCCATGGACCCCAAATTCGGCGCCGATGAAGCAATCATTCGCGAGTTCTATCAAACCAAAGTCGTCCGCATTGCCAACCTCAAACCCGACATGTACGTCGTTCACGATGTCTGGCCGGAAGAAGAAGGCAGCGACGGCGAGCCGCTCGTCCGCGCCGCCTGCCAGATCGGTGATGCCCTCGGGCGCATTCAGGCGGGCAGCCTGAAGCAATTGGAAGTCATCGAAAAGGTTGCAGACCCGCTGATTCTCAACACGCTTGCCGAAGACAACTGCCACAGCCACGAAGACGCCTTGATGAAGATCTACAAGAGCCTGCGCCCGGGTAACCCCGCGCAGCTCGACAAGGCCGTCAAGCTCTTTTTCGAACGCTTCTATGACGACAACCGCTATCGCCTCGGCCGAGTCGGTCGATTCCGAATCAATCGAAAGTTTGGCCTCTCGATCCCGGCGGCGATGAACACGCTCACTGCGTCGGACTTCGTCGCATGTTTGCGATATTTGATGGACCTTCGCAGCCAGGATCGCGTCGGGTTTTCGATCCCGTCGCGAATGCCGTTCGAATTGTGTGCCCTGCAATGGGCGCGCGAATTGGCCACGCAGGTCAATCGCTACCTTGCCAAGGGCCAGATCCTCAAAGACCCCAAGCAGGGTGTGGAACTCGGCTCGCTCGACGGCATCAAGGACGGCCGCAAGAAAATGCAGCCGACGGACGTGGTCAAGGAGTTGCAGCGTCAGCTCCGCGGCCTCTTCGACATGCCGACCGAGTGGGCACCGACGAGTTCGCTCGACATGGACGTGCTCCGGCCGCTCATGGGTCGAAGCAAGACCGATCGCGACGCCGAAGTGACCAAGATGGCCCGTGATTTCGTGGTCGCTACGATCCGCACGCGCGCCACGCGCATCCTTCAGGGTATCGACGCCTATCTCGCTGCCGAGAAGAACGTCCACCCCGAGATGGCCCAGTTGGACTTCATGAACTACTACCCGCGGACGGGCACCATCTATTCGTTCGTCGAAGCCGAAGCGGAAAAGCTTTCTGAGACCATTGCCGAGACGATTGAGTCCGAATGGAAAGAACTCTTCGGCACTGCCAAGCACGTCTGTTTCGAAAACCTTGACCATGTCGTGACGGTCATGCAGAAGCACGGCGCCGCGGATCTCCTTTCCGTCGGCAACGTCCACGAATATGGCTGGCGGCAGACGCGCGTTATCGTCGCTGAAGACGACATCGATCACCTCGGCAACCGCCGACTTCGCACGATTGATGAATTGGCCTGCGATGAAATCCGCAAGGGCTTCCTGAAGCTTCGCCGCACTGTGCAAGAGCGTCTCAGCATGAAGGAGCCGGACCAGCTCGGCAAAATCGCCGAACTGATCAACTCCAAGGCCATCTCCGGCGCGATCGAGTTCTTCTTCGGCCGAGGCGAACTGTCGCAGGTCGTCGATCAGACCAATCCGCTCAGCCAGCTCACGCACGAACGCCGCCTCTCGGCTCTTGGCCCCGGAGGTTTGAACAGAAAGCGTGCCGGCTTCGAAGTCCGCGACGTGCATATCAGTCACTACGGCCGCATTTGCCCGATTGAAACGCCTGAAGGCACCAACATTGGTCTGATTGCGTCGCTCAGCATTTACTCGACGGTTGACGAATACGGCTTCCTGATCACGCCGTATCGCAAGGTGAACACCAAGACCAGTGCCATCGAGGCCGATGTCGAGTTTCTCCGCGCAGACGAAGAAATGAAGACCATCCTCGCTCCGCCTGACGCCGTTGACCCGAAGCAAAGCAAGGTCAAGCATGAGCAGATCATGGCCCGCATCCGCGGCGACCTTGCCACGGTTGAGGGCACGGATGTCGAATACGTTGACATTTCGCCGAAGCAGACCGTCGGCGTTTCCGCGTCGCTGATTCCCTTCCTTGAGCACGACGACGCCAACCGCGCGCTCATGGGATCGAACATGCAGCGCCAGGCGGTTCCCCTGCTCATCACCGAGCCCCCCGTCGTCGCGACGGGCATGGAGCGTGTCGTTGCCGAAAACAGCGGCATGGTCATCCGCGCCGATAAGGACGGCACGGTGACGTTTGTCGATGCCACCCGCATCGTCCTCGACAACACCGAGGAATACCTGCTTCGCAAGTTCCAGGGCCTTAACGAGCGCACCTGCCTCAACCAGACACCGCTCATCAAGATCGGCCAGAAGGTCAAGAAGAACCAGATCATCGCCGACGGCCCCGCCTGCAAGAATGGCGAATTGGCACTCGGTCGAAACGTGCTGGTCGGCTTCATGACGTATGACGGTTACAACTTTGAGGACGCCATCCTCATCTCGGAACGTCTTGTGCAGACCGATACGTTCACCAGCATCCACATCGACGAGCACGACATCGAAATCCGCGAAACCAAGCTCGGCCGCGAGGAGTTCACCCGCGACATTCCGAACGTCTCCGAGCGTGCCCTGCGAAACCTCGATGAAAACGGTGTCGTCCAGATCGGCACCGATGTCGGCCCCGGCGATATCCTCGTCGGCAAGGTCTCACCCAAGAGCAAGAGCGAGCTTTCTCCGGAAGAGAAGCTTCTCCATGCCATCTTCGGCCGCGCCGGCGAAGACGTGAAGAATGATTCGCTTGAAGTCCCCAGCGGAATCTCCGGCACCGTCATCGATGCCAAGCGATTCAGTCGCCGGACCAACATGACGGAGGACCAGAAGAAAAACCTCCAGAAGCGTATCAAGGATCATCGATCGACCAGCAACCTGCGGACCATCGCTGTCTTCCGGCAGATGCTCGAAGAACTCGACAGGGTCTGCGGACAGGCCGTCGTGGATCCACGAACCAAGCAGGTCGTCGGTAAGAGCGATGATGAAGAAGTCGTCATGGAGCAGATCGGCGAGCCGGGCAACTGGGCCTTCGACCTGAAGTGGATCAAACCCGCCGGCAAGCGCGAGGAGTGCGAACCGATTTACAACCGCTACTGGCCGCGCATCGTCGAGCAGATCGAAGAGCGCGACCGCAAGATCGCCCAACTCAAGCGTGGCGACGAATTGCCCTCCGGCGTGCTTGAAATGGTGAAGGTTTATACCGCCACCAAGCGGCACCTTTCCGTCGGCGACAAGATGGCCGGCCGTCACGGGAACAAGGGCGTCATCGCGAAGATTCTTCCCGTCGAGGACATGCCCTTCCTCGACGACGGCACTCCGGTCGACATCATGCTCAATCCGCTGGGCGTGCCCAGTCGTATGAACGTCGGCCAGATTCTTGAAACTCACCTCGGCTGGGCCGCGAAGATTTGCGGTTTCCAGGCGATCACCCCGGTCTTCGACGGCTGCAAGGAAGAAGAGCTTCACGCCGCCGTCGCCGAGGCGAACAAGAAGGTCGAGCAGCTCGCGGCTGACCTCAAGACGGTGCAGACCGCGGACAAGGATCGCCTGATCCTCACCAGAATGCCCTACGGCGGAAAGACGCGCCTGCACGATGGACGCACCGGCGAGAAACTCGATCAGCCCGTAACGGTTGGCTACATCTACATGATGAAGCTGCACCACCTCGTGGATGACAAGATTCACGCCCGTTCGACGGGTCCGTACTCGCTCATCACCCAGCAGCCGCTCGGTGGAAAGGCCCGCACCGGCGGTCAGCGATTCGGAGAAATGGAAGTGTGGGGCCTCGAAGCCTACGGCGCTGCGTACATCCTGCAGGAACTCCTCACCGTCAAGTCCGACGACGTGGAGGGCCGCACCAAGATTTACGAAAGCATGGTCAAGGGCGAGAACACACTCGAGGCCGGAACGCCGGTCTCATTCGACGTGTTATGTAACGAAATTCGCGGACTGGGAATGAACATCCAACTCGAAAAGGGTCGGTTGATTTAGTACGTGGTAACGGCGATCAAGGAGCGAAACATGGACGGCATAACCTGCGAAGTCGTCAAATCGCTGGACGTGGCAGAACTCAAGGCGTTTTACGACGCTCAGGGCTGCATCGTGCCCCAATCCGTCGATAAGCTCTCGAAAATCGTCGACAACTCGGTCTGCTTTGTCGTGGCCCGCGATGGCGCCGGCCGCCTTATCGGCATCGCTCGTGGGTTGGCCGACGGCGTCCGTGGCTATCTGACGGAATGCAAGCTCGACCCTGCGTGTCAGGGACCGGGGGCTGTCACTCACGTCGATGGCCGCATCGAACACGACCAGTATGGAATCGCCCGGCAGATGGCCGACGAGGTGATTTCAAATCTGGCCGCGATGGGATGCGAACGAATTGACGCCGCCGCCTACGGCACGGAAGTGGATTTCTGCGAAGAGTTGGGTTTCAAGCGGACGGCGGGCCTGGTGCCCATGTCGCTTGACGTGTCGTCGCGTGTGCGACGGCCTGCAACGGTGTAACGATGACGCGCTGGCCGCGTCTTGTTTGATATGTGTGAATAGCCAATCACCCCAGAGGATGGTTGAACATGGTTGAGAATATGTACGATCGTGTGAATGACTACGGCGCGGTGAAGATCTCGTTGGCGAGTCCCAACGACATTCGCTCCTGGTCCTACGGCGAAGTCCGTAAGCCCGAGACCATCAACTACCGCACCTATCGTGCGGAAAAGGATGGTCTCTTCTGCGAGCGAATCTTCGGCCCTGAGCGCGATTGGGAGTGCTTCTGCGGCAAGTACAAGGGCACAAAGCACAAGGGCATGATCTGCGACCGATGCGGCGTGAAAGTCACGCACAGCCGCGTTCGCCGCAAGCGCATGGGCCACATTAATCTGGCCGCTCCTATTGTTCACATCTGGTTCTTCAAAGCCATGCCGTCGCGCCTCGGCGCACTGCTGGATATGAAGACGTCCGACCTGGAAAAGGTGGTTTACTTCCAGGATTACGTCGTCACCGATCCGAAGGATTCGCCCCTCAAGCGCGGCCAGATTCTCACGGAAGAAGAATACCGTGCCTCGATGACCAAATACGGTGATGACGCCTTCGATGCCCAGATCGGCGCCGAGTCCGTCAAGACACTTCTCTCGCGCATGGACCTCAAGGCCATCGGTGAGAAGCTCCGCGAGGACATCCTCAACACCAACAGCAAACAGAAGATCAAGGATCTTTCGAAGCGGCTGAAAATCGTCGAGAGTCTGCGTAACAGCCAGAACGACCCCACGTGGCTGGTCATGGATGTCATTCCGGTCATCCCGCCGGATTTGCGTCCTCTCGTTCTCCTCGACAGCGGCAACTTCGCCACCAGCGATTTGAACGACCTTTATCGCCGCATCATCAACCGCAACAACCGCCTCAA